>JAHBWE010000025.1 GCA_019637155.1 Labilithrix sp. | reverse complement strand
GGCGCTGGGCCGCCGCGCTCGTGAAGGGCCAGCGCACCGACGGCTCGTTCGCGGGCGAGGAGCGCGCGCAGCCGTCGGGTTGGGATACGGCGCAGCAGCTCTTCGCGCTGGCGGAGTCGCATCGCGCGTGCGACGGCGCGCCGGTCGCCGCCCTCGCCGCGGGCGCGCGCGCGCTCCGGGCGATGCGCGTCGGCGGCGGCTGGGTCGGCCCGCGCATCGCCGCCACCGATCCCGCCGCGCCTCAGCCCGCGACGGCGGCGGCGGCCTGGGCCGTCCTCGCGTTCCACGCGACGCTCCGCGAGACGAAGGATCACGAGGCCGGCCTCGGCGAGGGCGAGGCGCTCGCGATGCTCCGCGCCGCGCGCCACCCCGACGGCGGCTTCCACGAACGCGCGATGACCAAGCCCGCGACGTCCGATCCCAACCGCCCCGCGCGACCGCACCCACAGCTCGATCCGACGCACGAGCGATCGGCGCTCTACCCGACCGCGCTCGCGGCGTGGGCCCTCGCCACGGTGGGGTCGGGGTCGGTGGAGCCGGCGGTGTCGCCCGACGCGAAGGGCGCGCTCGATTGGCTCTCGCGGCAGGTCGCGAACGGCGAGCCGGACACGCGCGCGGTCGGCTTCACCGAGCAGCTCGCGTTCATCGCGCGCGACGCCGATCCTCCCACGCGGATCGCGCTCGCGAAGGAGCTCGTCGTGCATTGCCGCCCCGACGCGCAGCGGCGAGGAGCGTGCGCGCGCGACACCTACGACACCGGGCGCGTGGCGCTCGCGCCCGACGCCGGCGCCCTCGTCACGATGTGGCATCCATGGACGACGCTCGCCGCCGCGACGCTCGCGAAGGACGCCGCGCTCGCCGCCGACACGCGAGCGACGCTCGACGGCATCGCGCGCTGGGGCGCGCAGGAGCTCACCGCGTCGACCGAGGTCCTCGGCGGCCTGCCCGCGTACAAGCTGTCCGAGTACCTGATGGTCGTCAGCGAGCTCCTGCGCTGACCTTCCGCTTCCAGACGCGCGTGCCGGCGACCTCGCGATCGAACTCGAAGCTCTCGCGGAGCGCGTCCGCGAGCACGTCGTAAAACGGGCTCCCTTCGACGTTCGCGTCGTTCGTGCTCGGCGGAGGATGGAGCGGATCGTCGCCGAGCACGGCCCACCGGATCTCCGGCCGCGCGAGGTCGGCGCGCCACGCGTCGAGCGGGAAACGCCCCGACTTCGCGAGGAACACCGACTGCCACGCCGGCACCGAGATGCGTCCGTTGAGGCGCATCTCCGTGTCGAAGTCGCTCGAGAGCACGAACTCGTTCGCCTCGTGGACGCAGTAGGCGCGGAGCGCGGCGATGCGCGCTTCGTAGGCGCGGTAGCGGCCCGGCTCCTTCGCGTACTGCGGCCAGCTCGTGATCGCGGCGAGGACGCCGAACGCGAGCGCGGCCCAGCGCGTCCACGCCGGCTCCGGCTCCGGCCCGAACGATCCGATCGCCGGCGGCGTCCGCGAGATCGCGATGACGGCGAGCGCGGTCGGCTCGAACCAGTAGTGGGAGCCGCTGCCGTGCTTCGCCATCATGAACGTGGCCCACGCGACGCTGCCCGCGAGCGGCGCGAGCGCGAGCCACGTCGTCCGCCGCTTCCAGCCGACCCAGAGCACGACGAGGTGCGGGAGACCGAGCACGACGAAGCGGCTCCCGTACTCCTGCACCCAGCGCGTCAGCGTGAGCGGCTGGCCGGTCGAGTTCTTGATGTGCGTGAGCCACGCGCCGTCGCTCGCGAGGTGGCAGGCGAGGACGAGCACGCCCGCGGCGCCGAGCGCGGCGACGACGGAGCGGACCCAGCCCTCGCGCCGCAAGACGAGGTGCACCAGCCCCGCGCCGGCGAGGCCGCCGAGGCAGCTCGGCTTGATGAACGGCGCCGCGACGAGCAGCACCGCCGCGAGCGGATCGATCCGCTCTTTCACGACCGCGCGGAGGACGCCCCCGCACACGAGCGCGGTCGCGAGCGTGTCGGGGCTCATCGACGCCGCGTGGCGCGCGATGAAGTACACGCTCGCGCCGAACATCGCGGCGATCAGCGTCGCGCGCCGTCGCTCCCGGGGCGCGAGCACGACCGCGGGCACGTAGAAGCCGAGCCACGCCGCCGCCGCGATCGCGCGGCCCGTCGTCTGCACGCCGGCGAGCGTGGGCGACCAGAGCCCCGCGAGCTTGCCGACGAGCCACGGGAACATCGGTGTATAGAGCACGTAATAGCGGGACGGCGGCGGACCGTCCTCCCACGCGCCCTTCCACGGGTCGACGTAGAGCGGGAGCTTCCGCGCGACGCGGAGCGCCTCGAAGCCCATCTCCGACGCGACCGGGTTCTGCGGGCTGAACGCGAACGCGTACGCGACGAACGCGGCCGTCACGAGCGCGGAGACGACCGCGAACGCGAAGATCACACGATCGAGCCGCGCCGCCACGCCGCCTGGCTATCCCACGCGCGCCGCAGATTCCACCTCCGGCTTCGTGCCACCGTCGACGTCTGCGCGGGGGTGAGGTAGACCATCCCTTGCCTTGTCGTACCTGGTCCTGGCGCGAAAATACCGGCCGCAATCGTTCGACGACCTGATCGGACAGGAGCACGTCGCGCAGACGCTCGCGAACGCGATCGCGCAGAGCCGCGTCGCGCACGCGTTCCTGTTCACCGGCGTCCGCGGCGTCGGCAAGACGACGAGCGCGCGCATCCTCGCGAAGTGCCTCAACTGCCTCGGCGCCGACGGCGCCGCGACGGGCCCGACCTCCAAGCCTTGCCAGGTCTGCGCCGCGTGCACCGAGATCGCGGCCGGCGTCGACATGGACGTCCAGGAGATCGACGCCGCGAGCTACAACGGCATCGACGAGGTGCGGCGCCTACAAGAGGGCCTCGCCTTCCGCCCCGCGCGCGATCGCTACAAGATCTACATCGTGGACGAGGTCCACATGCTCTCGAACGCGGCGTGGAACGCGTTCCTGAAGACGCTCGAGGAGCCGCCGCCGCACGTGAAGTTCATCTTCGCGACGACGGAGGTGCACAAGGTGCCGGTCACGATCCTGAGCCGCTGCCAGCGCTACGACTTCAAGCTCGTGAGCGCGCGTCAGATCGGCGCGCGCCTCAAGGAGGTCGTCGCGAAGGAGAACCTCGCCGCCGACGACGCCGCGATCAACGTCCTCGCGCGCGAGGCGGCCGGCTCGATGCGCGACGCGATGAGCCTCCTCGATCAGGTCATCGCCTTCGGCGCTTCGAGCATCGGCGCCGACACGGTCGCGAAGGTCCTCGGCGTCGCCGATCGCGAGGTCCTCCACAAGCTGACCGCGGCCGTCCTCGAGGGCGACGCGGCGGTCGCGCTCGACGTGCTCGACCAGGTGTCGCGCCAGGGCTTCGACATGGTCCATCTCTGGAAGGACCTGATGCGTCACGTCCGGAACCTCGTCGTCGCGAAGGTCTGCGCGCCGGACCAGGCGCCGGAGCTCCTCGACCTCGCGGAGGAGGAGGTCCTTGACGTGATGGCGCTCGCGCAGAAGAGCGACGCCGACGACCTCGGCCGCATCTTCACCGGCCTCTCGCGCGGATTCGATGACATCGTGAAAAGCGGCCAAGTCCGCTCCAACCTCGAGATGACGCTCGTCCGCCTCGCGCGCCGCCCCGCGCTCCTCCCGCTCGACGAGCTCCTCACCCGCCTCGGCGAGCTCGAGAAGCGCCTCGCGACCGGCGCCCCGCCCCCAGCGCGCGGCGGCGGCAGCGGCGGCAGCAGCCGCTCCCGCTCGGAGACGAGCGCCTCCGCGACCTCGGCGATGCCAGCGATCGACGAGTCCCCCTCCCCGCCCCCCACCTGGGCCGAGCCCCCCCGCGCCCTCGCCGCCGAACCGACGCGCTCCGCCGAGACGCCGCGGACGAATGGGGCGTTGGCGTTGAAGCCGGAGGTCGCGGCGGTGACGGTGCGGCACGAGCCCGTGACGGAGCTGGTCGTGCCTGCGCCGGTCGCGCCACCCGCGCCGTCGTCGGACGTGCACGAGCGCGTGTCCGCGTCGGTCGCCGAGCCCGATCTCATGACGTCTTGGCGCGCGCTCGTCGATCGCGTGCGCGCGGAGCATCCGCCCGTCGCGGCGATGCTCGACCTCGCGGTCCCGAAGGTCGTCACGAAGGAGCGCGTGCTCATCGGCGTCGAGGAGACCTCCTTCGAAGAGGACCGCGCCGACCAGGTCGACGCCCGCGACATCCTCGAGCGCGCCGCGCGCGCGCACTTCGGCGTGCCGACCGAGGTCGTGTTCGAGCGGGCCGCGCGCGGCGCGAAGATGGGCAGCGTCGCGTACCTCGACGCGGCGAAGCGAAAGCAGATGCAGCTCGACGCGCGGAACGCGGTGCAGAACCACCCGCTCGTGCAGCACGCGATCAGGGTGTTGGGCGCCGAGCTGAAGGACGTGAAGCTCCCGCCCCAAGACGACTGAGAGAGAAGGAAGGACGAGATGGGTCAGTTTCGCGGTGGCATGAACGAGCTGATGCGCCAGGCGGCGCGCCTCCAGCGCAAGGTGGAGGAGAAGAAGAAGGAGCTCGCCGACAAGGAGATCGTCGCGACGGCCCTGAACGACAAGGTGAAGGCGACCGTCACGTACGCGCGGAAGCTCGCGAAGGTCGAGATCGACCCCGAGTTCCTGAAGAGCGAGGGCATCGAGATCGCGCTCGACGGCGTGGTCCTCGCGGTGAACTCCGGCATGGAGCAGGCGGAGAAGGCGATGGAGGCCGAGGTCGAGAAGATCACGGGCGGCGTGAAGATCCCCGGCCTGACCTGATCCGCGCGTCCGCGCGCGCTTCGCCCGATGCAGTCCCCGAAGCTCCGCAAGCTCACCACGCTCCTCTCGCGTCTCCCCGGCGTCGGCGAGAAGACCGCGCAGCGCTACGTGCTCCATCTCCTCACCGCCGACCCGGCGATCGCGAAGGACCTCGGCGCCGAGCTCGCCACGTTGCACGAGCACGTCCGCCCGTGCGAGCGCTGCGGCAACATCGCCGACGTCGACCCCGACGCGCCGCAGCCGCAGGTGCTCTGCGCGGTGTGCAAGGACACGCGGCGCGACGCGCATCTCCTCTGCGTGGTGGGCCGCGTGCACGACCTCATGGCGATCGAGCGCACGGGCACGATGCGGGGCCGCTACTTCGTCCTCGGCCGCCTGCTCTCGCCGCTCGAGGGCATCGGCCCGGAGGACCTCCCGCTCCCGCGCCTCCTCGCGCGCATCAAGGACGAGGGCGTCACCGAGGTCATCGTCGCGACCCCACCGAGCGTCGACGGCGAAGCCACCGCGCTCCTCCTGAAGCGCGAGCTCGCCCCCGCCGCCGTGAAGCTGACCCGCATCGCCAGCGGCGTCCCCCACGGCGGCGACCTCGAATACGCCGACCCCATCACGATGGGCCGCGCCCTCTCCGGCCGCCAGGCGCTCTGACGACTACCCCTGCGGTTCTTCGAACTGAATCAGCTGAACGGACTCGTCTCCGAAAAGAGCAATCAGCTCGAGGCGACCGCCGATGGCCCCAATCAGCGCTCGCAGCGTTCGAATCGACATGTCATTTCGCTTCTCGAGCTTCGCGATGTTCGGCTGACTGACCCCCAGCAGTCGCGCTAGGTCCTCCTGGGAGACTCGCCGACGCGACCGCAGCTCGGCGAGCACGGCTCGTCGCGCGACCACGGTCTTGGACTTCGTCTCGAAGAGCGTGTGAACGCGTTCAATCGCGTCATCCATCGAGCCGTACACTTCGTCGGCGGCGTGGCCGAGGCCCTCCGTTGGGAGGGACGTCACCCCCAACCCCATTCCCTGCCGCCACTCCACGACGACGGCTTGGTCGTCCAAGCGCACGTCGATCCAAGCAGGGCCGCGAGGATTGTCACTTCTCTCCACGGCGACGTGCGCGCGCGGCATCTTCACCCGGATTGCTTGGACGATGCGATCAACGTGATCCATGACAGTTGCGTAGGTATGAAGGATAACCTAAAGTGTATCCTTGTACAGCTGGTTCCTTTACTCCGCCGGCGCGTCGCACGCGGACCATGCTCCGGAGAGCCTGATCTAGTCATTTCAAAGTCTTACGAATGCACATGAATGGTACGACATGTGCGACAGCCCGGTGGATGCGTGGTCTCTCGGCTCTCCTCGTGCTGCTCGTATCGCTCGTCGCGGCATGTGCGGTGGAGGATGGAGCGGACGACGAAGCGGACGTCGCTGGGGAAGAGGAGGCGCTCGCGTCGCACGCGATCGCGGGGTACGCGGCCGTCGCGCCGGCGGAGGAGCGGGTCGCGACGAAGGCGATCGCTGCGCGGCTCGGGCCTGCGATCGCGGCCGGGACCAAGCTCGCCGTCATTCGCACGATGACCTTCGAGGGCAAGGGTGCCCGGGTCGTCGTGAACGCGGACACGCAGGTCACCTCGCTCGTCGACGCCGCGGCGCTCGCGGCGGGGAGCCGAGGCGCCGACGTCGACGGCACCGCGTACGCGCGGAGCCTCGCGGAGCTCCGCTCCTCCGGCAAGGCGCTCCGGAGCCTCGACGCCGACGCGCCGCGCGTCGCGGACGAGTCGTTCACGCTGACGATCGACATGTGTCAGTCGCGGAAGCCGTGGGAGAAGCGGCTCTTCGACTGGGCGGTCGCGCTCTCGGGCAAGCTCGGGAAGCCCGTGCCGATCGGCATCGCGATGACCGGCGGGTGGGCGAAGAACCACTCCGCGGAGCTCGATCAGATCCTCGCGTGGGAGCGGGGCGGCAAGCTCGCCATCACGTGGATCAATCACTCGAGCACGCATCCCCTCCACTGCCTCAACGAGTCGTGCAGCCGCGCCAACTTCCTCACCGACCCGCGCGTCGACTTCGACGAGGAGGTCCTCGGCCTCGAGCGCACGCTCCTCGCGCGCGGCATCGTCCCCGCCGTCCTCTTCCGCTTCCCCGGCCTCGTGCACGACGCGAACCGCCTCCGCCAGCTCAATCGCCTCTCGCTCATGCCGCTCGACGCCGACGGCTGGATCGCGAAAGGTGAGCCGATCAAGGACCGCGCGGTCGTGCTCGTCCACGGCAACGGCAACGAGCCGCAGGGCATCACCGGCTTCCTCGATCAGGTCCAGCGCCCCGCCCGCGCCGCGACCCTCACCTCGGGCAAGAGCGCGCTCGTCTCCCCGCTCCTCGCCGCGCCGGTGCAGTAACATCGGCGGGCATGAAGCCCGTCACGTCGCTGTCCGCGCCCAAAGCCATCGGTCCTTACTCGCAGGCGATCGACGCCGGCGACTTCGTGTTCCTCAGCGGGCAGGTGCCGATCGATCCGAAGACCGGTGAGCTCGTGGAGGGGTCGATCGAGGTCCAGACCGAACGCGTGCTCGACAACCTCGCCGCGGTGCTGGAAGCGGCCGGCTGCTCGTTCGCGGACGTCGTGAAGACGACGATCTACCTGATGGACCTCGGCGACTTCCAGGCCGTGAACGCGACGTACGCGAAGCGCTTCAACGCCGAAGCGCCCCCGGCCCGCGCGACCGTTCAGGTCAGCGCGCTGCCCAAGGGCGCCCGGGTCGAGATCGACGCGATCGCGAAGAAGCGCGCGTAGCTCGATACGCTACGTCACTGCAGCGTGACGACGCCGGAGCTGCCGGCGAACTCGTTCGACGTCAGCTTGATCGACTTGAAGCCGGTGCCGGCCGCGCCGCGGCCCACCGTGCCGTCGAGGGCGGTGATGTCCGGGAAGGCCGAGGCGTTCCTCTTGTCCGCGTCGGCGACGAGGAAGACGTTGTCCGCCGCGAAGTCCTGCGGCACGTCGAGCGTGACGTCGCCGCCCTTCAGCCCGACGAAGCTGATGTCGGCGCCGATCGAGTTCTGCGACGGGCCGACCTGGACCGTGATGTCGCCGTTCTCCGAGTTGCCGGCGAGGCGCTTCAGGCGGCCCGTGAGCGCGTTGACCTTGAGGTCGCCGTTCGTCGTCTCGATCTGGAGGTCGAGCGGTTTGTCGGCGGTGCCCTGCGGGACGATGATGTTCGTGAGCTCGCAGCCCGACTCGCCGCCGTTGGAGCCGCCCACCGTCTGCCCCTGCGCGCAGCGGATCGTGATGAGCGTCGGCGTGTTCGTGATGACGAAGCCCGTCTTCACCGTCTCGAGCGTGGCGCGCGCGTCCGACTCGGCCTCGGCGAACGCCGTCGCGAGGATGCGCGCGTTGGCGGACACCTTCGTCACGTTCGGATCTTGCGCCGTCTCGACGTTCACGCCGCCGTTCACGATGACGCCGGGAGCCGGGATCTGGATGAGGATCGGCTGACCCACCCAGTCCGCCGTGTCCGTGCGCAGCACGTTCGTCTCCGTGTAGCGGTTCTTCGTCTCGACCGTCACCCTGCAGCCGGCGACCGAAGCGAGAATGCCGACGACCAACGAACCAAACACAACGCTGCGGATCATGCTGGAGCTCTCCCTCCCGCCGGACGGCGGGTCACAAGCTAAACGACGACGAAGCCGTTGGACCGCGTCCCCTCGCCGTTGATTCAAACGGAACCTTACGGCCGCGAGGGTACCATGTAGGTGCGCCGCTGGGGCAACAACGCCTCCGCCCGCGCGTTCGCCGCCTCGATCGCCCGCGCCGCCGCGCACGCGTCGGCCTCCGCAGGCAGCGCCGCGCCCAGCACGACCGCCACCCGCGCGAACGGCCACGCCACCGCGTACCGGTCCCACGCGCGCGCGAAGACCTTCCCTCCCCCCGAGATCGCGCTCCCCATCGGCACGAGCACGGCCCCGCTCCGCCGCGCCGCGACGAGCGCCCCCTCCTTCACCACGCCGTACGGCCCCCGCGGCCCGTCCACCGCGAACGCCGCGTCTGCGTCGCCGCGCCGGAGCCTCCGCACCACCGCCGCGAGCCCGCGCGCCCCGCCGCGCGAGGACGAGCCGCGCACCACGTCGAACCCGAGCACCGTTAGCACGCGCGCCTGCAGCGCTCCATCGCGCGACAAGCTCACCATCACCGCCGTCCGCCGCCGCCGGCGCCACGCGAGGAGCGGCCACTGCTTGCCGTGGAAGAAGCAGAGCACCCACGGGCGATCGCACGGCAGAGAAGGATCGACCTCGAGCGTCACCCGCAACGTGCGTAACCAGACCCAGGCGACGACACCGAGGACCCAGCCGATCACACGGCCTTCAGCTCGGTGAGCATCGACTTCGCGCGGGTGAGCTGCGGATCGCTCTCGATCGCGCGCTCCAGCATCTGGACCGCCTTCGCCTTGTCGCCCTGCTTCATGCAGATCTCGCCGAGGTAGTAGAAGACCTCGCCCTTCGTGATCGAGCTCGACGCGTCGAGGCGCTGGAGGAGGAGCGCGCGGAACGTCTTCTGCGCGCGCTCGAGATCGCCCGTCTCGATCGCGAGCACGCCGAGGTCCTTCAGCACCTCGATCGAGCCCGGATCGATCTTGAACGCCATGTCGTACTGCCCGAGCGCGGCGTCGCGATCGCCGAGCGCGGAGAGCGCGCGGCCGAGGCGGTGGTGGTAGACCGAGAGCTCCTTCGTCCGCTTGCTGCCGAACGACGCGATGATGCGCTCGAGGACCGCCGCGGCGTCGCGGTCGCGCCCCGACTTCGCGTAGACGTCGCAGAGCACGAGGAGGAGCTCGCGATCGAGCGGCACCAGCTTCGACGCGCGCTCCAGCACCGGGATCGCGTCGGGGGGCGAGTTGCGCTGCTTGATGTGGATGTCGGCCGCGCGCCGGAGGAGCCGGACCTGCTCGCCGACGTGCGGCGGCGCCGGCGGCATCGACATGCCCGGCGCGAGCGACATCTTCGGCGGCGGCGGCGGCGACGACTCGCCGTTGCCGTATTGCTGCTGCACCAGCGTCGCGTCGTCGGCGAGGAGGTCCGCGAGCTCCTGCCACTTCTGGGTGCGCTCGTAGAGCTGCGCGAGGCGCTCGCGCACGTCGGCGTTCGCGGGCTCGATCGCGAGCGCGCGCTTCAGCGCCGCCTCGACGCCGGCCTCGTCGCCGAGCTCCTTCTTCGCCGCCGCGAGGCGGAGCGGGAGCTCGACCGACACCGCGTCGCCGCCGACCTCGATGATGGTGGAGAGCGCCTGCGCCGCCTTCTCCCAGTTCCCGCGCGACTCCGCGAGCCGCGCGACCGCGTCGAGCGCGCCGGCGTGACGCGGATCGCGCGCGAGGATCTCCTCGTACGTCTCGAGCGCGCGCTTCACGTCCTTCACCCGCAGCTCGAGGACGGCGCCGAGATCGACCATCCGCGCGAGCTCGAGCGCGACGTCGCCGCGGGCGCGCGCGCGCTCCACGAGCTGGGCGTGGAGCTCGGCGAGCTCGGCGTCGCGGCCGCCGCGATCGAAGATCGAGAGCAGCATCTTCGCCGCCTCGTCGTGGTCCGGCTCCTCGTCGAGGACCTGGCGCAGCGTGTCCGCCGCGTCGCGCGGCGCCTCGAAGCGCTCGGCCTGGAGCTTCGCGAGCTCGATCCGGAGCGCCGACCGCGCGCCCGGTGACTCCGCGAAATCGATGAGGAGCATGAGCAGCTTCGCGAGCTCGTTGTACTTCGCGAGATCGCCGTAGAGCTGGCGGAGGCGGTCCTGCGCGCGCGTGTCGCCGCGCTCGGACTCGAGGATCTCCTCGTAGAGGCCCACCGCGCGGTTGCGATCGCCGAGGCGCGTCTCCGCCGTCTCGGCCGCGCGATGGCGGAACGCGAGCGCGGCCGCGCCGTCGGCCTCGCCCTCGGCGCGCTTCAGGAGCAGCTCGACGACCTCCTCGTTGTCGCCCGCGGTGTCGCGGAGGCGGATCAGCTCGTCCATCGCCCACGGATCCGCCTCGTTCGACTCGAGCAGGTCGCGGATGATGTCCTCCGCGAGCTTCGCGTCGGCGAGCGTCATCTCCGCGATCGACGCGGCTTCCTTCGCGAGCGCGCGCTGCGTCTCGGGCTCGCCCTCGAGCTTCGCGAGGCGGCGGAGCGTGCCGACCCGATCGCGCTCGCGGCCGGGGCCGCGCTGGAGCTGCTCGAGCGCGCGGACGAGATCGAGGTTGTCCGCCTCGACGTCGAGCGCCTTCGCGAACGCGCGCTCGGCGCCCTCGCGATCGTCCACCTTGTCGCGCGACCACGCCCCGAGGCGGGCGTAGAGCTCCGCGCTGCCGGCGGAGCGAGGCGCGATCGTGTCCTGCACCTCGAGCGCGCGCGCGAGCGCAGCGGCGGCGTCACGCCACTGGTTGTTCTTCTCCGCGAGGCGCTCGAGCTCGATCAAGACGTCGGGATCGGTCGGCTCGCCGATGATCGCGGCCTCGACCGCGCGCTGCGCGCCGGCGGGATCGCCGGCCTCGTTCTCGCGGACGCGCGCGAGGTCGAGGCGCGCGCGCGTGCGGCCGCGGACGCCGTCGGCGCGATCGATGCGGCGCTCGTAGAGCCGCGCGAGGTCCTCGCCGCGGTTGGTCGAGCGGTACACGCCCTCGAGCGTGTCGAACGCGTCGTCGAAGAGCGCGCCCTCGGAGAGGAGGCGTTCCACCGCCTCGCGCGCGGCCTGGTGCTCCGGCACGCGCTCGAGCGCGATCCGCAAGGTGGCGAGGCCCTGCGCCTTGTCGCCGAGCGCGCCGATCTGGAGGCTCGCGAGGCGGTGATGGAGGTCGGCCTGGACCGCGGCCTCGTCCTCGATCCCGACCCGGCGCTCGAGGATGTCGACGAGCGCGCGCGTGTCGCCGAGCTGCGCGTAGACGCGCTCGAGCGACATCAGGACGTCGCGGCCGTCGCCGCCCTGCTCGGCCGAGTGCGCGTACGCCTCCGCCGCGCGCGGCAGGTCGCCGAGCTTCATCTCCGCGATCCGGCCGAGGCGGAGGTACAGGTCCGACGTCGTCGACGGCTCGAAGATCGACGTCGCGCGCTCGCCGAGGGTGTGGGCGTAGCGCGACCAGCCGTCCTTCCCGAGCAAGCTCGCGATGCGCTCGATCTCGCCGTGGAGATCGCTCTCGAGCGGCTGATCCGCGAGCGCGCGGAGGAGCGCGTTCTCCGCGCGCTCGAGGTCCTGGAGGTGCGTCTCCGCGACCTTCGCGATCGTGCGGAGCGTCGTCGCGCGGTCGGCGGGATCGGTCTCCGCGCGGAGACGGAGCTCGTACGCGTCCGCGAGCGCCTCGTGTTTGCCCGCGCCCTCGAGCACGGGGATGAGGATGTCGGCGGCGTCGCGGCGGAGCTCCTCGCGCGCGTCGCCGATGCGGCGCACCTCGGTCGCGGCCGCGTCTTCGTAGCCGCTCGCGAGCACCTCGCGGAACGCCTCGAGCGCGCCGGCGTGGTCCTCGAGCTCGGCGGAGAGCAGGCGGCCGATCCGGCTCGTGAGGGTCCGCTTCACCTCAGGATCGGACGCGCGCGCGACGTCGGCGCGGAGCGCGTCGAGGAGCTCCGGCCACATCTTCTCCGCCTCGTAGAGGTCGACGAGGCGCTGCGTGATCTCCGGATCGTCCGGCTTCATCGCGAGCGCCTGACCGAGGAGCACCACCGCCTCGCGCCGATCCTGGAGGCCGATCTCGTAGCACTTGGCCGCGTCGAGCAAGAGCCGGTGCTTCAGCTCCTCGTCGAGCTCGCCGCACAGCTCCACCCGGCGGCGATAGAGATCGACGAGCCGCGCGGCGTCGTTCTTGTCCTCGTAGAGCGGGATCAGGTTGTCGAGCGTCCACGCGCTGTCGGGCTCGAGCTCGAGCGCGCGCTCGTACGCGTCGATCGCGCCCGGCGCGTCCTCGAGCATGTCGCGGCGCGCCTCGCCGATGCGGCGCCAGAGCGACGCGCGCTCCTCGTCGTCGTTCGTCAGCTCAGCGCGCTTCGCGAGCACGCGGACGAGCGATGGCCAGTCGGAGAGCAGCGTCGCGAGCTGGTCCATCTCGTCGAGCGGACGCGGGTCCGACTCGTCGAGCGTGAAGAGGCGCTCCCACGCGTCGAGCGCTCGGCGCGGATCGTCGCGCCGCTTGTCGTGGAGGCGCGCGAGGGCCTCGAGCAGCTCTTTTTTTCCGATACCATCGATTTTCTCGATCCCGGCCTCGTACGTGCGCGCGAGGTCGTCCCAGCGCGTGGTCGCGATCGCGAGGCGATCGAGCTCCTCGCGCGTGTCCCCGTCGTCCGGATCGAGGACGAAGGCTTCCATGACGTGCTCGAACGCGCGCCCCTGATCGCTCCCCCGCTCCTCGAGGAGGATCGCGGTCTCGCGCAGGACCGCCACCTTCTCGTTCGGGCTCCCCGCGATGTCGAAGCGGTAGCGCGCGATGTCGACGAGCTTCTGCCAGTCGTCGGCGTTCTCGTAGATCGGCTTCAGCAGCTCGACGAGCTTCGGACGGTAGTCGGGCCGCGTGAGCATCGCCTCGAGCCCCGCCACCGCCGCCTTCCCCTGCTCGCTCCCGTACGGCGCGACGAGGCCGGTCACCGCCTCGAGCTCGTCGATCGCGCCGAGCGCGTCGTCGAGCCGGGTGTCGAGCACCTTCGCGAGCGAGAGGCGCCACTTCGCCTCTTCCTCCGGCAGCGCGGCCTGCTCGGCGCGGCGGCGCTGGAGATCGGCGAGCTCGCGCCATTTCTCGCGGCGCGTGTAGAGCAGGTCGAGCTGGTCGAGGGCGTGCGCGTCGGACTCGTCGACGTCGAGGGCAGAGCGGTACGTCTCGATCGCGGCCTCGGGATCGCCGCTCTCCTCCTGGATCCGCGCGAGCGCGTGCAACGTCGCGGTCCGCTCGGCGGGGTCGTGCTTGAACTCGAGCGCGTCGCGGTAGAGCGCGATGCGGTCCGCCGATCGCTCGCCGGCGAGGAGGATGCGGTCGATCGCCTCGAAGGACTTCTGGTCCTCCGCGCGGTTGAAGTCGTAGGCGCGCTGGTAGAAGCGGAGCGCGCGCTCGGGGTCGCCGCCCTGCTCGAAGATCTCGCCGGTGCGGTACGCCATCCGCGACGTCGTCGCGTCGAGCTCCGCCATCTTCGCGAGCTCGCCGGCGTAGATCTCGGCGAGGCGGTCCTCCGCGCCGGCGACGCGCGCGAGGCGCTCGAGCTCGGCCCACGTCGTCTCGTCGCTCGGGTCCTCCGCGAGGAGGCGCGCCATGATGTCGAGCGCGACGCGGTAGCTCTCCTCTTGCTCCTCGTGCAGCTTCGCGAGGCGGCGGAGCAGATCGCGCTTCTCGAACGGGTCCTGCGAGCCCTCGAGCCGCGCCTCGACCGCGCCGATGACCTTCCGCCAGTCGAGCCGCGCGAGGTACACCGGCTCGAGGATCGCGGCGGCGCGCGCGCCCGACACGAGGTCGTCCTTGTTCGCCATGATCGCCTCGAGCGACGCGATCGTGGCCGGGTGCTGCGCGTCGATGCGGAGCGCCTCCGCCCACGCGTCGAACCCGCGGTCGGTCTCGTTCAGCTGCTCGACGAAGAGGTGCCCGAGCGCGTGGTTGATCGTGGCGCGCCGCGGCGGCGCGGTCGTGTCGGCGCCGAGCTCGCGCTCGTGGAGCGCGACGAGGTCGTTCCAGCGGCCCGCCGCGGCGTAGAGGCGCTCGAGCGACTCGATCGCGGGCGCGTCGAGGCCGAGGTCGAGGACCTGCTCGTACGCCGCGATCGCGCGATCGCGATCGGCGAGCGACTCGTCGCAGACGCGCGCGAGCTTGTAGAGCACGTGCCGCTTGTCGTCGTCGCTCTCCGCGATCTCCGCCTTGCGCTTCAGGACGTCGACGAGGTGCTCGTACTCCTTCGCCGCCTCGTGCAGCTCCTCGAGCGCAGAGAGCGCGCCGGTGTTGTCGGGACGCAGCTCGAGCGCGCGCCGGTACGAGGTCTTCGCCAGCTCCGTGTCGTCGACCTTCGTCCGCGCGAGCTCCGCGATGCGGACGAGCACGCCGACCTGCTTGTCCTCGTCGAGGACGTCGGGCGCGACCGCGCGATAGAGCTCCACCAGGTCCGCCCAGGCCTCGGAGCGAAGGACGAGCCGCTCCACCCGCTCGATCCACTCCTCGACCGTGCTCTCGGCCGCCGCCTCCTTCAAGCCGCGCGACGCATACGCGAACGCGCGCTTCGGGTCCTGCGTCTCCGCGACGCTCGCCGCACGCGACAGGAGCTCGAGCCGCGCGTCGAGCTCGCTCGTCTGCTCGATCTGGATGTCGAGCACGCGGAGGAGCTTCTCGCTCTCGCCCGACGCCTCGTAGAGCGGACGGAGGATCTCGGCCGCCTCCGCGCGCGCGGACTCGCCCTCGTCGAGCAGCTCCTCGAGCGCGCCCCGCGCCGCGGCGGCGTCGGGATCGATCGTGAGCGCCTCGCGGTACGACTCGATCGCGCTCGCGACCTCGCCGAGCCGCTTTCGGCGCACGTCGCCCATCCGCGTGAGGAGCGAGATGCGCTCCGCCGCCTCGGTCGCGATGCCGAGGTTCGTCTCGTAGGTCGACTCGAGGTCGCGCCAGCGCTCCGCGCGCGCGTAGAGGTCCGCGAGCGCGACGAGGGTCGGCGGGTCGGCGCCGAAGTCGTCGAGGATCGCGCGGTACGCGAGGATCGCCTCCTCCACGTCGCCGAGCGCGACGTAGGCCTTCGCCGCGCGGAGGGCGAAGCGACGCTTGTCGTCGCCCGAGGTCGCGTTCTCCTCCCGCTTCTTGAGGATGTCGACGAGCGAGCGCTTGTCGCCGGCGCGCTCGTAGAGACGATCGAGCGCGCTGAGCGCGTCCTCGTCGGTCGGGTCCTCGTCGAGGCGCTCCTTCCACGCCGCGACCGCGGCGGCGTCGTCCTGGAGCGTGTCCTCGGCGAGGGTGCCGAGGCGCCCGAGGAGCTCGCGCCGGGTGGGGCTGTCGCTCTCGAGCTTCACCTGGACGCGCAGCACGCCGGCGAGGTCCGCCCCGCGGTTCGCGGCGATGTAGATCGTCTCGAGCGCGCGCGCGGCCGGGAGCGCGATGCCGGCGTCCTCCGGCGCGAGCTCCAGGATCTGCCGGTGCGCGGCCTCGGCCTGATCGGTGCGGCCGCCCTCTTCGTGGATCTTCGCCACCTCGCCGAGGATCTCGGCGCGCGGCTGCGGGGCGTCGGCGTTCTTCGCCGTCTCCGCCAGCACCGCGGCGGCTTCTTCTTGTTTGCCGAGGCGGCTCGCGATCTCGAGGTACCGCTCCCGGAGCGCGAGCTCCGCCGGCGCGAGCGGGAGGAGGCGCGAGTAGGTGGCGAACGCGCCGTGATCGTCGCTAAGGCGCTCGTCCTTCAGCTCGGCGATGCGCTGCAGCATCTCGCGGAGCGGATCCGGCTCCGCGATCGCCTCGAGGCGCACCTCGAGGACGCGGACGAGATCGCGGATCTCGTCGCGCTCGACGTAGACCTTCTCGAGGATCGCGGCCGCGCGCTGGCGGAGATCGCCCTCCGTGAGGCACTTCTCGACGAGGTCCCTCGCCTCGCGGTTGCCGGGATCGGCCTCGCTGACTTGCTCGAGCTCGTCGAGCGCGGCCTTCGGATCGCCGAGGCGGACGAAGAGGAGCGTCGCGAGGCGGAGGCGGAGCGGCGTCGGATCGGTCGCGCCTGCGCGCTCGATCCGCTTGCGGAGGAGGTCGGCGAGATCGGGCCAGCGCTCCTGCGAGGCGTAGAGCGTGTCGAGCGCGAGGGTCGCCTGATCGTGATCGGGCACGAGGGCGAGGATGCGCTCGTAGTAGCTGACCGCCTTCGCGGTGTCGTTCGTGATCTCCTCCGCGATGATGCCGACCTCGGCGAGGAGATCGGTCTTGCGTTCGGGGCTCTCCGCCGCCGCGATCACGCGCTCGTAGAGCGCCTCGAGGTCGGACCACAGCTCGCGCGTGGTGAGGATCTGCTTCAAGCGGAGGAACGCGCGATCGTTGGTCGGGTCCTGGGCGAGGATGCGCTCGAGGTACGGCTTCGCCTTGTCGATGTCGCCGAGGTTCTCGTCGTAGAGCGTGGCCGCGCGCTCGGCGAGGTCCATCTCCACCGAGGCGGGGAGGCCCGTCTCCCCCGTCTCCGGCACCGCCTGCGCGATCGTCTCGACGAAGCGCGCGACGCGGTTCGTCTTCACCGCGAGGGACGAGAGGCGATCCCACAGATCGAGCTCGGTCGGATGCTCGAGCGCGGCCCCGGCGAGGACGTCGAACGCGCCGGCGCGATCGCCCAAGTTCGACTTCACCGCCGCGAGGCGGAGGTGGAGCGGGAGGCGATCGGCCTTCGAGACCGCGGTCGCGAGGAGGATGCCGAGGACCTCGGCCTGCTTGTCGAAGCGGTTCGCGGCGGAGTACGCCTTGTCGAGCACCGTCGCCGCTTCCTTCCGCGTCTCCGCGAGCGGAAGGAGCTCCTCGACGAGGCCGATCGCGCGCGGATCGTTGGGCGCGATCTCGAGCGCGCGCTCCGCGGCCTCGAGCGCGGCGCGCGGGTTCTTGAGCGGCCCGAGGTAGAGGCGCGCGATGTCGATCTCGCGCGCGAGGCGGGCGGGCCCTTCTTCGAGGTCGCGCTCGCGCTCGTACATGACGACCGCGTTCTCCGCGTCGCCCATCGAGATGTAGATGCGGGAGAGCGCGCGCAGCGTCGGCGCGTTCATCGGGTCGCGATCGAGGAGCTCCTTGTAGACCGTGATCGCGCGCGCGGGCTCGGAGAAGACGTCCTCCTCGAGCTGGGCCCACTCCGAGAGCAGCACGATCGCGTCGCCGGGGCCGGCCGCGCGATCGATGCGCAGGCGGAAGAGCCAGCGGAGGTCGTCCTTGCGATCGGGCTGCGAGCGGAGGAGCCGGTCGAGGGCGCCGACCGCCGCCGCGTCGTTCGGGTTCGCCTCGATGAGCTCCTTGTAGGCGGTCACCGCGTCGTCGGGCGCGCCCGCGTGCTGGGCGGCGACCTCGGCGAGCTTGAGGCGGAGGCTGCGCTTCTCGTCCGGCTCCGAAGCGTCCGACGCGATGCGCTCCGTGATCGCCTCGGTGAGGATGGACCACTCCCCCGACGCGCGCGCGAGGTTCTCGAGCGTGGCGAGCGAGTGCGGCTCGCGCGGGGCGAGCTCGTACATCTTCCGCGCCCAGCGCATCGCCGCGACCTTGTCCGCGAGGCGATCGCCGACGACGGTGATGAGGCGCCCGTAGAGCGCGCGGAGGTCCTGCTCCCCGCTCGCGTAGTTGAGGAGCACCTCGTAGAGCGCGGGCAGGCGCGCCCACTTCTCTTCGCGCTCGTAGATCGGCATGAGCGCGGTCGCGGCGCGCTCGTCGTCGGGCTTCACCGAGAGCACGCGCTCGTAGGCGCGGAACGCGCGCTCGGGCTGGCGGATCTCGTCCTCGAAGATCGCGGCGACGCGGTACGAGAGCTCGATCTTGCGCTGCGGGTCCTCGGTGCGGTCGGCGCTGTTCGAGAGGACCTCGGTGAGGCCCTCCCAGTCCTTCGTCGCGGCGTAGAGCTCCGCGAGCGCGTCGATGTCGTTGGTGGCGAGGTACGCCTCGCGGAGGACGCGGAGCGCCTTCGCGTGGCCGGGCGACACGTCGAGGACGCGGCGCCAGATGCGGAGCGAGCCCGGCTGGTCCTCCATCCGCTCGCCGTAGACCGCGGCGAGCTTCTGCAGGAGCGAGAGCTTCGTCGCGGTGTCGTCGGAGAGGTCGACCCGCTTCTCGAGCGCCATCGCGACGGTGGCGTAGTCCTTGTCGCGATCGGCCTGCTTCTCGAGCGCGTCGAGCGCGACGAGGTCGCCCGGCGTCTCCTCGAGGATCATGCGGTAGAGCCGCGACGCGTCGGCGCCGCGATCGAGCCGATCCGACGCGAGCTTCGCCATCTCGGCCCACATCGCGCGGCGCTCCGGCCCCGGCGGCAAGAGGGCGGACTCGGCCTCCATCAGGTCGAAGAGCGGCTTGTACGCGCGCCGCTTCACGTAGAGCTCGCGGAGCTTCTCCCGCGCCTCGGTGTCCTCCGGCTTCGTCGCGCGGAGCTTCTCGAAGGCCTCGATCGCGTTCTGCACGTTCGAGAACTGATCGAGCCAGCGGCGGCCGATCGAGCGGTACAGCTCCGCCTTCATCGACTCGTCGGGATCGAGCTCCGCGAGGCGCATCTGCGTCGTGAGCAGATCGCGCCAGCGGCCGAGCGCCTCGTAGACGCGCGCGAGCTCGCGGACCGCCTCGGCGTCGCTCGGATCGAGGGTGATGATCTGGGAGAGGACGGTGACGAGCGCGGAGTCGCTCTTGATGTGCTCGCGGTAGAGCGTCGCGATCTCGCGCAGGATCGGGAGGCGGCTCGGCGCGTCGGGGGCGACGCGCTCGAGCTCGCCGCGGAGCAGATCGGCGAGCGGGTTGTACGACGCGGTCGCGCGGTAGAGGCGCTTCAGCGCGTCGCGCGCCTCGACGTTGTCGGGCTGCGAGCGCAGGATCGTGCGCCACTGCTCGATCGCCTTTTGCGCATTTTCACCCACTTCCGCGAGTTGCGCAATTTCGCCGGCGATCGCGGATCGCTCTGGACCGTCGGGCATCGCGTTTTTCGCGCCTTCGAGGATGGCGAGGAGGCGCGTCTGGTCGCCGGTCCTCTCGCAGTGCTCGCGGAAGAAGCCGAGCATCCCGGGGTGGGCCGGCTCGTACCGCCGGAACTTCTCGAAGTACGGCTCCGCCGCCTCCGGCTTGCTCCGCATCTTCCAGCTCACCATCGCGACCTGGAGCAGCGTGCCCGGGTCCTGCGCGCGCCCGCCCGCGGCCGCGAGCTGCCCCTCGTAGAGCGCGACGAGGTGGTCCCACTGCTGGTTCGCGGTGAAGCGGTCGACGAGGACGCGGGTCGCCTCCGGGTGGGTCGGCGCGTAGTCGAGGATCTTCTCGTAGGTCGTGATCGCGCGCTCGCTCTGGCCCTCGAGCTTCTTCATCTGCACGCGCGCGAGGCGCGTGAGGGCGGCGAGCTTCTCGTCCTTCGCCGGCGTCTGGTCGGCGAACGTGTCGAGCGCCTTCGCGAGCTCCTCCCAGCGCTGCTCCGCCGCGAGCGTGCGCTCGAGGAGGATCATCGCGCGCCGGTTCTTCGGATCGGCGACGAGCGCGTCGCGGAGGAGGCCGAGGATCTTCTCGATGAGGTCGCGGCTCTTCTTCTTCTCCTCCGCGACGGCGAGGTCGCGCACCGAGGCCGGGCCCTCCCCCTTCTTCTTCTTGCCCTTGCCGCGCTTGGTCTTCGGGCCGGCGGCCTCTTCTTCTTCGCGCCGCTTCGCCTCCTCCTTCGCCTCGCGCGCCTCGAGCTCGGGGCGCGCGTAGCGGTAGGCGATCTCGGCCGCGCTCACGAGGAGCGAGCTCTTGAAGCTCGGATCGTTCGCGCCCTTCGCCTCGGAGAAGTACTTCTGCGCGAGGTCCTTCCACTTGGAGCGCTTCACCTCGCTGCGCTCGATGCCCTCCTTCGCCCCCGCGTCGTCGGGGCGCAGCTCGAGGAGCTTCTTGTACGCCGCGAGCGCGTTCGCGTCGTCGAGGAGCACGTCGTCGCGGAGCTGCGCGAGCTCGCGGTAGAGCTCGATCTGGCGGTCGCCGCGCGCCACCTCGACCTCGAGCTCGAGGAGGCGGGCGACCGCCTCGTACTCGCGTCGCATCTCGTGCGCGGCGCGCGCGGCGCCGAGGAGGGTGAGCGTACGGTCGGCGTCGACGCCCGCGCCGCGCACCGCGGCGGCGAGATCGGTCCAAGCCTGCTCGTTGTCGGGCTCGTCCTGGAGCACGCCGAGGGCGGTGCGAATCGTGCTTTCGCTCATAGTCTCGCAGCCGCAGGGTATGGGAGCCGAGACCTCACAAGCAAGCACGCTCGTCTGTACGAACTGACCTAGAATGACGCGCACGTCGTGGCGTCGGGCAAATCGCTCCTCCTCTCGTTGAAGAACGTGCGCGAGACCCTCGCGACGTCGACCGTCACCGTGGTCGACGCCGTGCGCGGCACGCTCACGAAGGAGGCGTGCGACGAGCGGCTCGAGGCGTGGGCGTCGCGCGTCGTCGCGAACAGCGAGATGATGATCTCGGTCCACGGGCGCGAGCACTACGATCCGAAGGCGACCTACGTGGTGATGAGCAACCACCAGTCGCACTACGACGTCGCCGTCATCTACTACGTGCTCGGCGCGCGGATCCGCATGGTCGCGAAGCGCGAGCTCTTCAATCTCCCCGTCTTCGGGAGCGCGATGAAGGCGGCCGGCTTCATCTCCGTCGATCGCGGCAACAACCGGAGCGCGATCGCGAGCCTCGCCGAGGCGCGGACCGCGCTCGAGCACGGGACGCCGATCTGGATCGCGCCGGAGGGCACGCGGAGCCCGACCGGCGAGCTGCTCCCCTTCAAGAAGGGCGGCTTCGTCCTCGCGGTCGAGGCGGGCGTGCCGGTCCTGCCGGTGAGCATCGCGGGCACGCGCGAGGTGCTGCGCGCGAAGGGCATGCTCTCCCGCTCCGGGGTCGAGGTCTTCGTCACGATCCATCCGCCGGTCGACCCGCGGCGCTGGGCGGACAAGGAGCCGAAGGCGGCGCGCGACGCGCTCTCGGCGGAGGTCCGCGCCTCGATCGCGAGCGGGCTCTGAGTTCGATGGCGGCGACCGGCGACGGCATCTTCGTGCTCGTGAACGCCAACGCGAAGCGCGGCGGACGCCGCATCGCGGTGCAGATCGCGCGCGCGCTCCCGGGCGCGGCGGTGAAGCTGACGCGCACGGTCGACGAGGTGGAGGGCTGGCTCCGCGGCCTCTTGCGCGAACGGCGCCCCGGAACACCTGCGCCGCGCTGCATCCTCTCCGCCGGCGGCGACGGCTCCGCGGTCGTCCTCTTGAACGCGCTCGACCGCGTCGTGCCGAAGGGCGAGCCCTTCCCCGCCGTGGGCGCGCTGCCGCTCGGGACCGGCAACGCGTGGGCCCACGCGCTCGGCGCGCGCAAGCTCGACGCGTGCGTGCGCGCGCTCGCGAAGCACCCGGGGCCGCTGCCGACGCGGCGCTACGCGCTGCTCGAGTGCGACGGCGTGCTCACGTTCTTCGGCGGCTGCGGCTGGGACGCGCAGGTGCTCGACGACTACCGGCAGCAGGTGGAGCAGTCGCCGTCGAGCCGCATCTCGAAGACGGTCTGGGGCTACCTCACCGCGATGATCACGCGCACGGTCCCGAAGTCGGTCGTGAAGGGGCGGCCGCACGTGCTGATCGAGAACCTCGGCGACGAGGTCCTCGTCGTCGACGACGCGGGTCACCTCGCCCCGCTCCCCGGCGCGCGGCGCGGCACGATCCTCTACGAGGGCATGGTGAGCGTCGCCGGCGCCGCGACGTGCCCCGAGTTCGGCTACGGCTTCAAGGCCTACCCGTTCGCGGAGCGCCTCCTCGACTGGCTCAACGTCCGCATCTACGACCAGAAGACGCTCACCGCGGTCTACGACATCCCGAAGATCTGGCGCGGCCAGCACCCGCTGCGCGGGATGAAAGACTGGTTCACGACCGCCGCGCGGATGACGTTCTCGCGCGCGGTCCCGCTCCAGATCGGCGGAGAGGCGGTGGGCTCGCGGCTCACGGTGGAGCTCGCGCTCTCGCCGCGCAAGGTCGAGGCGCTGGACTGGCGCATGCTCGGCCTGTCCTGACGGACCGGATCGGATACGCTTCGGATTTCATGGCGGAAGGTGGAGACGACCCGCTGAACGCGACGGCGGAGATGCCGGCGGCCGAGCTCTCCTCGAGCGCGCTCGAGTCCGACCCGGCGCCGCCGCCGTCGCTGCGGGTCCCCGCTCCGCCGCCGCCGTCGACGCGGACCGGCGCGTCGGTGCCGCCCCCTCCTCCGAAGGCCACGCGTCTCTCCGCGCCGCCCGCGTCGCGCCGCCCTCCTCCTCTAGTACCCGGCGTCTCGCGCCCGCCGCCTCCGCCGCTGTCGCCCCGGCCGACCTCGAGCCCGCCGCCGTCGCGCTCCCCACGCGCGCTCGCGAACGACGCCGCGGATCACGCCGCGCCGCTGCCGTCGTTCCCGTCGCCCACCTCGCAGGCCGGCATGCGCGCAGCGTCGCAAGGCGCGATCCGCGCAGCGAAGCCGAAGTCCGAAGGCGCGATGCGCGCGGCGAAGCCGGCGCCGACCTCGCAGCGCGGGATGCGCGCGGCGAAGTCCGCCGTGCCCGCGACGCCGGCGGCCTCGTTCCCGCCGAAGCCGCCGCCGATCCCGAGCTCGGGGTCTGCGAAGCCGCCGCCGATCCCGAGCTCGGGGTCGAACGCGAAGCCCGCCGCGCCCGCCGCGCCGAAGCTCGCGCCGATCAAGTCGGCGACGGCGCCGCCGTCGATCGCGCCGTCGGTGACGCCGAGCCAGGCGCCGGGATCGCCGTGGCGGCAGGTGCTCGATCGCGCGACGCGGGAGGTCGAGGCGCGCGCGGCGACGGAGCCCACGCGCGCGGCGATGCTGCTCGCGGCAGAGGCGCGCATCTTCCTCGACGCGATGGACGACCCGCTCCGCGCGAGCGAGCTGTTGACCCGCGCGGAGTCGCTCGCGCCCGACGCGCGGTTCGTCGCGCACACGTTGCGCTGGCTCGCGGAGCAAGGCGCCGATCCCTCCGTCGTCCTCCAGCGCACGGCGGCGGAGCTCGCGCACCTCGAAGGCAAGGAGCGCGTCGCGCTCCTGTGGTACCGCGGCGCGATCCAGGAGCACGCCGCGTCTGACCTCGCCGGCGCGGAGGCGACGATGCGCGAGGTCCTCGCGCTCGAGGGCTCCGATCTCGGCGCGTGGGACACGATCGCGGCGCTGCGGATCAAGCAGAAGGACACGCGCGACGACGTCGTCGAGGAGACGAAGCACATCTGGTCGGGCGTCCTCGAGGCGCTCGACGCGATGGCGCAGACGACGACCGACAGCGCGATGCGCGGCGCCCTCCACGGCGCCGCGGGCGCGCTCCAGGATCGCTACTCCGGCGAAGAAGAGGCGCTCGCGTCGCTGCGCCGCGCGCTCGAGGCCGATCCGAACAACATCGCCGCGCGCGCGGCGATCCAGTCGATCCTCCTCCGCCGCCGCGACTGGGACGAGTACGTGCGCATGCTCGTCGTCGAGGCCGGCGCGATCGAGGACCCGCGCGCGTCGCGCGAGCGCTGGGAGCGCGCGGGCGACGTCTACGCCGAGCGCATCGGCGATCACGCGCAGGCCGCGCAGTGCCTCCTCCGCGCGGCCGGGCTCGCGGAGCACGATCCGGGGCCGGTCGAGAAGCTCGCCCTCGTGCTGGAGACGGCGGGGCGCTGGGAGGAGGCCGCCGCCGCGTACGAGAAGCTCCTCGCCCGCCTCCACGATCCGCAGGCGAAGGCATGGGCGCTCGTGCGGCTCGGCCGCTTGCGCGAGGCGCGCCTCGACGAGCACGACGAGGCGCTCGCGGCGTACCGGCTCGCGGTCGAGACCGCGCCCGCGTTCACGCCCGCGGTCCACGCCCTCCTCGCGATGGCGCAGGCGCGCGGTCACGCCGGCCTCGTGCTCGACCTCGAGCGGCGCGAGGCGGAGCGGATCGCGGACCCGCGCGCGCGCGCGGTGCGCTGGGCCGCCCTCGCGGAGCGGCTCGAGGCGGCGAACGGCCCCCGCGACGAGATCGCGTCGATGCACGAGCGCGTCCTCACGCTCGAGCCGACGAACAGCACCTCCTTCGAGGCGCTCGATCGCATGTATCGTGCATCCAACCAGTGGCCGCGCGTGGTGGGCCTCTACGAGACCGCGATCGAGGCGACGACCGACGCGCGGCGCCGGCGCGCGCTCCGCCTCGAGCTCGCGGAGGTGCTGCACGTACGCACGAACGACGCCGCCCGCGCCGCCGATCTCCTCGGCGAGGTCCTCGCGGAGGAGGAGCCGGCGCCGATCGCGCGCTTCGACAAGCTCGTCGCGCACACGCGCGCGCTCGCGGACGCGGGGCGCTGGGCGGAGCACGTCGCGGCGCTGGAGGCGCAGGCGGAGCTGCTCGAGGGCGACGAGGCGATCGCGATGCGTTACCGCGTCGGCGCGACGATCGAAGCGCGGATCGGCGATCCTCGACGCGCGCTCGCGGCGTACGAGGCGGTGCTCGCGCGCGATCCGAAGCACGAGGCCGCCGCGATCGCGACGCTTCGGATCCACGAGCGCGAGGGGAGCTGGGAGCAGGTCGTCGCGGCGCGCCGCCGCCTCGTCGAGATCGCGCCGCGCCCCGACGACGCCGCGCTCGGCCTCATCGACATCGCGCGCGTGCAGGAGGAGCGCCTCGGCAAGATCGAAGACGCGATCGCGACGTACGCGGAGGCGCTCGAGCGTACGCCCTCCTCGGCGCCGGTGCTCGCCGCGCTCGAGCGGCTGCTCCGCAAGACGAGCCAGTACGAGCGCCTCGCGAAGGCGCTCCAGCGCTTCGCGGAGACGAGCACCGAGCGCACGGCGCAGGTCCGGCTCTTGCTCCGCGCCGCGATCGTCCTCGAGCTGTGCGTCGAGGACCGCGACCTCGCCGCCGACGCGTACGCGCGCACCCTCGACGCGACGCTCCTCGGCGGCGACGCCGATCGCTACGCCGCGCTCTGGGGCGCGCTCCGCCTCCACGAGGTGCGCGGCGACTGGAACGCGGTCGACCGCATCCTCGTCGAGCTCCTCGATCTCTCGCCCGAGCCCACCGCGCGGCTCCGTGTCCTCGTGCGCCTCGCGCGCCTCGCGGAGCTGCGGCTCGACGATCCCGGCCGCGCGGCGAGGCACTGGGACGAGGCGCTCGGCGCCGGCGCGCGCCCGGTCGAGGTCGCGGCCGATCGCGTGCGCGTCGCGCGGCTCGGCAACAAGGCGAACGACGTCGCGAGCACGCTCGAACAGCTCGCGCAGGCGACGACGGATCCCGACCTCGCGCGCGGCGTCGTGCGGCGGATGGCGCTCGCGGCGGAGCAGGAGAGCGCGCTCGGCGCCGACGACGCGACCGCGCTCTACGAGATGCTCCTCCTCGCCGACGCGGAGGACCCGCTCGCGCTCGACGGCCTCGTCCGCTGCGCGGCGGCGTCGTCCTCGATCGACGACGCCCGTCTCGCGAAGGCGCTCCTCACCCGCGCGCGCGCGACCGCCGACGTCCCGATCCGCACCCTCCTCGCGTTCGCGGCCGGCGTCGTCGACGACGGCTCGGGGCGCACGAGCGACGCGGAGGCGGGCTACGCGCTCGCGCTCGAGACCGACGCCGAGCTCCTCCCCGCGCTCGACGCCGCGCGCGCCCTCCGCGCGCAGGCCGGCGACTGGGCGGCGGTCGCGGCCTTCCACGAGCGCGCGGCGCAAGCGTCGCTCGACCCCGAGAACGCAGCGCGATCGTGGCTCGACTGCGCGGAGGTCCACGAGCAGCGGCTCGGCAGCTCGATCCGCGCACTCGGCGCCTACCGCGCGCTCCTCGACCGGGAGCCCGAGCATCCGCGTGCGTTCGCGCGCGCGCTCGAGCTCCTCGAGGCCTCCTCCGACTGGCACGGCGCGGTGAAGGTGCTGCAGGCCCACGCCGAGGCGGCCCCCGATCCGGCGGTGAAGGCCAAGTGCTACACGCAGCGCGCGGGGATCCTCGCGGCGCGGCTCGGCGCGACGCCGGGCGCGATCGCCGACCTCCGCCGCGCCCTCGCCCTCCGCCCCGACGAGGACGATCCCGCCACGGTGGAGGTGCTCGCCCTCCTCGAGGAGCGGGTGAAGAACTGGCAGGAGGCGCTGCAGCTCCACGGCCGCGTCGCGGAGGCGACGACGGACGCGGCCACGCGCCGGCGCGCCCGCCTCGCGCAGGCGCGCATCTACGAGGAGGAGCTCGACGATCACGCGCAGGCCGAGACGCTCCTCCGCGACCTCGCCGATCACCACCCCGACGATCGCGAGATCCGGCACCGCCTCGCGAACGCGGCCGCGCGCGGCGGCCACGAGGAGCGCGCGCTCGACCTCTACGCCGAGCTCGGCGAGAGCGGCTCCCCCGCCGAACGCGCGCGCGCCCTCGTCGCGCTCGCGGGCCTCATCCGCTCGCGCCCCGACACCTGGCCCGCGTCGCAGGCGGAGTCCGCCCTCTCGCGCGCGTTCGACCTCGCGCTCACGGAGCCCTCCGCGATCGCGGCGCTGGAGGAGCGCTTCACGAAGGACGGCGACTTCCGTCCCTTCGTCCAGCAAGCCGAGGCGGCGATGACGCGCGTGCCGCCGAACACGCCCGGCGTCCTCGCGATGCGCGCCGCGCTCGCGCGCGTCCACCGCGAGCGCCTCGGAAACCCCGACGCGGCCGATCGCCAGCTCATCGCCGCGATCCAGTCCTTCCCCGACTCGATCCCGACGCGCCTCGCGCTCGCCGCGAACCTCCGCGGCCGCAACGACGAGGGCGCGCTCACGGAGCTCCGCGGCGCGGTGAAGGTCGACCCGTTCGCGGCGGAGCCGTTCCAGGCCCTCGTCACGCTCACGATCGCGACGGGCCGCCCGGAGATCGGCGTCCTCGTCGCCTCCGCCGCGCAGCTCCTCGGCGCGACGGGCGACGAGATCGAGATCACGCTCGACGACGCGACCGCGCTCCGACCGATCGAGGGCTCGCTCCTCGTCGAGGAGGCGATGAACCGCCTCGTCGGCCCCTCCCGCTGCTGGGCGCTCCGTTCGATCTTCGCCGTCCTCGACCCGTTCTTGCCGAAGCTGTTCCCAGGCCAGGAGGCGCTCCTCGCGCAGCACCCCCCGCTGCCCGACTCGTACACGCTGGTCAGCGACGCGCGCGGCGTCGCGGCGGCCCTCGGCGCGCCGCCCCCGCTGCTCTGCCGCGGCACCGGCAAGGACGCGCTCCTTCTCCAGACGGAGCCACGCGCCCTCGTCGTCGGCAACGAGCTCGTCGGCGACGCAGGCCGCCCGATCGGCCTCTTCCACGTCGCGTACGCGTGCACCCGCATCGCCGCGAGCGGGAGCATCTACACGCTGCCCCGCGCGCAGATCCTGGCGTTGCTCGAGGCGGTCTTGCCGAGCACCGACGAGACCCCGGCGGTGAAGGACCTCCGGAAGCGCGTGAGCTCGGTCCTCCCCCGAAAGACGAAGAAGGACCTCGAACGCGTGGTCGCGCAAGCGTCGACCGACCCGCGGCAAGAGCTCCCGCACTGGGAAGCGGAGGAGGCCCGCCGCGCCCTCTACGCCGCCATCCTCTTCGCACGCGACCTCCGCGCCGTCGCGCACGTGCTCGCCCCGGACGTCCCCCACAACATCGACGCCCCCGCCCGCCGCGCCGCCCTCGCGCAAAACCCCACCATGCGCGAAGTCCTCGAATTCACCATCTCCCCCCAATGCTGGGACACCTTCCGCCGCCTCTACGGCCGCACGTAGCCCCGCAACCTTCACGCGCCCCGCCAGCCCTGCATGCCCCATCCGTCGTCGACCGGGTCATCGCGGCTCTCGCGTGCGCATGCTGTCGGCATGCCGACAGGCGCCCGCCATCGACACCGCTGCGTGCGGTGACACGCAACCGTGGCCGAGGATGGCCGAGCACTCGCATCATGTCCGCCTCTGATCCGTCGCCGCGCAGAAGCTCCCGTCCTCCCGCGCCGCAGCGGCGAGCGGCGGACCGGGAGCGACAAGCGGCGAGGCTGCTTGGAACGACCCGCGTGGCGGGGCGTGCGCGCTACGACCGAGGCCCCGACTGCGCGCCCGTGACGCTTCCGTCGGGCATCGTCCTCTCCGTCGAGGTGAAGACGCGGAAGCGACTCCCGGTGCTGCTGACCAACGCCCTCGTGCAGGCAGAGGCATACGGTCCGTCGGGCTCCGTGCCGGTCGCGGTGCTCAGCGGCCTCGGAGAGGAGCCGTTGATCGTCCTCCCGCTCCACGCGTTCCGAATCATCGCGGGCCTCGCATCCCCCGACGCCAGCGCGCAGCTCCCCCTCGACTTCGCAAAGAAGGAGGAGGCCGCGTGACGCGTCGGCATGCCGACACGAGCCGGCCTGGGCATGCGGCCACGAGCCGACCGGTGGGCAGTGGGCATGCCATCCGACGGCATGCCGACAGCGTGGAACCGGGGCCGAGAGTCGGGCGTAGGCTCGTGGAATGGTCGCTCGTCCCTCGTCGTGGCCGTCCGCGGCGCGGCTGTTTCCTTCGCTCCTGCTCGCCCTCGCCGCGTGCTCACCCCAAAGCGTCGCCGCGCCGTCGGCGTTGACGTCCGCTAAGCGGGAGCAGGAGCGCGCGGCGCCCGGGGAGCCGGTCGCCTGGGCGCCCTTCGCGCCCGAGACGTTCGCGCGCGCGAAGGCCGAAGGGAAGCTCGTGCTGATGGATGGCGCCGCCGAGTGGTGCCATTGGTGCCACGTGATGGAAGCGACGACCTATCACGATCCCGCGGTGCGGGCCGCGATCGCGAAGAGCTTCATCGCGGTGAAGGTCGACGTCGACGCACGGCCCGACCTCGCCGAGCGCTACGGCGACTACGGGTGGCCCGCCACCGTCGTGTTCTCGCCCGACGCCGAGGAGCTCGGGAAATACCGTGGTTACATCGAACCTACGAAATTCGTGACCATACTCCACGAGATCGCCACGAACAGCGCGTCGAAGACCGAGGCCGGCGGGGTGGCCCCCGGCTGCGGCGCCGGCTTCACGACCGGGATCTCGCGACCCGCGCCGAAGACCCCGCTCCCCGAGGAGCAGCTCGCGTGGATCCAGCGCAACGTCATGCTCGACCTCGACGAATATTGGGACCCCGTCGAAGGCAGCTGGGGCCGCCGCCAGAAGGCGCCGCTCGGCTGGGACAACGCGTGGACCCTACGCGAAGCCGAGCGCGGCGACGTGAACGCACGCGCGAAGGCGCTCCTCACGCTCGACAAGCAGGCGGCGCTCATCGATCCGGTGTGGGGCGGCATCTACCAGTACTCCGCCGCGGGAGACTGGTCGAAGCCCCACTACGAGAAGCTCATGACGTTCCAGGCGCCCGCGCTCGAGAACTACGCCGCCGCGTACCGGCTCACGGGCGACCCGCGCCACCTCGCGCGTGCCCGCGCGATGCAGCGCTACATCGATCGCTTCCTCACCGGACCCGAGGGCGGCTTCTACACGACGCAGGACGCCGACGTGAACGCGCACGATCGCGCGAAGCCCTTCACCGACGGCCACACGTACTACGCCCTCCCCGCGCGCGAGCGGCTCGCGCGCGGCGTCCCGCGCGTCGACACGAACGAGTACGGCCGCGAGAACGGGCTCGCGATCGCAGCGTACGCCGCGCTCTACGAGGCGACGAAGGACCCCGCCGCGCGCGCGACCGCGGAGCGAGCCGCCCGCCGCATCCTCGCCACACACCGCACGAGGTCCGGCGCGATCGCCCACACCGCCGCGACGAACGGCGAAGAGCCGAAGCAGACCTTCCTCGCCGATCACGCCGCCTTTGGGTGGGGCCTCGCGCGACTCTACGAGGCGACCCGCGACGAGGAGTGGCTCACCGAGTCCCGCGCCGTCGCCGACGCGATGCTCCGCGACCTCACCGACGAGAGCGGCGGCGGCCTCTTCGGCGCGACGAGAGACCCCGACGCCGTCGGCGTCTTCGCCGTGCGCCGCGTCCCCTTCGAAGACAACGTCATGGCGCTCCGCCACCTCGCGCGGATCGCGCGCAGCTCCGACGACCCAACGTACCGCACCGCGATCGGCCGCATCCTCCGCGCGATCTCCGTCCCCGAGGAGATCCGCGCGCGCGGCCGCTGGCTCGGCGACTACCTGCTCGCCCTCGAAGAAACGAAAGGCGTGCGCTGACCGGCGACAATCGCGCGCAGGCTCTGCGCGTGGTCTACAACGCAGGCAACGCGACGTGCGGTTCGAATGGAAGCAATGGATGCTCGCGTGGCTATTGGCGCCGTCGCTCGCGTGCGACGGCTGTCGCCGCGCGCCGTCGCCGTCGGTGGTGGACGCCGGCGGGGACGCGTCACACGACGCGACGGCGGCGATCTTGCCGTGGACCGGACGCGTCGTCGCGCGATCGGTCGGCGTGGACATGGGCCTCGTGCAGATGCTGGACGACGGCCTCGTCGTGACCTCCGGCCCGGCGGTCTTCGCCGTCGGGCCGGACGGCGCCCTCCAGCGCATCGGTACGCCCGCCGACGCGGTGCCGCTCCTCCTCGAAGGGGACGACGAGATGGGCGGCTTCGACGCGCGCCCCATCACCCTCGGGCGGGAGACGGTCTCGGGGCCGGCGACGAGACCGTTCGTCCGGCCCGCCGGCGCAGCCGCGTTCGAGTGGACCGGCAAGGCGTGGACGAAGGCCGGCATCGCGCCGCCGCCCTTGGAACATCCGCGCCACGGCGAGCCGTTCGCTGCCACCGTGACGGCAGGTCTCCCCGAAGGGTACGAGTGGACCGAACGCCACGTGACGCAGAAGGAAGTCGTGTGGCTGGGGAGGAAGCGCCGCGCCGACACCGACACCAATACCCGAACGATCGACGAGGGCGCGATCGGCCCCGCGCCGGGGCGGCCCGCCCGCATCGTCAGGATCGCACCGGAGCATGAAGACACGACGTATCGCTCGTGCCATTTCATCGAGAGCGCCGACGAGCGCACGTACATCTCGTGCGTGAGCAGCGACCAAGAGGGCGACTACCAGCATCCCTCCTACGTGCTCGACGGAGACCGCTGGACGCCGCACGCCGTGCAAGGGCGCGAAAGCGTCCGCGCGATCGACGCGGAAGGCGCGGTCTGGTACGTCGAAGGAGGCAACCCGCCGCCGACGTGGCTCGTCCGCATCACGCGCGACGGCAAGGACGAGCGCTTCGATCCACCGGCGGCGCCGCCCGAGCTGACGGCCCCAGGGTACCGGTCGGACGCGATCGCGATCGGGTTCAACGCCGGGAGCGATCTCAAGAATTGGATCGCGACCACGATCCTCGATCCCGTCCCGCCGGTGCCGATCGGATGGATCTACCGGATCGTCCCGCGACGCTCGGGCGACGTCTGGATCATCGGCCGCGACTCGGGGAGCGTGGAGAAGGGCACGACCATCGTGCGCTACACGCGCGGCGGCGGCAGCGGCGGCGCGGCGCCGACGCTCGTCCGCTCGAGCGCCGACGAGCGCAACGCCGTCCACCACGCGCGCGGCGTTCGCACCTGGGCCGGCCACTGCGTGAGCCTCTTCGTGCCGTTCCCGCGCAGAGGTCGTGACGCCGCGGCCGAGCCGGCGGCGTTCTACGCGGAGCACAAGGCGGAGATCGACGAGGCGGTCGCGCTGAGCGATCGCAAGGGCGGCAAGGTCGCCGCGCCGCTGGAGGTGGCGATCGTCGATGGCCGCCTCGACGGACACCGTGTCGGCGGCGTCCTCTTCATCCGTTCGGATCCCGCCGCGGACGAGGAGCGGATGGAATCCGCCGCGCGAAAGCTCGCCGAGATCGCGACGCCGGACCCGGCCTCGCCGGCCACGGTGACGTGCTCCATGCCGGAGCTCGATCGCGTCATCGAGCGACTCCGCGTCGCGAAGCCCGAACGGTACTGACCCGCGTGTTGAGCTATACTCGGCAGAGGCCATGAAACGCGCGACCGCCGAAGCAATCTCTACCGCGGACGTGCTTTACCCGACGAACGACGACATGGGCGAGCACGAGATCCAGCGGTTGATCGCAGAGCTGCTGCGTCCGCTTTTGGCGCGGTTCCTCGCGGCGGCGTACATACGCGCGCACGTCGGAGCGGACCAGTTCATCTACTGGGAAGAAGGCAACCCGCTCAAGCGCATCGCCCCGGACGTCTACGTCTTGCCGGGCGTCGATCCCGACATCGTGATTCCGTCCTGGAAGACGTGGGAGACGGGCGTGAAGCCGAGCTTCGCGTTGGAGGTCGCCTCCGGCGACGTCACGAAGGACTACGACGACGGCCCCGCCGCCTACGCCGAGCTCGGCGTGAAGGAGCTCGTCGTCTTCGACCCGCACGCGACCCCGCGGAGCCGGAGGCGCCGGCGCTTCCAGGTGTTTCGCCGCATCCGGAATCGAGGCCTCGTGCGCGTCGAGGTCAATCAGGGCGACCGCGTCCGATCGAAGGTCCTCGGCGCGTGGCTCGTCGCAGTGGGAAGCGGCGACAACGTCCGCCTACGTCTCGGCCTCGGCCCCGCGGGCGACGAGCTCTTCCCGACCGAAGCCGAAGCGGAGCGCGCAGCCAAGGAGCTCGCGCTCGCAGACAACGAGCAGCTCCGCGCCGAGAGAGAGCAAGAGCGCGCCGCTCGTCTCGCCGCGGAAGAGGAGAACCTCCGCCTCCGCGCGTTGCTCGACAAGCGCCGCCGATGAAACTTCACGGCGTGTGGTCGGCGAGCGAGACGACGCTCACGACCGCGGCGCGCGGGAGCGGACCGTGGATGTGGGGCATCGGCCCGCGCGGCGTCGTCGCGACCTCCAGCCGGACGTCGAGCTTGTCCGGATCGATCGCGACGACGACGAGGTCCGCGTCCGCCGCGAAGTAGAGCCGCGCGCTCTCCGCGACCTCGTCGCCGTACGACGCATGGATGAACCCCTCCCCCGCCAGCGACGCGGGGCGATACCGATCGTCCGCGTCCCACACGAGCCGCGCGCGCTCCACGAGGTGGAAGATCACGCGCGCCGCCACACCGTCGCGAGCCACGGCTGCTCCGCGCGTGGCTTGCCCGCGGGGCGATAGTAGTGCTCGATCTCCTCGAAGCCCGCCGCGGTCACGAAGCGGCGCCAACCCTCGAGCGAGTGGTACGCGCCGTAGCGATCGCCGTTCCAGCCCTCGCGATCGTCGCCGCGCGGGTTCGACGCGAAGAGGACGCCGCGCGGAGCGAGGGCGGCGTGGAGCGCGGAGAGCACGCGCGGGAGCTCCTGCGTCGGGACGTGGAAGAGCGACGCGTTCGCGAAGACGCCGTCGAAGCGCGCGACCGGCAGCTCCAGCGCGAGGAAGCTCTGATGGAGCACCTCGCAGCCGCTCGCGGCGCGCGCCATCTCGCAGAAGCGCGCCGAGCCGTCGAGGCCGACCGGCGCGTGCCCTTGCGACTTGAACCAGACGAGATCGCGCCCCGGCCCGCAGCCGAAGTCGAGGATGCGCGCGGGCGGCGGGACCTCGATCGCGCGGAGGAGCGCGTCGTAGTTCTGCGTGACGTCGTGGTCCCACGTCCCCGCGCGGAACGAGTCCGCGCTCGCGTCGTAGTGGCCGAGCGTGCGGCCGGCGACGGTCTCGAGGTCGGAGGGGGTCAGCGCGGAGGCCATGCTTCGATGCTCGCGGCGAAGCCGCCCAGGCTCGTGAAGGGGTTCGTCGCGACCGGACGCGCCGCGCCCGCGTCGCCGATCGGGAGCGTGAAGACCTCGAGCGACTGGTCCTTGCGCCGCGAGCCGACGAAGCCGCCGCGCCCGTCGTTCGCGACCGCGTGCGCGCCGCCGTCGATCGGATCGCCGAGCGACGTCTCGCGCGGGTTCCAGAGGTAGCCGCGCTCGCCGAAGACGACGGCCGCGTGATCCCCGTCGACGAGGGCGAAGCCGGTCGGCGCCGGCCGGTTGTCGAGCGACAGCGCGAGCTTGACCGCGCCGGTCGCGAGGTCGACCTGCTCGACGCGACGCCGCGCGGTGAGGCTCGCTCCGCCGTCGGGCAGGCCGATGTTGCAGCCGCGGCTCAGCGTGAGGAGGCGATCGAGCGGCGCGTCGTAGATCAGCGAGTGACCCGCCGGCGGATCGTACCCCTCGAGCTCGATCGCGCCGCCCGGGCCCGTCCCCGCGAGGCTCACCACCGTGTCGGTCCTCACGTCGATCCCGAAGACGGCGGGGCGGAGCACCTCGCGGCAACGGACGCCCGCGCCGGTGATGACCTGCGTGCGGTCGACGTTGCCGGCGAGGACGAAGAGCTTCCGCTTCGAGGGCACCCACACCGCGGCGGAGAGATCGAGCGTATCCGTATCGCCGCTCACGCGGAACGGCGTGAGATCGACCCACCCCGTCGGCGCGCCCGTCGTCTGCGAAGGATCGATGATCGCGATCCGGTTCCGGTTCGCGCGGATGACGTAGGCCTTCGAGCACGACACCTGGACCACGCTCACGGGCCGCGCCGGCCGCGTGTCGCCGGCGGGCGCGTCGTCGCCGCGGACGGACCACTCCGCGACCGGCTTCCACGGCTCGCGCGCGTCGAGCCGCGTGACCAGATCGTTCTCCTGATCGAGGAGCCACGGATCGAAGCCCGTCACCGACGTGATCCCGAGACCGCCGTCGAGGGGCAGCCGGCCGTCGACCGCGAACGAGTCGAGGTTCATCGCGACGAGCTCGCTCGGCCGCTCGCCGTTGACGAGGAGCGCGCGCGCGGGCGCCCCGGCCGCGTCGCCGCACGAGAGCGCAGGCGCCCCCGCCTCCGGCGGCGTGACCGGCTCGCGCGGCAGATCGTTCGTCGCGCCGTCGTAGGCGTAGAGCGGCGCGGCGCGGAACACGTCGTCGTCGCCGGTGCACGCCGCGATGAGCGTCACCGCGAGCCCCGGCACCGCCGCGAGCGCGTACCACTTCGTGCGCCCGGCGCGACCCATCCCCTCCGCGTTACTCGACGGGCGTGCTGAGCGTCAATATGCTCTCGCTCCGATGCCGTTGCTCCGCCCCTCCGAGCTCGCGCGGATCTGGGAGCTTCATCCGAAGACGGTCTACCTCTGGATCCGCGAGGGGAAGCTGCCCGCGTTCCGCACGCCGGGCTCGCAGTACCGCGTCCGCACCGACGACGCGCGCGCCTACTGCGAGAAGAACAACCTGCCGCCGCTGCCGCGCGCGGTGACGAGCCCCGGCGGCACCGTCGCCGCGATCGGCAAGCCCGGCGCGTCGATGCGCGCGCTCGCGAAGGCCTGCAAGGCCCGCGGCACGTCGTTCGTGTCCTTCGGCGGCGTCCTCGAGGGGCTCCTCGGCGTCGCGGGCGAGACCCCGGACGTGCTCGCGATCGACGCGCGCTGCGACGACGCGAAGCTCGCCGACGTGGTGCGCGCGCTGCGCCGCACCGAGAAGCTCGCGAACGTCGCGGTCGTCGTCTACGACGCCGACGCCGGCATGCAGACGACGCTCCCGAAGCTCGGCGTCACCTCCGTCGTCGTCCGCGGCAAGAGCGACGGCGCGGCGGAGGCCGTCGTCGGCCTCCTCGATCAGTCCTGACGCGCGGACGAGAGCTTCGCGACGACGCGATCGAGGATCCGGTCCGCGAGCGCGTCCTTCGCCGCCGCGACGAACGGCGACGCGCCCTCCGCGTCGACGAACGACACGCGGTTCTCCCCGCGACCGAGCGACTCGTGCGCCGCGTTCGCGACGACGACGTCGACGCGCTTCCGCGTGAGCTTGTCCTTCGCGTACGCGACGACGGCGTCGTCGTCGCCGGTCTCGAGCGCGAACGCGACGAGGACGGGCCGCGCGCCGGTCCGCGCCGCCCCGATCTCCGCGATCAAGTCCGGGTTCTTCGCCAGCGCGATCGAAGGCGCCGCCCCCTCCCCCTTCTTGATCTTCGTCGCGCTCGCGGCGTCGGGCCGGAAGTCCGCGACCGCCGCCGCCATCACGAGCGCGTCGGCGCCGGGGAGCGCCTTCGCGAGCGCGCCGCGCATGTCCTCCGCGCTCTCGACGTCGACGCGCACCACCGCCCCCGGCGTCGCGAGCGCGACCGGCCCCGCGATCAGCGTCACGCGCGCCCCCCGCGCCGCCGCCCGCGCCGCGACCGCGAACCCCATCTTCCCGCTCGATCGATTGCCGAGGAAGCGCACCGGATCGATCGCCTCGAACGTCGGCCCCGCCGTCACGACGACGTGCCGCCCGGCGAGGTCTCGAGCGCCGAAGCCACCCAACCCACCCAGCACCGCGTCCACGATCGTCGCCGGCTCCGCCATCCGTCCCATCCCGGAGTCGCCCGACGCGACGAGCCCGTGCACCGGCCCGATGAACCGCAGGTTCCCGAGCGCCGCGACGTTCCGCTGCGTCGCGGGGTGCGCCCACATCCGCGGGTGCATCGCCGGGGCGACGAACACGGCCCCGCGCGCGCACAGCACCGTCGCGGTGACGAGATCGTCCGCCCGCCCCTCGGCGAAGCGCGCGAGCACGTCCGCGGTGGCAGGCACGACGACGATCGCATCCGCGCGGTCCGCGATCGCGACGTGCAGCTCGCCGGGATAGTCGGGATCCCACATGTCGACCGCGACCTTCGCGCCGCAGATCCCCGAGAGCGTGACCGCCCCGACGAACCGCGTCGCCGACGCCGTCATCAGCGGGATCACCTCGTGCCCCGCCTTCACGAAGAGACGCGCGACCTCGACCGCTTTGTACGCGGCGACACTTCCGGTGACGGCGAGCGCGATCTTCATCCGCAGGGCAGCGTACCATCGCGATCGACGATGGGGACGAACGCCTGCTGGATCCAGCTCCGTCTCGGTCGAACGATCACGCCGGAGCGGATCCGGGACGAGATCGAGGTCTACTGGACCGCCAAGGGCGCACGTGTGCTCGCGCGCGAGGTGCGCCCGCTCGAGCCTCTCCGACTCGAGAAGACGAAGACACTCGGCTACGCGATCGGCGGCATCGAGAACGGCTGGGTAGAGGTCCTCGACAGCGAGCGCTACACGGCCGACTTCGGGCTCGCGCGTCACCTCGCCCGCAAGCTGAAGACACACGTGCACTTCATCGGTGTATGGGACGTCGATCAGACCAGCATCGAGCGCTGGATCGCACCGCCCGGCGCGACGAAGAAGAAGCCCGCCATGCGCGGGCTCCCGATGCCGTCGCTCTATTACGCGGAGCTCGTGGCGAAGCCCGACCTCGCCGCCGCGGCGATCGTCTTCAAAGGCGTTCGGTACACCAACTACGACCCGGGACCCGAGCCCGAGGAAGAACCTCCGCTCGAGCCGGAGAAGAACTACCTCGCCTCGCACCAGGCGGTCGCGAAGGCGCTCGACGCGAAGAAGGCGCTCGCGCTCTTGAAGGGCGCGCTCAACCTCGAGCCCTGCCTCACGGTGTTCCTCGGACAGGCGCTCGACCTCGACGACGCGTCCGCGCGGCGCTTCACCCTCGCGATCGCGCCGTTCCTTCTCTGCCATCCGCTCTCGACCGTGCGACTGACGCGCATCGCGGAGGCGGCCGCGCGCGAGGGCGACGACGCGACCCTCGACGCCGTGCGCGCCAAGCTCACGCCCCCACCCCGTGCGCTCCTGAGCGTCATCGCAAAGCGGCTCGAACAACGCGACGAACACGACGCCGCACGCAGGCTCCGCGCCATGGCCCCTTCGCCCTGATGCTATACGCGTCTACCGCGAGCGCACCGCGTGGCCGGCGCGCTTCGCGTGGCTCGAGACGCGCTCGGAAGACCGGATGCTCCAGCCGCGCGTGCCGTAGCGGCCGGGGACGCGCGCTTCGACCGTGGGCCCGCCCGCGCGCACGCCGTTGCGGCGCGCGTGCGGGTCCTCGATGTTGGGGCCCTGCGCGATCGTGAGCTGCTCGTCCGCGATGTACTCCGGGTGCTCGTCGTCGACCGCGGTCACCTTCAGGTCGGTCGGCCCCGTGCCGACGCGCCAGATCTGCTGCGTCGGCGGGTACTCGTCCTTGTCGTGCTCGCGCGTCACCTTCTCGCCGTCGCGGATCGTGCGATCGCGCCGGACCTTGAAGCCGGGGATGCCGCGCTGCGCGAGGATGCGCGTGCCCTTCGGCAACGCCGCGTCCTGCTTCTCGCTCTCGCCGAACGGCACGACGTCCTCGATCCTCCGCGTGAACACGACGTCGCGCGTCCGCTTCGGCCCGAGGATCTCCGCGCGGACGACGCCGTTCTCCACCGTCTCGTGGAGCACGATCGGATGCGGAAAATCGTTCCTCAGCTTCAGCGTGATGGTCGGGTACACGACCGTCGCGTCCATCCCCATCTTGATATAGAAGCTCGGCCGCGTGTGCGGCCGCCGCTCGACGACGGGCAGCCCCGCGAAATACGCCGCGCCGTGGAGCGTGCCCGCGATCTGGCACGTCCCGCCGCCGATGCCGTCGACGATCTCGCCGTTCGCGATCGCGGCCGCGACCTTGTACCCGTTCGCCTCGTCCCGCGCGCCGACGACCTCGTTGAAGTCGAAGACCTCACCCGGCATCACGACGTGCCCGTCGAGCTTCGACGCCGCGAGCCGCAAGTTGAACGAGCGGTCCGCGTGCTTCCGGTCCGGGTTGTACCTCGTCTCGAAGTACCCGAGCACGTCGTCGGTCGAGACCTCACCGATGCTCGCCACCGTCCGCGCCGCCGGCACGTGATCGACGACCGCCTCCACCGCCGCGTCCCCACGAACGAGCGCCGCGTCGAGCCGAGCCGCGGTCGCGTACACGTCGACGCGCCTCCCCTCTTGCTCCGGCACGAGCTGGTGCCGCGCGAGGTCGACGTACGCGTCGGCCGGCGCGCGATCGAGATCGTCCTTCATCACGAGGAGCGTCGCGAGCGCGCGCCGCGTGTCGATCGTGACCGGCAGCGGCAGCGCGATGCGCTTTCCGTGCTGCGCCGCCGCGCGCCGCAGCGCCGACTGCGGCTCCACGAGCTGCGTGACCAGCGAAGCCACGCGCCCAGCCTCCACGCGCGCCCCGAGCTCCGAGCGCCGCCGCGTCACCGAGGCGCCCGGCACCTGCACCGTGATCTCGCGCGCGACGTACGCGTGCGCGATCTCCCGCGCGTCCTCGAGGATCGCGCCCGGATCGCGCCCGGCGATCGCGAGCGGCTTGCCGTCGAGCGTCACCTCCGGCACCGGCGTCGGCGGCAGCGCGGGCGGCACCGCGAGCCACCCTGCCCCGCCGCCGATCGCGAGGCAGAGCGCGATGTTCCGGACGTCGGCCCAGCCGCGGGGCTTCAGCACCGCGAGCGCGCGGTCGAAGGCCTCCTCGATACGGTCCAGGTCGAACGTCACGCGGGCATGGTCGAACGGCGCTCGGCGACAGGGCCAATTTTGTGCTACTTCCGCGGTCCCTCCATGGCGCTCTCGATCGGCATCGTCGGCCTCCCCAACGTCGGCAAGTCCACCCTCTTCAACTCGCTCTCGTCGGCAAAAGCGGAAGCCGCGAACTACCCGTTCTGCACGATCGAGCCCAACGTCGGCGTCGTCGTCGTCCCGGACGATCGCCTCGACAAGATCAACGCCGTCGTCAACGCCGAGAAGGTCGTCCCCACCACCTTCAACTTCGTCGACATCGCGGGCCTCGTCCGCGGCGCCTCGAAGGGCGAAGGCCTCGGCAACCAGTTCCTCAGCCACATCCGCGAGGCCGACGCGATCGTGCAGGTCGGCCGCTGCTTCGAGGACCCGAACGTCATCCACGTCGAGAACAAGGTCGACCCCGTCGCCGACATCGCGACCGTCACGATGGAGCTCTGCCTCAAGGACCTCGAGACGGTGAACAAGCGCGGCGACAAGGCGCGCAAGATGGCGAAGGCGAACGATCCGAAGGAGAAGCTCGCCGAGACGATCTGCAACGACCTCGCCGCGCACCTGAACGACGGCAAGCCCGCCCGCACCCTCATCCCCAAGGCGAGCTGGGCCGACAACGCCGACGCGCAGCTCATCGTGCGCGACCTCTGGCTCCTCACCGCGAAGCCCGCGTTCTACATCGCGAACATCGACGAAGCCTCGATCGCGAACCTCGAGGCCAACAAACACTTCAAGGCGCTCGAGGACCTCGCGAAGAGCGAGAACACCTTCGTCGTCCCCGTCTGCGCCGCGCTCGAGAGCCAGATCGCGGAGCTCGATCCGAAGGACCGCCCCGAGTTCCTCGAGAGCGCGGGCCTCAAGGAGCCCGGCCTCTACGCCGTGATCCGTGCAGGCTACAAGCTCCTCGGCCTCCTCACCTTCTTCACCGCCGGCAAGGTGGAGGTCCGCGCCTGGACGACGAAGGTCGGCGCCCGCGCCCCCCAAGCCGCCGGCGTCATCCACACCGACTTCGAGAAGGGCTTCATCAAGGCCGAGGTCATCTGGTGGGAGGACCTCGTCTCGCTCGGCAGCGAATCCAAGTGCCGCGACGCCGGCAAGCTCGCGATCGAAGGCAAGGAGTACGTCATGCGCGACGGCGACGTCGTCCACTTCCGCTTCAACGTCTAGGTTCTCAACGTCGGGGGCTTTGCCCCCGACACCCCCACCCCGCGACCACGGCCCTCGCGCTGCGCGCTCGGGTTGCTTCGCAACCGCTTGCGCGGCCGCAGTCGCGGGGCCCCGCGCGGGATCCTGACGGCGCGGCGGGTATGGCGTGGGTACGGCGTGGGCGCGGGCGCGTGGTCCTGGGCGATGGCAAACGGAGGTATTTTCTTAGGCCAGCACGAGGGGCCTGCCGTTCGCTACGTCGTCGGTATGGGGCACTGTGAGGATCTGCCGTTCGCTACGCCTCGCGGCAACCGCCCGCCGGCCTATCCCGCCCCGCGCGCCCCCACCCCCAGCCGGCGGACGGGAAGATCGTCGGGTACGTCGAAGTCGCCGGTGACGGCCGGATCGTCCACCGCGATCCGTGCGCGGCGGCGATCGAGGGCGCGGAGGCGATCGCGAAGCGGGCGCGCCGGATCGACGCCGTCGTCACGAAGGACGCCGAGGCGCGCGACCACCGGGTGGCCGCCGCGGCCTCCGAAGGTCGGCGTCGCGGCGTCGAGCGCGCCGCGCGAGCTCCTGATCGCCGCGACGAGCCTGTCGATCGTCGTCGCCTCGGCCGGCAGGAGATCGACCGGCGTCACGACGACGAGCGGGCGAGCGCCGTGCTCGTCGAGGAGCGCGAGCGCGACCGCGAGCGACTCGGCCTGGCTCGACGTCGTCGCGGCGACGACGTCGACCAACCCATCCCCCGCGAGCGCCTCCGCGACGATCGCGCGCGCCGGCGGAGACACGACGACGACCACGCGCCGGCAGCCGGACGCGCGCAGCCTCCGCGCGTGCTCGACCGCGAGCAGCGTTCCGCCGAGCCGCAAGAGCGCCTTCGGCCCGCCCATCCGCGAGCCGTCGCCGGCGGCGAGGACGACTCCGATCAGAGGAGCGTCCTGCATCAGACCGGCAGCGTTCGCACGATCGGGAGCTCCCGCACCCGCGTGCCCGTGAGCGCGAAGAGCGCGTTGGCGAGCGCGGGCGCGACGGGAGGCACGCCCGGCTCGCCGACACCGCCCGGCGGCGCGTCGCTCTCGACGACCTCGACGTGGATCGCGCGCGGCGCCTCGGGCAAGCGCAGCAGCCGATGGTCGCGGAAGTTCCCCTGCTCGGTGGCGCCCCCCTTCATCGTGATCTCTCCGTAGAGCGCCTGGCTCAGCCCGAAGACGACGGCGCCCTCGAGCTGGGAGCGGACGCGCTCCCGGTTCACGATCGTCCCGGCGTCGGCCACGATCCACGCCTCGTCGACGGCGATGCGCCCCGCCGGCGTCTTCACCACCGAGACGACGACCGCGACGTAGGTGAGGAAGCTGCGATGGACCGCGAGCCCGAGCGCGCGTCCCGTCTTCGCGCGGTCCGCCCAGCTCGCGAGCCGCGTCGCGCGCTCGAGCACGTGACGATGCCGCGCGGTGTCGATCGGATGGTCGTCGCGAGACTGACCGTAGTTCGAGTACTCGGTGACGCCGAGGTCGGCGAGCGTCCAGACCTTCGGCGGTCCGAAGAGCTCGAGCTGATGCGCGAGCGGGTCCATCCCACGGAGGTGCGCGAGCTCGTCGAGGAAGCCGTGCACGGCGAACGCGTGGTAGATGTTCGCGACCGAGCGGAGCCAGCCGATGCGCGTGTACGCCTTCGCGTCGCACGCCTCGCCGCGCAGGTTCGGCACTTGGAGAGGCACGTCGAGGAAGCCGAGGCCGAGCGGACCCGCGTCCGGCGTGGCGGTGCCGGTGAAGAGCGAGGCGATCGGCGGGAACGCCGTCCGATGGTGCCACGCGACGAGCTTGCCGCTCTCGTCGAGGCCGGCTTCGAGGCGCTGCGCGCTCACCGAGTGGTAGTAGTCGTGCCGGATGTCGTCTTCGCGTGTCCACTGGACGCGGACCGGCGCTCCCGTCTGCTTCGCGACGAGCGCGGCCTCGACCGCGAAGTCCGGCTTCGACTTTCGACCGAACCCGCCTCCGAGCAACGTCACGTGGACGGTGACCTTCGACTCGTCGACGCCGAGCGCCTTCGCGATCTCCTTGCGCGCGGCTTGAGGGTTCTGCGTCGACGCCCAGACCTCGCAGCGCTCGCCGTCCACCTTCGCCACCGCGACGGGAGGCTCCATCGTCGCGTGCGGGAGGTACGGCGCGTAGTAGATCGCGTGGTGACGCCGCGCGGCGCTCGCGAGCGCGCGATCGACGTCGCCCAGATTCCGCGCGGTGCGGCCCGGCGCGCTCACGCTGGCTTCGAGCGTCCTTCGGTACGCGGTCGAGTCGTGCGCCGCGTTCGCACCGTGGTCCCACGTGACGTCGAGGAGCGCGCGCCCGCGCATCGCCGCCCACGTGTGGTCGGCGACGACGGCGACGCCGCCGAGCGGCTGGAACCCGAACGGCAGCTTCGGCGCCGGCAGCGCGACGACGTGGCGAACGCCCGGGACGGCGAGCGCCCGCGACGCGTCGTGCCGGAGCGCCTTGCCGCCGGCGACGGGAGGTCGCGCGACGACGGCGGTGAGCATGCCGGGCAGCCTCACGTCGGCGCCGTAGATCGCGCGACCCGTGACGATGTCGGGCGCGTCGACGAAGGGCAGGTCCTTGCCGAGCGCGCGTAGCTCGGAGCGCTTCCGCAGCACGATCTCGTCGCGCTTGGGGATCGGCCCCTTCGCCGCGTCGCTCGCGAGCTCGCCGAAGCCGGCCGTGCGCTTGCTCTTCCGGTGCGTCACGACGTGGTCGCGCACGTCGAGCTCCGAGGCCGGCACCTTCCAACGCGCCGCCGCGGCCGCCGCCAGCATCATGCGCGCGGCCGCGCCGGTGCGCCGGAGATCGTCGAAGGCCTTGCGAACGCTCGTCGATCCGTCGGTGTTCTGATCGCCGTAGGCCTTGTCGCCGTCGGCCTGCACGATCTTCACGCGCGCGAAGTCCGCGCCGAGCTCGTCGGCGATGAGCGCGGGGAGGGTGCTGCGCACGCCCTGCCCCATCTCCGAGCGCGCGCACGCGATCGTGACGAGCCCGTCCGTCGCGACGTGAACGAAGACGTTGGGCCGGAGCCCCGTGCCGCTCGGCGGAGCGGGGACCGGCTGCGCCCTCGCCGACGCGGGGAAGCCGCCGACGGCGAGGCCGCTCAAGCCGAGGCCGAGGCTCGTCAGGAACGAGCGACGAGGAACGCGCACCTCCGAGCTCACGGAACACCTGCCGCCTTCTTCACCGCCGCGCGAATCCGCAGGTACGTGCCGCACCGGCAGAGGTTCCCGGCGAGCGACTGGTCGATCTCCGCGTCGGAGGGGGCCGGCTTCTTCCGGAGCAACGCCGCCGCGCTCATGATCTGCCCCGACTGGCAGTAGCCGCATTGAGGCACGCCGAGCTCCACCCACGCCTTCTGCAGCGGGTGCGAGCCGTCCGCGGAGAGGCCCTCGATCGTCGTCACCTCGTGACCGACTGCGCGGCGCGCCGGCATCACGCAGGAGCGCATCGCCTCTCCGTCGAGATGGACGACACACGCCCCGCAGAGCGCCTCCCCGCACCCGAACTTCGTGCCCGTGAGCCCGAGGACGTCGCGCACGACCCAGAGGAGCGGCATCTCGGGATCCACGTCGACGTCGTGGTCCCGGCCGTTGACGCGCAGCTTGAGCATCATCGCTTCTCCTCTCGCTTCTCTCCTTGCTTCTCGCCGCGCGGGCAGGCGGCGCCCGCGTCGGCCCACGCGGCGACGAGCGCGGCGAAGCGCGCCTGCGTCCCCGGCGCGGCGGTCCGTCCGTGTCCCGGCGACCAGCCCCACCGGACGAGCTCGTCGTGCGCGACGTGCTCGACGATCCCGTTGAGGTCGCGCCCGCCGTTGAGGGCGCGATCCTTCAGCTGCTCGCAGATCGCTCCCGGCGTCTTGCCGACCCACGCCATCGACCTCGGAGCGACCTGCCACTTCGGCGCGCCGGGGACACGCGACAGCTCGAGGTTCCGGTCTTGATGGCAGGACGTGCAGCCGAGCGCCGGCACGCCCTCGTCGCTCGGTCCGCGCACGACGGGCGGATCGTGCACGCGGCCGTCGTCGCCCTGGAGCGGCATGTCGCCGGCGGGATGGCAGTTGCTGCAGCGAGGATGCAAAAAGACCTTCGACGCCTCGACGAACATCGCGCGCGCGCGATCGTCGCGATCGGCGATCGACGAGAAGTCGCCCGGAGCGCGAAGGTCGCTCGCGGCGACGGGCGGGCGCGGCGGCGGCGCCGTCCGCGTCTCGCGGCACCCCGCCACGAGCGCGATGCAGGTCCCCGCGACGAGGGAGCTACGCCTGAGCACGCGGCCTCGTCTTGGTGGAGGCCAGTCGCCGCGCGGTGAGCTCGCGGACGGTCTCGATGAGCTTCTGGAGCGGGACGGAGCGCTGGGCTCGACTCGGGTAATACAGGTAAAAGCCGGGGACGGTGGCCGCGTAGGGCTCCGCGGAGACCTCGGCGAGCGCCGCGCGCGTCTGCGCCACCGCCGGCCCGGCCGCCTCGACCAGCCGCCTCCCCGCGTCGGTGAGGGAGACGCTGCGCGTCGTGCGCGCGACGAGGCGCAGCTCGTCCTCGAGCTGGCGAACGCTCTGGCTCACGGCGGAGCGCGACACCCCGAGGTCGCGCGCCGCGCCGCTGAAGCTCTGCGAACGCGCGACCGCGAGGAACGCCTGAAGCTGCGGAAACGGGATCGAGCCCACGCGCCGAGCACGCCCCAGCCACGCCACGCTGTCAAGCACCGCTCAACAACCCCACGGCGAGCCTCATCGAGCGGGAGCGTGAGGGGTCCGCATCAACGCCGTCTGTCCGGGCTTTGCAGCGCCGGCGCGGGAACTTTTTCGCGCGGCCGAGGTCTGGGCTCCGAGACCATCTTCGATGCCGTCCGCACGACCCCACCATGTAGGGGCCGGCGCCGCTGCGCGCGCCGGCCGGATGACCACCGTCATGCGCGCCGTCGCGCCCCCCGGCGGCGCGCCGCGCGTCCCGCGCATCGCCGTCGTCGCGGGCGGGCGCGTCGTCGAGGAGCGGCTCGTCACGGACAAGAAGAGCGTCACGGTCGGCGCGACCGAAGACGCGACGTTCAACGCGCCCGTCCCGCGCTTCGAGCTCCTCGCGCGCCGCGGCCAGGCGTACGTGCTCCACCTCTGCGCCGGCGCCACCGCACGCGTCTCCGTCGGCGGGCACGTGCGAGACCTCGCGGGCCCGTGCGCGCTGCCGCTCGCGGAGGACGCGCGCGGCAAGGTCGTCGTCGGCGCGACCACGTTCCTCTTCCAGCTCGTTCGCCCGCCGCCGCCGCCGCCGCGGCCGCAGCTGCCGCTCGCGGTGAAAGGCGGGTTCGCGAACCAGATCGACTGGTCGCTCACGATCCTCGCGGCGCTGAGCTTCCTCCTCCACTTCGGCATCGTCGGCGCGATGTACTCGGACTGGATGGACGGCGTCGCGGACGACGGACACTCCGTCGCCGGTCTCGTCGACATGATGAAGAGCATCCCTCCGCCGCCCGTCGTCGAGACCCCCGCCGAGGACGCGCCGACCCACGTCACGACGCCGACGCCGACCCCGACCTCGACCTCGACCTCGACCCAGAAGACCGCCACGACGAGCCCCGGCAAGACCGGCGGCAGAGCGAGCGCGAACGCGAACGCGAGCGACGCGCGAGCGGCGGCGCTCCTCGCGCAAGCGGAGCAGATGGAGATCGGTCTCCTCGTCGCGCCGGGCTCGAAGAGCGCGGTGGAGAGCGCGCTCCGTCGAAGCGAGATCCCGCCCGTCGATCTCTCCGGCGCCGCCGCCTCCGACAAGGGCGTCGCGACGACCGCGAGCGATCTCCGTCTCCCGGGCGGCGGCCCCACCGTCACCGGCCCCCGCCCCGGCGGGCTCGCCGTCCTCGGCGGCGACACGCACGCGACGATGGACGGAAAATCCGCCGACGCACGCGTGGTCGCGATCCCGAAGTTCGACACGCAGGTCGGCAACCTCGGCGGCTCGGCGGCGACCGTATCGGGCGCGGACCGCGTCATCGCCGGTCTCAGGAGCCGCTTCCGCACCTGCTACCAGCGCGGCCTCGCCTCCGACCCAACGATGAGCGGCAAAGTCGTCATCACCGCCAAGGTCGCACCAAACGGCGAAGTCGCAACCGCCGACGTCGCGTCGAGCACCGGCAACCTCTCCGGCGACGTCAATACGTGCATTCTGCAAGCCATCAAGCGCGCCCAGTTCGACGCGCAGCCCGGCGGCGCACCGGCGACGCTGAGCATCCCGGTCTCGCTCGTGCATCAGTGATGCGCTAATCGCGCGCGAGCGGGCGGCCCTGGGCGTCGGTGTACTTGCCGGTGACGATGAAGATGATGTCGATGAGCGTCCAGATGCCGAAGCCGCCGCAGGTGATGAGCTGGAGCGCGCCGAAGAGCATGTGGCCGGTGTAGAAGCGATGCACGCCGAGCGTGCCCGCGACGATCGCGAGGATGAGCGTCGTCATCCACGACTTCGGCGGACCGCCCGCCATCATCGCGCCCGGCATGCCGCCCATCGGGCCCATCGGAGCGCCCGCTCCGTACGGCTGCATCGGCGCCCCGCCCATCGGACCACCAAAACCACCCTGCGGCTGACCGTAGTCCGGCTGCGGGGGCGGAGCACCGTACGGGTTCGGAGCCTGGCCCGGCGGCGCGCCGAAGCCGCCGCCCATGTTCGGATCCCCCGGCGGCGGCCCACCGAAGCCCCCGCCACCCATGTTCGGATCCGCGGGCGGCGCGCCGAAGCCGCCACCACCCATGTTCGGATCCCCCGGCGGCGCGCCGAAGCCGCCGCCCGCGTTCGGATCCGCCGGCGGCGCACCGAAGCCCCCGCCCGCCGGAGGCGCGCCGAAGCCGCCGTCCGCCGGAGGCGGCGCGCCGAAGCCGCCGTTGCTCGCGCCGCCCGCGTCGGGCGGCGGGGCGCCGAACGGAGCACCCGGCGCGCCCGGGGCGACCGGCGAGTCCGCGCCGATCGCGAACGTCGCGCCGAGCGGGTTCGCGGCTGCGCTCGAGCCGAACTGGTGCTGCTGATCGCCCGTCGCCGGCGGAGCACCGAAGGCCGGGGCCGGCGCGTCGCCGCCGACCGGCGGAGGAGCGTCGAAAGCGAGAGTTCCAGGGAAACCACCGCCTGCCGCGGGGGGCGCGCCCGCGCCGGTCGCGGTCGGCGGAGCCGGCGCGGCGCCCGCGGCCGGCGCGGCGACGCCGACGATGGTGCCCTTGAGGCGGCTCGGCGGAACGTTGCCCGCGCCCGCGCCCACCGCGGGAGACGGGGCCGGCGGCGCGCCCGCGGCCGGCGGCGGAGCGCCCGCTGTTGCATCCCGCAGCGCCTGCATGTTCGGCGGCGCGCCCTGCATGAGCATCGTGCCTTTGAACTTCGGCGCCGCGCTCTTCAACGCAAACCCGCACTTGGTGCAAGTCGCAGCAGTTTCCGGATTTTGCGTGCCGCAGTTCGGACAGAACAAGAGCCAACCTCCGCAGGAAGAAGCGCCGGCACCATAGCGAAGAGGCCACTGGGAGTTAAGGGTTATCGGTCGCCCGAACCTCTATTGACATGCGAGGTGGCTGGAGCATACCGTGCGCGCGCAAAAGCCCGGTTTTTCCAGGCTCTTCGCATCGAAAGCCGCTCCTCCCAATGCCTTTCGCTCTGACGCCCGAACGCGACCGCGAGCTCACCGACATCCTGACTCGCTACCCGACGAAGATGGCGGCGTGCATCCCGCTCCTCCATCTCTGTCAGGAGCAGAACGGGTTCATCGACGACGACGTCGTGACGTTCGTGTCTCACCGGCTCGACCTCCCGCCCGCGCACGTGAAGGGCGTCGTCACGTTCTACACGCTCTTCAACCAGCACAAGGTCGGCAAGCACCAGGTCTGGGTCTGCCGCACGCTGCCGTGCGCGCTCCGCGGCGCGAACGACATGCTGCACTACTGCGAGAAGAAGCTCGGCATCAAGGCGGGCGAGACGACCGCCGACGGCAAGATCACGCTCCGCACCGCGGAGTGCCTGGCCTCGTGCGGGAGCGCCCCCATGATGCAGGTCGACAAGGACTACCACGAGAACCTCACCCCCGCGGCGGTGGACGAGATCCTCGAGAAGCTGAGGAGCTGATGCTCAAGCAGACCAACTACCTGACGAAGGTCTACGGCCTGCCCGAAGGCTGGAAGCTCGCGGCCTACGAGCGCGAGTGCGACGGCTACCAGACCGCGAAGAAGGTCCTCACGACGATGTCGCAAGCCGACGTCGTCAACGAGGCGAAGAAGGCGAACATCCGCGGCCGCGGCGGCGCCGGCTTCCCGATGGGCGTGAAGTGGAGCTTCATGAAGCCCCACCCCACGAAGCCCGCGTACCTCGTCATCAACGCGGACGAGGGCGAGCCCGGCACCCACAAAGACCGCACGATCATGGAGCTCAACCCGCACTCCGTGATCGAGGGCTGCATGATCGGCTGCTACGCCATCGGCGCCCACGTCGCCTACGTCTACGTCCGCGACGAGCTGCACCTCTCGAAGGCGCGCCTCTGGGACGCGATCAAAGAGGCGAAGGCGAAGGGCTACCTCGGCAAGAACCCGTTCGGGAAGGACTACGCCCTCGACGTCGTCGTCCACACCGGCGCCGGCGCGTACATCTGCGGCGAAGAGACGAGCCTCCTCAACTCGCTCGAGGGCAAGCGCGGCGAGCCGCGGCTCAAGCCCCCCTTCCCCGCGCAGTCCGGCGCCTTCGCCTGCCCCACCACCGTGAACAACCTCGAGACGATCGCGGCGGTGCCGAGCGCGTTCAAGCTCGGGTGCGAGGAGTTCTCGAAGCTCTCCTCCATCCATCACCTGAACGACGGCGGCGTCCGCCTCTTCGGCGTGAACGGCCACGTGAAGAAGCCCGGGGTGTGGGAGTGCGCGGTGGGCCTCACGCTCCGCGAGCTCATCTACGATCTCGGCGGCGGCATCCTCGGCGACAAACCGCTCCACTCGATCATCCCCGGCGGCAGCTCGACGCCGGTGTTGAAGGCCGACGACGTCGTGCACGCGCCGGACGAGAAGAGCCCGCTCCACGCGTGGCACGGCAAGTCGGTGCTCGACGTGCCGCTCGGCGTCGACACGTTCCGCAACATGGGCACCATGCTCGGCACCTGCTGCGCCACCGTCATGGCGGAGGGCACCGACCCGGTCGCGTGCTTCCACAACCTGATGCAGTTCTACCGCCTCGAGTCGTGCGGCCAGTGCACGCCGTGCCGCGAGGGCTCCGGCTGGCTCTTCCGCATCGCGGAGAAGCTGATGGAAGGCACCTGCTCGATGGAGGAGCTCAACACCCTCCACGAGGTCGCGAACGGCATCATGGGCAACACGATCTGCGCGTTCGGCGAAGGCACCGCGATGCCCGCCCTCGGGTACCTCAAGAAGTTCCGCAAGGAGTTCGAGGCGTACGTGAAAGGCCAGCGCGGCACCGGCGTGCTCAATCAAATGGAAACGAGCTGGGGAGGTCGCGCGTGAGCCCGTTCGGCGTTGCTTACTTCTACTTCTGCGCCCTCATCGCCGTGCTCGGCGCGGTCGGCACCGTCGCGGCGAAGAACCCGATCCGCGGGGCGATGGGCCTCCTCGCGATGATCGTCGCGATCGCGGGCCTGTTCCTCGCGCTCCACGCGCAGTTCCTCGCCGCGATCCAGCTCATCGTCTACGCGGGCGCGATCGTCGTCCTCTTCCTCTTCGTCATCATGCTCCTCGGCCCGAGCGCCTCGACGCCGTCCGACCAGCGCGGCCGCATCGCGCGCGCGATCGGCGGCGGGCTCTTCGGCGCGGTGGGCGTCGCCGCGATCGCCCTCCTCTACATGGCGGCGCCGAAGGAGAAGGCGCCGCTCCTCACGAGCGTCGTCGGCGACTTCGGGAGCGTGGACGCGTTCGGCCGCATCATCTTCAGCGAGGCGCTCGCGCCGTTCGAGCTCTCGAGCGCGCTCCTCATGGTCGCGATCGTCGGCGCCGTCGCGGTCGCGCGCGGCCGTCACAAGTCGGACGGTCCGCTCCACGAGTCCTCCCCCGCGGAGGCCCTCGCGCACGGCAAGGGCCTCAAGGACCCCGTCGCCCCGCCCACGCGCGGCGCGCTCGAAGGCAAGGAGAGCGGCACGTGATCCCCGTCGAGCACTACGTCGCGCTCAGCGCGATCCTCTTCACCATCGGCGGCGTCGGCTTCCTCGTCCGCCGCAACGTGCTCGTCACCCTGATGAGCATCGAGATCATGCTCAACGCGGTGAACCTCGCGCTCGTCGCGTTCAACCGCAAGGGCGCGTACATGGAGGGCGGCAACCACACCGGCCAGGTGTTCGCCTTCTTCATCATCGCGGCCGAGGCGGCCGAGGTCGCGGTCGGCCTCGCGATCGTCCTCTCTCTCTTCCGCATTCGTCGCACGGTTCGCTCCGACGAAGCCGACCTCCTGAAGAACTGAGATCATGAAGACCCTCTTCTTCTCGGCCGGGGACTACCCGCTCATCGCCTTCATCCTGGCGCTGCCGCTCCTCGGCGCGTTCGTGAACGGCGTGTTCGGCCAGCGCCTCGGCAAATCCGCGGTCCGCGTCATGGCCCTCGCGGTGATGGGCGTCGCCTTCGCCGCCGCGGTCGCCACCTTCGTCGACCTCAATCACGTCACCGACGCGATGAAGGAGGCCGGCACGAAGGAGCCGCACGCCAAGCTCTCCTGGCTCGCCTGGGAGTGGATGAAGGTGGCCGGTCCGAACGGCGGCCGCATCACGGTCAACCTCGCCTTCAGCGTCGACGCGCTGTCGGGCGTCATGATGCTCGTCGTCACGGGCGTGGGTCTCCTCATCCACGTCTACGCGTCCGAGTACATGATCGAGGACAAGGGGTACTGGCGCTTCTTCTGCTACCTGAACCTCTTCGTCTTCTCGATGCTCGTCCTCATCCTCGGGGACAGCCTCCCGGTGCTCTTCGTCGGATGGGAGGGCGTCGGCCTCTGCAGCTACCTCCTCATCGGCTTCTGGTACGGCAAGATGCCGAACGCGACCGCCGGCAAGAAGGCGTTCATCGCGAACCGCGTCGGCGACTTCGGCCTCATCGTCGCGATGTTCCTCCTCGCGGTGTACTGCGGCTCGCTCGACTGGGACGGCATCGCGCGGAACGCGCACGAGCTCGTCCCGAACAGCGAGCGCCCGAACTGGATCAACCTCTGGCCGATCGGCGGCGGTCGCTTCGAGGACTTCACCCTCGCCGGGATCAAGCTCCCGCTCCACAAGCTCCAGCCCGACACGCCGGTCACGATGACGGCGGCGACCGCGGTGGCGCTGATGCTCTTCCTCGGCGCGACCGGCAAGAGCGCGCAGCTCCCGCTCTACGTCTGGCTCCCGGACGCGATGGCGGGTCCGACCCCGGTCTCCGCCCTCATCCACGCGGCGACGATGGTCACCGCCGGCATCTACCTCATCTGCCGGCTCTCGATGGTGTTCGTGCTCGCCCCGGCGGCGATGATCACGGTCGCGTTCACGGGCGCGCTCACCGCGCTCCTCGCCGCGACGATCGCGCTCGTCCAGAACGACATCAAGAAGGTCCTCGCCTACTCGACCGTGAGCCAGCTCGGGTACATGGTGCTCGGCGTCGGCGTCGGCGCGTTCACGGCGGGCTTCTTCCACGTCTTCACCCACGCCTTCTTCAAGGCCTGCCTCTTCCTCGGGGCCGGCAGCGTCATCCACGCGATGCACGCGCGCATCCACGACGACGATCGCTCGCAGGACATGCGGAACATGGGCGGTCTCAAGGACCACATGCCGTGGACGTTCCGGACGTTCGTCGCGAGCACGCTCTGCATCATCGGCTTCCCGCTGACCTCGGGCTTCTTCTCGAAGGACGAGATCATCGCGCGCACGCTCATCGAGGCGCCGGCGGGGATGAAGCTCGCGGGCAAGGTCGCGGCCTGGCAGTGGCCGAGCTGGGCGAACTGGGCGCTCTGGGGCATCGCGGTCCTCACCGCGCTCCTCACCGCCTTCTACATGTGCCGCGTCGTCTTCCTCACCTTCTTCGGTGACTTCAAGGGCTGGACGATCGGGCGCCCCAAGGCGCCGTCGCACGTCGAGGAGCACGACCACGATCACGGTCACGACGACGACGACGACGAGCACCACCACCACGACGACCTCTCGCAGCCGGGCCCGCCCCCGCACGAGTCGCCGTGGGCGATGACGATCCCGCTCATCGTCCTCGCCGCCCTCGCCGTCTTCGCCGGCATCTTGAACCCGACCGCGATCAAGGTCTTCTCCGCCCACTTCGAGTTCCTCCCGCTCGACCACTGGCTCTCGGGCGTGTTCCACGAGGCCGAGGCGGGGGTGAAGATGTTCGACCACGACGTCGCGCACAGCCGCGAGGTCATCTCGTCGATCGCCGCGTTCCTCGCCTTCGCGGTCGGCGCCGGCGGCGCGTACTGGGTCTACATCCTCAACAAGGGCAAGCCCGCGCGCGAGCTCATGCTCAAGGTCCCCGCCCTCTACCGCCTCGTGCTCGACAAGTGGCGCGTCGACGAGCTCTACGACAAGACCGCGGTCAACGCGGTCGACGCCCTCGCCGACACCGCGTCGTCCGTCGACCAGGGCATCGTCGACTTCATCCTCGCGCGCCTCACCGCGCTCGTCGTCGCCGCGACCGGCACCGTCCTCCGCGTCCTCCAGAACGGCGTCGTCCACGTCTACGCCGCGGTCATGGTCCTCGGCCTCGGCGGTCTGATGTGGTTCTTCGTCGAGCCGCACGCGGACTTCACGGTCGAAGAGAAGGGCGGCGAGTACTCGCTCACCGCCGGTCCCGGCCCCGGCTACGGCTTCAAGTGGTACCCGGACGCGACGAAGGAAGCGCAGACGAAGGACTTCGACACCAACACGCAGCTCAAGCTGCGCGTGCCCGACGGCGAGAGCCGGACGGTGAAGCTCGAAGTGAAGAACGCCTTCGGCCGCGTCGCGACGAAGGACCTCACCATCAAGCGTCCGGCCGCCGCTCCAGGGCCGTCGACCATCAGGATCCAGGAGAAGTGACCGTGGCCTCCTCGAACGCTACTCCCGCGCTTCCGCCGGCCGGCACCCCGAAATGGATCGGCCCGCTCTTCACGACGCTCGCGCTCGTCATCGGCGTCGTCATCATCGCGCAGGTGCTCGGGCACCCCGGCGACATCAAGGACGTCACCGCGTTCAGCCCGGTGAGCGCGCTCCTCGGGAGCCTCGTCCCGCTCCTCGCCGCCGCCGCCGTCGCGTGGCTCATCCCGGCGCAACACGACTGGAAGGTCCGCCTCCCGCTCGCGCTGATGGCCGCGCTCTTCGCGGTCTTCATCGCGCGGATGTGGCCCTCCGCGGTCGCGTCCGCGCCGGCGGAGCCCGGCGCCCCGGCGAACGAGATGCCGACGCTGCTCTCGTGGCTCATCGGCATCCCGATGGCGGGCGCGGTGGCGATCCTCTTCCTCCCGCGTCAGGCGCCGCGTCTCCTCAAGACGACGTCGCTCCTCGTGATGCTCGGGACGTTCCTCGCCGCGATCCCGCTCCTCCGCGTCGACATGGGGCGCACGTACCACTTCAACCACGACGTGGTGTGGATCGAGCGCTTCGGCATCCACTGGCACGTCGCGGTCGACGGCATCTCGCTCTGGCTCGTCATCCTCACCGTGTTCATCACGCCGATCGCCGCCTACGTGTCGTTCGGCAGCGTCGCGAAGCGGATCAAGGACTGGTGCTTCGCGCTCCTCCTCCTCGAGGCCGGCATGATCGGCGCGTTCGTCGCGCTCGACCTCTTCCAGTTCTACGTGTTCTGGGAGCTGATGCTCATCCCGATGTACCTGATGATCGGGGTGTGGGGCGGCACCAACCGCATCAAGGCGGCGCTCAAGTTCTTCATCTACACGATGGCGGGCTCGCTCCTGATGCTCGCCGCGATCCTGTACCTCGCGTACACGTATGGCCGCGTCACCGGCGGCGCGGCGAGCTTCGACTTCTTCGAGCTCCAGCGCCTCCAGATCCCGCGCCACGTCCAGCTCTGGCTGTGGTTCGGCTTCGCGATCTCCTTCTTCATCAAGGTCCCGATGTGGCCGGTGCACACGTGGTTGCCCGACGCCCACACCGAGGCCCCGACCGCGGGCTCGATCATCCTCGCCGCGGTCATGCTGAAGATGGGAACGTACGGCTACCTCCGCTTCTGCATGGGCCTCTTCCCGGAGGCGTGCGGCGAGCTCGCGACCGTCCTCGGCGGCGTCGCGGTCCTCGGCGGCATCCTCTACGGCGCGCTCTGCGCCTGGCGGCAGGAGGACGTGAAGCGCCTCGTCGCGTACTCGTCCGTCGCCCACCTCGGCTACGTCATGCTCGGTCTCTTCTCGGCGACCGCGGGCGGCGTCGAGGGCTCCATCATCCAGATGGTGAACCACGGCGTCTCGACCGGCGCGCTCTTCCTCCTCGTCGGCGTCATCTACGACCGCCGCCACACGCGCATGCTCGACGACTTCGGCGGCATCGCGAAGGTGATGCCGGTCTACACCGCGCTCTTCATCATCTCGACGATGGCGTCGATCGGCGTCCCCGGCCTCAACGGGTTCGTCGGCGAGTTCATGATCATCGTCGGCACGTACGCGTCGGACAAGCTCGGGCACGTGGCCGGCATCCAGTCGGTCGGCGCCGCGCTCGGCGTCATCCTCGCCGCTCTGTACATGCTGACCGCGGTGCAGAAGATGTTCTTCGGCCCGATCACGCGCGACGAGAACAAGAAGCTCGCCGACATCAACGGCCGCGAGCTCATCGCGGTCGCGCCGCTCATCGTCGCGATGTTCCTCCTCGGGCTCGCGCCGAACCTCCTCTTGAACCAGATGCACGGCGCGGTCGAGCGCACGCTCACCGACTACGACTACCGCGCGAAGTCCGGCACCGGCGGCAAGTACTACGACGGCCCGATCCGCCTCGGCGATCGCCGCCCCGACACCCCCGCGCCGGTCGGCAAGGTCCCCTCCTCTACCGCGGGCGGCCTCGGCTCGAACCCGGACGAGACGCCCACGATCATCCAGCCGAAGGGCGCGCCCGGCGGCCTCCCGGGCGGCCTCCCCCCCGGCCTCCGCAACGACCCGCACGGCGGGCACTGAAGGAACGACCCATGAACATCGCGTTCCTCCTCTCTCCTCTCCTCGTCATCGGCGGCGGCGCGCTGCTGCTCATGCTCGCCGAGGCGTTCGGCCCGAAGCACAACCGCGCGGCCGGCCTCGCGCTCGGCACGACGATGGTGTTCGCGGCCGGCCTCGCGTTCTCGGTCGGCGCCTGGCTCTACGGCGTCGAGGACATGCCCGAGCGCGCGTCGCTCGCGCCGTGGCTCGTCATCGATCGCTTCTCGCTCTTCTTCGACGGGCTCCTCTGCCTCGGCGGCATCCTCGCCGCGCTCCTCGCCGGCGGTTACCTCCGCGAGCACGAGATGGAGCGCGGCGAGTTCTACGCCCTCCTCCTGTTCGCGACCGTCGGCGCGATGATGGTCGCCTCCGCGGGCGACGCCCTGATCGTGTTCGTCGGCCTCGAGACGATGTCGATCGGCGCGTACGCGCTCACCGCGTTCCGCCGCACCTCGCCGCGCTCGGCCGAGGGCGCGCTCAAGTACTTCCTCCTCGGCTCCTTCGCCGCGGCGCTCCTCCTCTACGGCTTCGCGCTCCTCTACGGCGCGACGGGCCACACCGACCTCGCCGGCATCGGCAAGGGGATCGCCTCGGGCGAGAACGCGACGATGGTGCTCATCGCGGTCGTGCTCGTCCTCGCCGGCCTCGTGTTCAAGGTCAGCGCGGTGCCGTTCCACATGTGGACGCCCGACGCGTACGAAGGCGCGCCCACGCCGGCGACGACGTACATGGCCGCGGTCGTGAAGTGCGGCGGCTTCGCGATGCTCCTCCGCGTCCTCTTCACCTGCTTCGCGGACAAGGGCCTCATGTCGTGGTCGGCGGGTTGGCCGCCCGTCCTCGCGTGGATCGCGGTCCTCACGATGACGGTCGCGAACCTCGTCGCGGGGCAGCAGGAGTCGGTGAAGCGCATGCTCGCGTACTCGAGCATCGCGCACGCGGGCTACCTCCTCGTCGGCGTCGTCGCGTCGGTGCACGACATCGCGCAGGCGACGTCGAGCGTCCTCTTCTACCTCCTCACGTACACGGTCTCGACCGCGGGCGCGTTCGGCGCGCTCATCCTCTGCGGCCGCAAGGGCGCGGAGGCGGTGAGCTACGAGGACCTCGCCGGCATCGGCAAGCGCCACCCCGCCGCCGCCCTCGCCTTCTCGCTCTTCCTCGTGTCGCTCGCCGGCATCCCGCCCACGGCCGGTTTCTTCGGCAAGTGGTTCGTGTTCCGCGCGGCGATGGACTCCGGGTTTTACACGCTCACCATCGTGGCGTTCGTGAACTCGGTCATCGGCGTCTACTACTACCTCCGCGTGCTCGTGTTCATGTACATGCGCGAGCCGGCGGCGGGCGCGCCGTTCGCGACGCCGATGAAGTCGGGCTACGTCTCGGCCGCGCTCGTCCTCTCCGCCATCCTCGTCCTCGTCCTCGGCATCGCGCCGGGCTCGTCGCTCGACGTCGCGATCAAGGCCGCGAGCATCTTCGCTCCCTCCGGCGGCTAGTCCATGCGCGCGGCGTTCCTGTTCGCGGCGACGAGCGTGCTCGTCGCCGGCTGCGGCTCGTGCTCGCGGAAAGAGGAGACGCCGAGCGCCGACGCGGCGCCGGTCGCGACGACGATCCCGGACGCAGCGCCGCTCAACGTGACGACGATCCCGATCGCGCAGGTGCAGAAGGCGGTAAATCCGGAGAAGCTCCCCGCCTACGTCGGTCCGACCGGCAGCGTCGAGGGGACGATCCGGGTCGACGGGGCGCGCGCGAAGAGCCTCGGCCTCTCGCCCGCGACCTACACGCAGTGCCCCGCCGCCGAGGCGTTCTACGGGCGCGAGTTCCGCGAGGGCGAGCCGCCGCCGGACAAACCCGACGGGCCGCGGTGGCTCGCCGACGCGATCGCGATCGTGACCGGCTACTCCGGCTTCTTCGTCCCCGAGACGAAGGAGGCGCGGCTCGTGACGATCGAGGGCTGCGGGTACGCGACGCGCACGGTGACGATGACGTACGGGCAGCGCCTCGAGGTCCAGAACAAGACGAAGGAGTTCTGGACGCCGGACCTCGTCCCGCGCGATCCCGGCGCGCTGATGATGGCGACGCCGGGCGGCGATCCGACGAAGCTCTACCCGAAGCACCCCGGTCGTTACCAGCTCGTCGACCACGATCGGAAGTACGTCGTCGACGACCTCTTCGTCCTCCAGTATCCGCTCCACGCCGTGAGCGACGGCGCCGGCAAGTTCCGCATCGACGGGATCCCGGTCGGCAAGCGCAAGCTCACCGTGACGCACCCCGCGATCGCGGACGTGATCGCGCAGCGCGAGATCGACGTCCGCGACGGCGTCGTCACGCCGGTCGAGCTGATGCTCCACAACAAGGAGAGCGCGGGCCCGAAGGACGCCGGCGACGACTCCGGCTGGGTCCCGGTCCCGGGCCTGCATTGAGCGCCGGCGCGTACCGCGAGCCGGCCGACCTCCCATTTTCGACGCGCCAGCTCACGTGGATCGAGGCGACGACGACGGAGGCCGCCGTGCGCGCGAGCCTCGGCGGCCGAGCGCCGACGAGCCGCCGCGCCGCGCTCGATCGCGTGACGCGCGCGACCTTCGTGACGGCGGGCGCGCTCCTCGCCGGCGGCGGCGCCGCGATCGCGGCGGGCGTCACCGCGGCGGTGCTCGTGCCGGGCCTCCTCGTGCTCGCCGGCGGCGTCGTCCGCCACGCGCGGCGACCGCGCTCCGTGACCGAGGACCTGACCTTCGAGGTCGTCACCGCCGTCCCGCGCTTCGAGACGCGGACCGCGCTGAACCAGCAAGGCGAGTCGATCGTGTTCGAGAGCGTGAGCCTCGACGGCGCGACGATGACGTGGCCCGCCGCGCTCACCCCGCTCTCACGAACGCTCGCGCCCGACGAGGCGCTCCGCGTCGGCATCGCGAGGCGCGGCGCCTTCCGCTCCGTCGCCTGGGCGTACCCGCTCCTGCCGTGACGTCATCAGCGACTGGCAGGCGGCTTGCAGTCCGCGAGCGGCATGAACCGCATCGAACGACTCGAAGAGCTGGGGCAGAGCGTATGGCTGGACTACCTCGACCACGAGCTCCTCACGACGGGCGAGCTCGGGCGCATGGCGGAGAAGGAAGGGCTCCGCGGCGTGACGTCGAACCCCACCATCTTCGAGAAGGCGATCGCGAAGTCGACGGCGTACGACGCGGCGATCCGCGAGGCCGAGCCGGACGAGTCCGACGGGCACGTGCTCGAGGCGCTCATGACGCGCGAGCTGATGCGCGCCTGCGACGAGCTCCGCGCCTGCTACGAGCGGCTCGGGGGCGCGGACGGCTTCGCGTCGATCGAGGTCGACCCGACGCTCGCGAACGACACACCGGGGCAGATCGAACAAGCGCTCCGGCTCTGGGAGACGGTCGACCGCCCGAACCTCATGGTGAAGATCCCGGCGACGCGGCCCGGCGTCACCGCGATCCGCGCGTGCCTCGGCCACGGCGTGAACATCAACGTGACGCTGCTCTTCTCCGTGTCGCGCTACCGCGAGGTGCTGGAGGCGTTCCTCGCCGGCCTCGAGCACCGCGCCGCCGCGAACGAGCGGCTCGACGACGTCGCGTCGGTCGCGAGCTTCTTCGTGTCGCGCGTCGACGCGAAGGTGGACGCGCTGCTCGACGAGGCGAGCCCGCTCCGCGGCCGCGTCGCCGTCGCGAACGCGCGCCTCGCCTACGCCGAATACGAGAAGATGCTCGCCACGCCGCGCTGGAAGGCGCTCGCCGCGCGCGGGGCCCGCCCGCAGCGCCTCTTGTGGGCCTCGACGACACCGAAGCAGAAGGACGTCGCCGACACGTACTACGTCGACGCGCTCGTGGGCCCGAACACGGTCGACACGATGACACGCGAGACGCTCGAGGCGTTCACCGAACACGGCGATCCGCAGGACCGCTTGCACGGCGCCGCCGAGGAGGCGGAGCGCACGATGAAGGAGCTCGCCGCGGCCGGCGTCGACTTCGCGAAGGTCGCCGCCGAGCTCGAGGACGAGGGCGTCGCCGCGTTCGCCGAGTCGTACGAGGAGTCGCTCCGCGCCATCGCCGACAAGCGATCGTTTGGATCATCCGAGGCAGCGAAGGTGCGCCCATGGATCGGCTCTCCTCCACGGTAAAGGAGCACGAAGCGCGTGTAACTTATTGAATTTACACGAGCCCCACAGACTGACCTTCATGGTGTGACTTGTGCGCAGATGTGTTCATCATGCGCTCCCATCTGCTCTTCGTGTCGTTCTCGGCTCTCATCGCTCTTGGCATCGCCGGCTGCGCGACGGAGGCGGACGACGAGGATCAAGGCATCGAGGACGAGCTCAGGGCCGGCAGCAACAGCGACAAGTGGGTCTACAACGGGCCGCTCCCGCACCTCGAGAGCCCGAGCATCGTCATGTCGCGCTACACGCACACGGCGCGCGTCACGGGCTTCCTCCCGGCGGGCTACGACGCCTCGAGGCTCCCCTTCTACGCGAAGGACCAGGCGCGCCAGGTCGGCGGCCGGACGAAGATCGACGTCGTCTATCCGGTCGCGACCGGCAGCTCGTTCAACCTGCCGCGGGGCACGTACACGACGGAGCGCATCTGGGCTCGCCGCACGGACAGCTCGGCTCCGTGGGGCGGCTTCCCGTTCATCTCGTACGTGAACCCCGCGCTCTCACGCTCGGTGGGTGTCGCGTTCCACGGCCCCATCACCTCGTCCGACGGCGAGTGGGAGCTCGTTCGCGGCCCCGTCTCGCACGGCTGCAATCGCATGCAGGGTGAGCACGTCGTCGAGCTCGCGCACCTCATCGGCGTCGACATGACGACCAAGGTGTATTCGGGCAACACGAACGCCGCCAACATCGACATTCCGGTGAAGGTCCTCGTCGGTGAGTCCGACGTCTGGGAGGGTCAGAGCGTCGACGTCGCTTACAAGGCGCACTCCGGCGTGCGGCGCCCGACCACCAACGTGAAGATGTTCCGCACGTGGCGCTCGCAAGACTTCCCCTCGTGGGTCTGCCGCTACACCGGCAGCAGCGCGAGCAACATCCCCAAGGACTACTGCGCGCAGCAGGGCCATCGCAACCGCTTCGACGGAGTCGCGGGCCCCACGCAGGACGCGATCGACACGCCGCCGCCGGCGGGCTCGTGCGCGAGCGCGTCGCTCGGTCGGACGGTCGAGGAGAACACGTGCGTCCAGCGCAACCGCCCGGGCGACGTCGACGACCGCAAGTGGTTCCGCTGCGTCGACGGCGAGTGGGAAGGACCGACCACGCAGCCCCTGAGCTCGTGCGGGACGAAGTTCCCGGCCAACTGACAGGTCGCCCGTCAGCGTCCCGAGAGGAACGAGAGCTTCTGGAAGACCGCCTCGGGCGTGTTCTTCACGATCGGCATGATCGCGCTCCAGCGCGCCGGCACGAACGTGTCGCCCTCACCGGCGTCGATCGCGCGGACGCTGCAGCGCGCGACGAGCTGAGGCGTCGCGAAGAACGGGTTCTTCGCGTGGTCCTTCGTCATCGGCGTGTCGGTGGGGCCCACCTTCAGCGTCGTGACCGTCACGCCGGCGGGGTAGAGCCGCGAGCGCAGGCCCTGGCAGTACACGTTGAGCGCGCCCTTCGCCGCGCCGTAGGTGAAGTTCCGCGGGCGTCCCCGCTCCGCCGCCACCGACGTGATGACCCCGATCTTGCCGTGGCGCGCCGCCTCCATCGCGTTCGCGAGCGGGATGAGGAGCGAGACGACGCTGAGGAGGTTCGTCTTCAGCACGTCGTGCGCGGCCGCGAACGAGCGCTCGGTCGCGAGCTGATCGCCGAGGTCGCCGTGGGCGATGAGGACGACGTCGACGCCGCCGAGCTCCTCGAGGCACTCCGCGACGAGCGCCTCGTTCGCGTCGAGATCGCCAAGGTCCGCCTGCCGCGTCGTGATCGGCGCGCGCGCCGAGATGCGCGCCTGCTTCGTCACCGCGTCGAGCTTCTCGCGGTTCCGGCCGACGAGGTGGAGGCGGTCGCCGCGCGCGGCGTAGAGGTAGACCGCCTCCGCCGCGATCGCGGAGGTGGCGCCGAAGACGAGGACCTTCTGCTCGGCGGGAGCGCTCATCAGAACCCGATCTTGCGCATCACGAAGCGCGGGAGGAAGCGGATGACGAGCATGACGAGCGCCCAGATGCCGGGCGTGTAGACGAGCGGCTTCTTGGCGTCGATCGCGGCGATGACGTCCTTCGCGACCTGCTCCGGCTCGCCCGCGAACGGCGGCGGCTTGAGGCCCGCCGTCATGCCCGTCTTCACGAAGCCGGGCTTCACGCACGTGACGTGGAGGCCCTGCGCGTGGAACTTGTGATCGAGGGCCTCGAGGTACACCGCGAGGCCGCCCTTGCTCGATCCGTAGATCGCGACCGGCTTGCGACCGCGGTCGCCGGCGACGGACGAGAACACCGCGAGCGAGCCCCCGCCGCGCTCGAGGAGGCGCTTCCGCACGTGCTCGCAGAACACGACCGTGTGGGCGTAGTTCACGGTGACGAGGCGGCGCGTGAGCTCGACGTCGTTCTCGAGCGCCTCCTGCGACGCGAACATCGCGGCGGTGACGATCATCGTGTCGAACTCGCCGAGGAACGCGTCGGCCGCGTCGAGCGCGGCGGCGAACCCGTCGGGGTGCTCGAGGTTGCAGACGACGTGGCCGATCTCGGCGCGCTTCGGGTGCCGCTCCTTCAGGTCCGCCGCGCTCTTCTTCAGGTCCTCGGCGTCGATGTTCATCAAGAACACCGCGTCCCCTCGCTCCGCGAGCTGCCGCGCGATCGCACGCCCGATCCCCGTCGTTCCACCGAAGACGACCGCTTTCACGGCCCCGCTTATGCCCGAAAACGCGGGCGCTGTCGCGGGCGAAGCACGGGCGGTACACCGCACCCATGCCGCCGCAGCCGACCCGACGCTCCTAGGGCGAGTGTCCGTGCGCGGCGATCGCGCGCGACCACGCGTCGGCGGTCGTGAGCAGCGGCTCGGCGGGGAGCGTGGCGAGCTTCTGCGCCTCCGCGAGCTGGGCGGGGGTCATGTCGTCGATGGCGCCGACGAAGCGCTCTTCCCTCGTGATGCGGCAGTACATGCAGACCGTCGCGACGAAGACGCGGCCCGCGTCGACGCACGCCATCGGCGCGTTGTCCATCGCGTGCGCGCGCTCCGACAGCGCGACGAGCTTGCACGGCGTCTGCGGCGGGGGCCCGCCGTGGAACGACCGCCGCGCGACCGCGAGCTTGCCGGACTTCCCGCACGCCGCCGCGGTGCTGCACGGCCCGCCGAGCGCGGGCATCGGATTCGGATCGTCGATCATCAGCTCGCCCGCGGGATGCCGCGGCCGCGGCTCCGGTTGCACCTGGGTCTGGGTCTGCGCCGCCGCCGAAGCCGACGACGGCGGCAGCGGCGGCACCCGGAGGTCGTTCGCCGGCGCCGGCGGAGGAGTCGAGGTGGTGCAGCCGGCGAAGAAGACGACGGACCCGAGGACGACGGCGCGCATCATGCCGCGATCCTATCTCGTCGCGCGCCGTCGGTCGCGTGGCGGTCAGACCTGGAGCGTCGCGTCGCCCGGCTTCCAGTCGATCGGGCAGAGGCCGCCCGTCTTGAAGGCGCGGAGCGTGCGGAGCGTCTCGTCGACGGAGCGGCCGACGTCGAGGTCGTTGACGAGGGCCATGCGGAGGAAGCCCTTCGGATCGACGAGGAAGGTGCCGCGGAGCGAGTGCCCCGCCTCCTCGATGAGGACGCCGTAGCGGCTCGAGACCTCGCGCGTGATGTCGCTCGCGAGCGGGTAGCGCAGCTCGCCGAGCCCACCTTGCGCCGGCGGCGCCTGGATCCACGCGCGATGCGTGAACACCGAGTCGGTGGAGACGCCGAGCACCTCGGCGCCCTCGGCCTTCAGCTCTTCGTAGCGATCGCTGAAGCCGCGCAGCTCGGTCGGGCACACGAAGGTGAAGTCGAGCGGATAGAAGAGGAGGACGAGCCATTTGCCGGCGTAGTCGGCGAGCGACACCGGCTCGTCGAGCGTCCGCATGTTCTTCGTCGAAGGCATCTTGAAGTCGGGCGCGGGGCGGCCGACGAAAGCGCGGGGCTCGGTGGTCGTGTTCATCTCGTCTTCTCCAGAGGGGTTCAAGTCACGCGAAGGTTTCAGGCGTGGACGCGAAGGTGCGCGAGCGAACCCGCCGCGCGAACGAAGCGGAGGCGCGGGAAGCGCGCCCAGCTTCCCTCCTCCGTGAGCAGCTCGAGGACGCCCGACGGCCGCGCGCGGAGCGGGGCGCGCTCGTCGAAGTCACAGACGATCTCGACGCCGGCGTCGCACGCGCGCGACACGTTCACGAAGAACGTCTCGATCGCGGACCGCGGCGCGCCGACGAACCCGCCCTGCACGGCGACGAGGGTGGGGATCTGCGCGAGGCGGCGCATCCAGGCGTTGCAGGCGACGCCGCAGCACGCGGTGATGAGGTGGTGCGGATCCGCGCACTGCGTGTCGGCGAGGAACTGCGCGACGCCGGGCACCTCGACGTCGATCCAGCGGAGCAGCCCGTTGTCGATCCGCGAGAAGCGGGTGCAGAGGCCGGAGAAGAAGCCGATCCCGAGCCCGTGCGGATGGCGCTCGAAGAACTCGCGCGCGACGTCGTCGATCTCCATCGTCCGCGCGAGCGACGACCGCAGTCGCTCCTCGCCGAAGGCGAAGGGATCGAGGTCGAGCTGCATGAGCATCGCCTCCGCGCGCACGTCGATGAACCCGAGCTCGGTGAACCGCGTCCGCGCCACCGCCCGCGCCGCGAGCGCGACCGCGTCCGCGCCGGGCACCTGAATGGGCGCCGTCTCGTACGCGCCACGGTGCGCCCCACCGTGGACGTGCCCCACCGGCCCCACGACTCCACCCTTCACGTTCGCCATGAGAAGGAAGCTAACGTTATTGAAAACGACTTTCAAGTTCATTTTCCCGGTGCCGGCAGCGCGGCATCAGCGGGACGCGAGACGATGCGCGGCGCCGCGACGCGCCTTACGGATCCGTCACCGCGCGCGTGACCGGCGCGTCTTGGGTATGACGAGGGGCCTCCCCGCCGCGGCACGCGCAAGCCATCGCCGGAGCTTCGAGACATCGCCGCATTCGGCGATCGCGCGACGCAGCGTCTCCGAGACCTTCACGCCCTGGGCCTTCAAGACCAGCTCGAGCGCGGCGCGCGATGCCTCCAGCGTCCCCTCCTCACGGCCCTCTTCACGGCCCTCTTCACGTCCCTCTTCGCGTCGCACCTCGAGCGCTTCGACGATCACGGGGTTGCCCTTCGCGAGCAGCGCGCGGGCGACGGCGTCGTCGACCTGAGCGGCATCGAGGAGCTCCCGAACGGCGAGCGGCCGGACGAGCGCGACGTCGTCAATGACCGCGTCGCGGTGGAGCGGCTCCCATGTGTTCGTGCGGCGAGACCACTCCAGGACGCGCCTCTCCTTGACGAGGATGCAGAAGACGCGCCGAACGCCGCGGCCGATGAGGTGCCGCGCCTTCTCCGTCGGGACGCTGAGACGCTGCTCGCTCGTGACCTCGAAGGCGAGCTTCTCGAGCCGCCGTCCACCCGTCGACGGATCGGGACCGCTCGGATAGATGCTCACGTCCGGGGCCATGTCGCTCGGCGGACCCGTCCGCGTCAGGAGGTCGACGGCGCACGTGTACTTGGGTTTGGCGTGGATCCGCAAGAGCGTGTCGATGTCGGAGTGCTTCGTCGCGTGCGGCGGATCGGCTGGCGCGGCGAAGTACTCGATCCCGTCGATGTACTCGAGACGCGTCTCCGGAGGCGCAAGACGATCGTCGATGCGCGGGAGCGGCTCTCTCCCGGGCAGACGCGCCGAGCGATCTTCGCCATATCCTGGCATTCGCGCTCCGCGACCAGACGTGAGCACCTTTCGCATGCTCGAAGCCTAGCATCTCGCCACCGACCCGCCGCGTTCGGCTCAGCGGTACGGCGCGTCGGTGCGGCGCTCGCCGCGGGACTCGAGGAGCCACCAGAAGAACAGCTCGACGCTGGTGAGGAGCGTCCGCGGGTCGGGCGCGAACGGCGCTCCTTCGAGCGTGACCTTCTCGACCGTGTGGACGTCGATGCGCGGGAACGCGGCGCGCACCGCGCGGAGGCCCTCGAGGTCCGCCGCCTTCTCGAGCTCGCCCCACGCCGCGCGCGGCAGCGGCGCGCCGCGGAGATCGAGCTCCGCCGCGATGGTGCCGTCCACGTGCGTCTGGAGGCTCACGCCGATCGTGCGTTGCTCGCCGCCGACGATGCGCGTGCTCATCGTGATCCCGTGGATGGCGGGGAGGTGCGGGAGCAAGAACGCGTTCTGCTCGCGCGCGGTCGCGGTCCACGCCGGCGCGGCCGCGGCGTGGGCGGGCGCGAACGGGAGCGCCGAGATCGCGCTCGCGAGGATCTCCGCGCGCGCCTTGGTCCAGCGCGCGAGCTCCACCATCGCGTCGCTGCCGTCGTTCGCGAGCGGATGGCGGACTCCGAGGTAATGGTCGGAGAGCCGGAGCTCGCTCGCCGCGTCGAAGCCCGAGAGCACCGCCGCGAAGAACGTCTTCAGCGCTTCGTCGGCGACCCGCGCGCGATCGGCGTCGACGCGGAGGAGGTACTGCGCCGCGAGCGACGACGGGAGGAGCGGCGACTGCCGGAACCCCTCCAGCATCCCGAGCGGACGCAGCGTCGTCCCGAGCTCGACGTCGGGGAACTGGAACGCGATGTCGAGGCCGATCTTCCCCTCGCGCGGTCCGTCCTCGACGACGACGCGCACCGGCCCCACCATGCCCTCGACCAGCACCGGCAGGCGGCCCTGCGCGAAGCCGGTCGCCTGCGCCATCCCCGCCGCGAGGCGGACGAGCCGCTCCGCCCCCACCGGCCCGGCGCCGCCGGCGCGATGGATGCGCGAGCCCGCGGGCAGGACCTGGATCGGCAGCTCGAAGGAGGGATCGATCGCCCACGGGATGTCGGCCTCGACGACGACGAAGACGTCATGATCGATGAAACCGTTGCGGAACGTCGGCGGCACGTACACCGGGTTGTAGGCGACGCTGAACGGGACGCTCTGCCCCGAGCGCAGCACCTCCGCCGGGATGCGGATCGTCGAGCCGTGACCGCGCCGCCGATCGCCGCGCGCCATCTTGATCGTCGCCATGCTCGCGATCGCGATCGTGAGCGCATCGAACCGCGCGCCGTGGCCGCTCCGCAGCGCGATCTGGCCGGTGAGCGGCTCGCCCGCCGCGATGCAGTTGCTGTCGAGCGTGAGGTCGACGACGAGGCTCTCGTGGAACCCGGCCGGCGAGCGCGTCGCGAGCGGCTGCCCCGTCGCCTCGACCGGCGCCATCATCACCACCGGCGCGACCGTCGTCTTCGGATCGATCGCCCAGTCGACGTCGATTCGCACCTCGACGACGTGGCTGAGCGAGCAGTCGTTCCCCTTGTACGGAGGCGGCAGCCACGGCGGCAGATCGATCGCGAACGGGAAGCTGTAGTTGCCCGCCGCGAGCGGCTTCGTGCGATCGAGGTCCATCGTCAAAGGCGAGACGAAGAGGTCGCGCCGATAGACGCTGCGGTTCTTCCCCGACCCGTACCCCGCCACCGCCTGCGTGCGGAAGAAGAGCTGGACCTGCTCCGCGCGCGGGATCGGCTCCGGCACCTGGATCTGCAGCGTGCCCTCCGCCCGCGTGCCGGGGACGACGCCGCCGGAGGGGAGCAGCACGGTGAAGAATGCGTGCGGAAAGAGCGCCATCGCGCGATTCTACGTCGAACCATGCGGAAGCTCCTCTACGTCGTGCTCCTCCTCGCCGCCGGCTGCGCGGAGAAGCAGACCACCGCGAACGAAGGTTCGTCGATCGCCGCGCCGCCCGACGTCGCCGCCGCGCCGAGCGACGCGCAGAAGACCGCCTCCGGCCTCGCTTACAAGACGCTGATCCCGGGCAAGGGCACGCGTCATCCGAGCGCGACCGACACCGTCACGGTGCACTACTCCGGGTGGACGCCCGACGGGAAGATGTTCGACAGCTCCGTCACGCGCGGCGAGCCGACGTCGTTCGGCCTCGACCGCGTGATCGAGGGCTGGACCGAGGGCGTGCAGCTCATGGTCGAAGGCGAGAAGACGCGCTTCTGGATCCCGAGCGCGCTCGCCTACGGCGACAACCCGACGCGCGCCGGCGCGCCGGCCGGCCCGCTCGTGTTCGACGTCGAGCTCCTCTCGATCCAGTAATCAGCGGTACGGCGAGTCGGCCCGGCGCTCGCCGCGGACGTCGGGGCCGTCGACGCGCAGGCGCGGGAACACCGCGCGCACGTCAGTCTACCGCTGCTCTTCGCTCGCCTCCTCCGCCGGCGCTTCGTGCAGCGCGACGCTCTTGCGGCGGGGCTGGACGAGCGGCTCCGGCTTCGGGGCGGGGCGGGTGTGGAGGCGCTCCTTCCCCGCGTCGATCCCGCCTTGCTGCTGGAGCGCGAGGCGGTCCTCGTCGCGCTGGCGGAACTCCGCCTCGAGCTCGGCGATCCTGTCCGGCGTGCGCTCGAGCGACTCGAGCGCGGCGCGCGCGAACGCGATCGCGCTCTCGTAGGTCTCGCGCATGTGGTAGTCGATGCCCTTCGGGACCAGCTCGAGGACGTGGCCGCGATCGAACGCGCGGACGTAGAGGCGCGCGAGCGGGAACGCCTCGCGCGCGATCTCGACCGTCTTCGTCGCCGCCTCGGGCTTGTCGACGCAGACGCAGATGAGCGTCGCGCGCTCCGCCCCCGCCGCGCGGAGGACGTCGAGGCGCTGCCCGTCGCCGAAGTACACCTTGAAGCCGAAGCGCTCGGCCGCCTCGATCATCTCGATGTCGTTGTCGATCGCGGTGATGTCGACGCCCTCGGCGAGAAGCATCTGGCTCACGATCTGCCCGAAGCGGCCGAAGCCGATGAGGAGGACGGAGCCGCCGGCGCCCTCGAAGTCCTCGTCGCGCGTGCGCTGCGTCTTCGGCACGAGCCTCGGCGCGAGGGCGACGAGGAGGGGCGTGAGCGCCATGCTCATCGTGACGAGCGTGACGAGCAGCGTCGACTGCTCCTGCGGCATCACCCTCGCCGCCACCGCGGTCGCGAAGAGCACGAACGCGAACTCGCCGCCCTGCGAGAGGAGCGCGGCCGACATCACCGCGGTCTCGTGCGTGCCCTTCGTCGCGCGGACGAGGCCGTACACCACCGCGATCTTGATCACGGTGAGGGCGACGAGGCCGCCGAGGAGGAGCGCCCAGTATTGCGGGATGAGGCGGAGGTCGACGGACATGCCGACCGAGACGAAGAAGAGGCCGAGGAGCAAGCCGCGGAACGGCTCGATGTCGGCCTCGAGCTCGTGCCGGTAGCTCGACTCCGCGAGCATGATCCCGGCGAGGAACGCGCCGAGCGCGGAGGAGAGACCGACCGCGGTCATGAGCCCGGCCGCGGCGAGGACGACGAGGAGCGCGGCCGCGGTCATGATCTCGCGCGCGCCGGTGCTCGCGAGGAGCCTGAAGAAGGGGTTCAGCAGGTAGCGGCCGACGAGGATCACGACCGCGAGCGCGCCCGCCATCTTCAGCGCCGAGAGCCACACCGGCACCGGATGCTCGGCCGCGACGGGCGAGAGGAACGCGACGAGCGCGAGGAGCGGCACGACCGCGAGGTCCTGGAAGAGGAGGATCGCGAAGGCCTTCTTGCCGTGCGGCGCCTGGACGTGCCCGCGCTCGGCGAGGAGCTGCATCACCATCGCCGTCGAGGAGAGCGCGAGCCCGAGCCCGGCGACGAGCGACGACTGCCAGGCCCAACGCGCGACGAGGAGCGGGTACAACATCACGAGCGGGCCGGTCAGGACGACCTGGAGGCCGCCGAGGCCGAAGATGTCACGCCGCATCGACCACAGGTGCGAGAGCTTGATCTCGAGGCCGATCACGAACAGGAACAGGACGACGCCGAGCTCGGCGAAGTGCATGATCGACGCGGGATCGTCGAAGACGCGGAGGCCGCTCGGCCCGATCGCGACGCCGGCGGCGAGGTAGCCGAGGATCGATCCGAGCTTCGCGCGACGGAAGAGCGGGACCGCGACGACGCCGGCGGCGAGGACGACCATCGCCTGGGTGAGGAGGGAGCTGTCGTGCTCGGAGGCCATCGCGCCTTACTCCGATGCGAGGGCGCGCTCGGCGGGGGTGCGCGCGACGGCGAGGAGACGCGCGCGCGCGGGCGGGACGTCTTCGGCGCGGCCGGACTTCTTCGCGATCTCGACCGCGACGGCGGCGACGAGCGGATCGGCGGGCGATCCCGCGAGCGCGGCGCGGAGGGCGGCGAGGGCGCCGCTCGCGTCGGGCGCGGGCGGCACGACGAGCGCGGCGCGCGCGAGCGCATAGGCGATGAGCGGCTCACGCTCCGCCGCAGGCGCGAGGCGAGCGAGGAGCGCACGCGCCGGCGCGCCGCTCGGATCGACGACGGTGTGGAACAACAGCGCGTGCTTCGCGTCGAGCTTCTCCGGCGAGAGCGGCGGCGCCGGCTCCCGCCGCCGCGCGGCGACCTCGAGCCGGAGCTCGATCGGCAACGACGCATCCGCGAGCGCGCCGCGGACGGCGAGATCGACCGCGACCGGGCCGACGACGCCATCGTGCGGCGCGATCCCATCCGGCTCGACCCGCGCGACGAACCCCCGCGCCGCCTCGACGTCCCCCCGCCCCGCCAACCGCGCCGCCAACCCGAGCACACACGCCGCCGCCGGCCGATCCGTCGCCGCGACGACCGCATCGGCGAGCCCCCCGCCCAGCTTCGCCGCATCAGCGCCGCCGCCCGGCTTCGCCGCATCACCGACGCCGGGCGGCTTCGCGGCAGAGGCGCCTGGCTTCGTTGCGTCGGTGAGGCGGGCGCCGGTTGCGGCGAGGACCATCGCGGCGCCGCTGTTGGCGGGGTCGGCCTCGAGGACGCGGCGGGCGAGCGTGGTCGCGATCGCGTCCTCTTCGAGCAGGAGCGCGCGGCCGGCGACCTCGGCGAGCGCGACGTGGCCGCGCAACGCTCGACGCTCGGCGGCCCTGACGTCGCCGCGCGCGAGCGCCTCGTCGATCGCGAGGCGCGCGACGGTTGCATCTTGCACGCGAACGGGCCCCAGCTCCGCCGGCGCGTCGGCGAGCGCGGCCGCGACCGCGCGGGCGTGGCCCGTCTCGCCGTCGCCGAGGAGCTCGAGCGCGCCGGCCTCGACCTCGCGCGCGCGGAGCGGCGACACGCGGAGGAGGCCCGCGAGCCCGCGCGCGACGAGCACCGCGTCGTGATGCGCGCGGCCCCACGCGAGGAGCGCGTCCCACGCCGCAACGCGCTCGCCGCTCGCCACCGTGAGCGCGATGGCGCGCTCGCGGGCGGCCGGACGCGCGCGCGCGAGCGTGATCCACAGCGCCTCGAGCGACGGCTCGCGATCGGCGCGCCCGATCCCGTCCATCGTCGCGATCGCGGCGTCGCCATGCCCGCGCAGCGCCGCGCAGCGCGCGCGGGCGGCGAGGAGCGGCGCGTAGGTGCGATCGACCTTCGCCGCCTTCGCGAACGCGTCGTCCGCGCCGCGCCCCTTCGGATCGAGACGGCAGCGCACCGCGCCGATGCGCACGAGCGGCTCCGGATCCTCGTCGTCGTCCTCGCGCGCGGCCTCCTCGAACGCCGCGAGCGCCGTCTTGTCGTCCCCGGCCTCTTCCGCGAGCACGCCGCGGAGGTACGCCGCGTACGCCTCCGAAGGCACGAACGGCCCCGACACGACGCGCCCGTTGTAAACACGCGCCACCCGCGGCTCGAGCGCACACCCCGCCACGAGCGCAACGACGGCCCCCACGAGCGCAACGCGACCGATCACGCATCCCCCTTCAACGCCGCGATAACCGCGACCCCGAGCGCAACGCGACCGATCACGCGACCTCCTTCAGGGCCGCGACGAGCGCCTCGTTCTCGGCGTCGGTGCCGATCGTGATCCGGAGCTGTGAGGCGAGGCGGCCGCCGGCGGCGTGGAAGCTCCGCACGAGCACGCCCTTCGCGACGAGCGCTTCCCAGACCTCGCTCGCCGGCCTCCGCGTCTTCACCCACACGAAGTTCGCGCCGCTCGGCGTCACCCCCCACCCCGGCAGCGCCGCGATCGCAGCCGCCACCTCCGCGCGCGCCGCCACGACGCGCGCGACGTCCTTCTGCACGTCGTCCCACGCCTCCTCGAGCACCGCCGCCGCCGCGGCCTGGCTCGTCGCGCTCACGTTGAACGGCTGGCGCACCTTGTCGAGCTCGGCGACCAGCGCCGCGTCGGCCTCGAGCCAGCCCACGCGCAGCGCGGCGAGCCCGATCTTGCTCACGGTGCGGAGCACGCCGAGGTTCGGGAGCTCCGCGCGCCAGCCGCGCACAGAAGCGTCTGGGCCCGCGTAGTCGACGTACGCCTCGTCCGCGACGACGAGCGCGGACTCCGACGACTCGACGAGCGCGCGCAGCCGATCGCGCGAGACCTGGTTGCCGGTCGGGTTGTTGGGGCTCGCGACGAACACGACGTTCGGACGCATCATCTCGATCGCGCGCTTCATCATGCCGACGTCGAGGTCCCAGCTCGCGTCGAGCGGCACCTCGACCGGCTTGTGGCCGTGGCCGCGCGCGGTCACGCGGTACATCACGAAGGTCGGCGTCGGCGCCAGCATCACCGGCTGCGGCGCGCGCTCGCGCGGCCGGGCGAGGCCGGTGAGGAGGAGCGCGATCACCTCGTCGGAGCCGGAGCCGACGAAGAGCTCCTCCGCCCGCGCCCCGGTCCGCCGCGCGATCGCCTCCTTCAACCGCAACGCGCGCGGATCGGGGTAACGCTCGAGCGCGACGCCGCCGATCGCGCGCATCACCGCGTCGCGCACCGCCGGCGACGAGGACGGCGGCGCCTCGTTCGCGTCGAGCTTCACCTTGATCCCCGGCGGATCGTGGGGGACGTACGCCTTCAGCTCCTCGAGCTCGGGGCGGCAGAGCGCCTGGAGCTCCACCTCCGCGACGAGCCGGCGCGCCTCGAGCAGCGTCATCGCGTCCGGTAGTCGCCGCCGTCGCCGAGGTCGGCGTGGCTGACGTCGTCCATCGATCCGCGATCGGGCGGGATCTGGCCGTGGCCCTCCGCGACGCGCAGGCGCTCCGCGATCTCGATGATGCGCCGCTCGACGCGCCCGAAGACGCTCCCGGCCGGGAAGCGCCCCGACGGATCGCGCTCGCCGGCGGGGACGCCGGTGAGGATCTCCACGCCCTCGGAGATCTTCTGCACCGCGTAGAGGTGGAACTGGCCGTCCGCCACCGCGCGCGCGACGTCCTCACGCAGGACGAGGTGCTCGAGGTTCGCGCGCGGGAGCATGACGCCCTGCCGCCCGTTGAGCCCCCGCGCGCGGCAGAGGTCGAAGAAGCCCTCGATCTTCGCGCACACGCCGCCGATCGCCTGGATCTCTCCGAGCTGGTTGACGGAGCCCGTCACCGCGATCCCCTGATCGATCGGGATCTCGGCGAGGGCCGAGAGCACGCCGTAGAGCTCGGTCGACGACGCGCTGTCGCCGTCGATCTCGCCGTAGCTCTGCTCGAACGCGATCTGCGCCTTCAGCGAGAGCGGCCGCTCCTGCCCGAACATCTTCGCGAGGTAGCCGCGGATGATCGCGACGCCCTTCGTGTGGATCGCGCCGCCGAGCTGCGCCTCGTGCTCGACGTCGACGATCCCCTCCCGCCCGAGCGCGACGACGGCGGTGATGCGCATCGGTTGACCGAATTCAACGTCTCCAGCGGAATACACTGAAAGGCCGTTTACAACACCTACCCTGAATCCCTCGGTATCCAGGGAGACCTCGCCACGGAGGGTGAGCTCGCGGATGTGGCGCTCCGCGGCGCCGGCGCGGTCGCGGCGCTCGCGCCAGGCGATCTCGACGTCCTCCGCCGTGACGACGCTCCCCTTCCCCACCGCCGAGGCCTTGAACGGACGCGGCACCTGCGACGACGGACCGACCTCGTCCCAGTCCGCCACCCCCTCCGCCCGCGCCGACGCGAGCGCGCCCGCGAACGCGGCCGTCTCCTCCAGCGGCGAGAGGAAGACCGAGAGCCGCTGCCGATCGCCCGCGAGGCGCGTCGCGAGGTCGAGGAGGCGCGCGCGCGCGGAGCGATCGAACTCGCCCCACTCCCGCTGCTCGGCCATCGCCATCAGGTAGGCGTCGAGCGCCTTGAGGTTCTCGGGGGTGCGCTGGATCGAGTGCTCGATCTCGACCTTCACCCGGAAGAGCGCGGCGAAGTCGGGGTCCGCGTCGAGGAGCGTGGCGTAGACGTCGGGCGCGCCGACGAGGACGACGCGGACGCGGATCGGCACCGGCACCGGCTTCAGCGTCGTCGCGTAGAGGCCGAGCGGCCCGAGCGGGTCCTCCGCGCCGATCCGGCGCTCGCGCAGGACGCGCTTCATGCGCTCCCAGATGATCGGGTCCGTCATCAGGTCCGTCGCGCGGACGACGAGGACGCCGCCGGACGCGGTGTGGAGCGAGCCGGCGCGGATGCGCGTGAAGTCGGTGAGGAGCGCGCCGAACCGCGCGCGGCGCTCGAGGTACCCGAAGAGGTTCGGGTAGGTCGGGTTCGTCTCGTAGACGACGGGCGGCGGCGAGTCCTCTTCGTGCGCGACGAGGAGGTTCACCTTGAAGCGGCCGAGGCGCGTCGCGTGCTCGGGATCGTGATCGGCGGGCTCGGCCTCGACCTTCTCGATGCTGCCGTCCTCGTTCTGGATCATCTGATGGGGCTGCTCGACGAAGTCGGCCCAGTCCTCGATCAGCGCCTTCTCGCAGCCGTCGAGGTAGGTCGCGACGTCTTCGCCGAAGTCCTCGAGCAGCTTCTTCACCTCGCCGAGCGCGCGGCGGATGACGGTCTCGGCGAGGCGGTTCATCGCCTCCTCGCGCGCGGCGTCGAACTGCGCGCTCTGCTCGCGGACGCGGCCGGCCGCCTTCTCGACCTCGGTCGTGAGGCGGTCCTCCGCCTCGCCGAGCGCGCGCTTCGTCACGTCGTCGAGCGCGCCGAACTGCTCGGCCGAGAGCGGCTTGCCGTGGAGGATCGGGAACGTCTGCACGCCGCCCTGCACCGCGCGGATGCCGAAGCCGAGGTTCTTCGCCGTCGACTCGAGGCCGGTGAGGACCTCCTTGTTCTTCGACTCGAGCTCGCGCGCGAGCTTCTGCGTCGCGCGGCGCACCTCGTCGTGCGCGGCGATGGCGGGGATCTCGTCTTTGAGCCGATCGATGAGCGCGTCCATCGCCGCGACGAGGGTGCCGCCCGACCCGGCGGGGAGGACGAGGGGCTTCGGCGCCTCGGGTTTGTCGAAGTCGTGGACGTAGACGATGTCGGGCGGCGTCGGCCGGCCCTGCGCGAACTTCTCCGCGAAGCCGACGATGTCGTCCTCGATCATCACCTCCGGGAGCGCGGAGACGAAGACATGGAAGGAGGGCTCCCGCGCGGCGAGACCAAGCGCGAGCGCACGGCGCGCGACGGTCGGCAACATCTCGAAGAGGCCCCCGCTCGCGGCCGGCTTCTCCGGGAGCATCGCCGGATCGGTGCGCTGCGTCGCCTGTTCGGCGGAAATGCGGAAGGGATCGCGACCCGATCCCGGTTGCGGCGAGAGGTTGGCGTCGAGCCAGGCCTTCACCGGGGCGCTCATCGATGTGGGTGCGTCGCTCGGCTCCCGCCGCGGAGCCTCCCCGGTCCCGCCGCCTTCGGGGCGCGCCCGGCCGTTGGACTTTGCGCGTGAACGCGGCTTCGAATCAGGGCCGGGACGGCGCTGGGGCATGTCCCTCGATGCTAACAGACCTCAGTTGTCCGAACAGACCAAGAAGGTCTGTCCGCGTCCGCGGAGGTCCGGTACGATGGCTCGCGGATGGCGCGTCTTATCCTCGCGACAGCGGAGGGCCAGCAGGCGATCGAGCTCCGGCCGATCAACAGCCTCGGGCGTCACCCGAACAACTCCATCCAGCTCCTCGACAAGATCGTGTCGAAGGAGCACTGCATCCTCGAGCAGCGCGACGGCGGCGTCGTCCTCCGCGATCTCGGCTCGCTCAACGGCACCTACGTGAACGGCGAGCGCGTCCGCGGCGAGATGATGCTGCGCCACGGCGACGAGATCGCGCTCGGCTCCACCCGCGCGCGCTTCGACGACGGCCACGGCCCGCCCCTCGACTTCAACGCGCCGCTCCCGCACGGCGGCATGGCGCAGCCGCACATCTCGCCGGGCGCGATCCAGCATCACCACCCGATGCCGGGGTCGAACCCGCAGATGGCGAACCAGCTCGGCGGCATGGGCGGCGGTCCGATGAGCCCGCAAGGGCCGTGGAGCAAGGGGAGCGTCCCGCCGCCGACGCAGCAGCCGTCCATCCCGGGCCAGGGCATGCACCCGGGTCACGGCCCGATGGGCACGATGGGGATGCCGAGCGTCCCGCATCCCGGCAGCCAGCAGCCGCGCCCGCCGTACCCCTCGTCGCCGTACAACCAGGCGGTGCATCCCCCTCACCCCGGCGGGGCGGGGCAGTCCGGCGGCTATCCCCCGCACGGCGGCGCGGGGCGACGCCCGCCGAGCTTCGGCGGCACGCGCGTCGACGTGCTCGACAGCGCGCGCGCGATCGGCACGCAGATCAACGCGCAGCAGAAGGGCTTCCTCCCTTACGACCAGCTCGCCCACGATCCGCAGCAGATCCGCGTCGACTACGAGCGCCTCCGCCTGACGTGGGAGCTCACGCGCGACATCGGCCTCGAGCGCGACCTCGATCAGCTGCTGCACAAGATCCTGATGTCGCTGTTCAAGTTCGTGAACGCGGACCGCGCCGTCATCCTGCTCCGCGAGGGCGACGGCTCGCTCGCGCCGAAGGCCGCCCACCGCCGCGACGGCACGGATTCACCGATTCAGGTGTCTTCCACGATCCTCAACCACGTCATCCAGGAGCGCGCCGCGGTCCTCACCCACGACGCCTCGATGGACTTCGCGTCCTCGAAGGGCAAATCGATGATCCTGAACCGGATCTCGAGCGCGATCGTCGTGCCGCTCCTGCACGAGAAGGACGTCCTCGGCGCGATCTGGCTCGACTCGGAGTCGCTCGCGCAGTTCCAGCAGAAGGACCTCGAGCTCCTCACCGCGGTCGCGAACCAGGCGGCGATGTTCATCGAGAACAACCTCCTCGCGAAGAAGATCGAGCAGGAGATCGTCAACCGCGAGCGCTTCAGCCGCCTCCTCTCGCCGAACGTCGCGGAGCAGGTCCTCTCCGGCAAGCTCGAGGTGAAGAAGGGCGGCGTGCACGTGCCCGAGTGCACGGTGTTCAACTCGGACATCCGCGGCTTCACCCGCATGTCGGAGGGCGCCACCGCCGGGGTCATCAACGACCTCCTGAACGAGTACTTCGAGGCGATGGTCGAGACGATCTTCAAGTACGAAGGCACGCTCGACAAGTTCATGGGCGACGGCATCATGGCCTTCTGGGGCGCGCCGGTGCACCGCCAGGACGACGCCGTGCGCTCGGTCCAGTGCGCGCTCGACCAGATGGAAGTGCTCGGCAAGTTCAACCGGAAGCGCGTCGAGAGCGGCCATCCCCCGCTCGCGGTCGGGATGGGCCTCCACACCGGTCCGCTCGTCGCCGGTTACGTCGGGAGCTCGAAGGCGATGAGCTACACCGTCATCGGCGACACCGCGAACACGAGCGCGCGCCTCTGCGGCATCGCCCTCGCGGGACAGGTCATCGTCAGCGAGTACACCCTCGCCCGCCTCGGCCCCCGCTTCGAGGTCGAGGAGCTCCCGCCCGCCGCGCTGAAGGGCAAGGAGAAGCCGCTCCGCATCTACAACGTGAAGCGCGAGAAGCCCTCCGCGGTCGCGAAGGTCGGCTGATCGCCGCGCCGCGCGACGATGCCGCGGAGGTCACGGCCGTGTCCAGCGACAGGACCCGTTCGATCGGCCGGCGCGGCGCGCCGTGCGAGAAAATGCCGTCATCACGCGAAGATCCTATCCGGCACGCGCGGTGCTTCGTGACCGGCCATGAGGGAGCTCGGTCCTGGTGCACGGCTCGGTCGTTACGAGGTCCTCGCGCCGGTGGCCGAAGGTGGGATGGCGCGCGTCTGGATCGCGGAGCAGACCGGACACCTCGGGTTCCGCAAGCTCGTCGCGCTGAAGACGATGCGTCCGGAGCTGCTGCGCGACCGCGCCGGGCGCGCGATGTTCGTCGACGAGGCGCTCCTCGCGTCGCGGGTCCGGCATCCGAACGTGGTCGAGATCCACGACCTCGGATGCGAGGGCGAGGTCGTGTACCAGGCGATGACGCTCGTCGACGGCGCCTCGCTGGACGAGTGGCTCGCGGGCGCGAGCCTCCCCGTCGCGGTCGCGATCCGGATCGCGCTCGACGTGCTGCGCGGGCTCCACGCCGCGCACGAGGTCCGCGGCGACGACGGCGACGTGCTCGGGCTCGTGCATCGCGACGTCTCGCCGTCGAACATCCTCGTCGGCCTCGACGGCGTCGCGAAGATCTCGGACTTCGGCATCGCGAAGGCGAAGGAGCGGCTCGCGGAGGAGACGCGCGCGGGCGCGATGAAAGGCAAGCGCGCGTACGTCGCGCCGGAGCAGCTCGACGGCTGCGCCGCGACGCGCCGGAGCGACGTCTTCGCCGCCGGCGTCGTGCTCTGGGAGATGCTGACCGGCGAGTACCTCTACGGCAAAGGCGGCCGCGCGTCGCTCGGCCTCGCGCGCCTCGCGGTCCCCGATCCGCACGCCATCCGCGCCGAGGTGCCGGGCTCGATCACGGCGGTCGTCCTCCGCGCGCTGCGCGAGGACCCCGAAGACCGCTACGCCACCGCCCGCGAGATGGCCGACGCGCTCGAGGACGCGGCGCACGCGGAGGACCTCGACGCGTGCCACCAGGACGTCGCGTCGCGCCTCGAGCTCGACCTCGGCCGCACGCTGCAGCGCCGCCGCGCAGCCCTCCGCGACGCCCTCCGCCGCGGCCGCCCCGCCCCTCCGCGCCCGCGCCCCGCCGCCGAGCAAGACGACGAACCAACGACCACGTTCGAGCGCTCGCACACGAGCCCGCATCCCCGCCGCGCCACGCCGAACCGCACCTCCGCGCGCCCACGCACCACCTCGAACACAACACCCCCGAACACGGGCCACGTCGACGCGCGCGCCTCCTCGAGCCCAGCGCACACGAACGCCGCGCGCGCCACGAACCCAGCGCATCCGAACGCAGCTCGCCTCGACTCGCGCGCCTCCTCGAGCCCAACGCACCCGAACGCCGCGCGCGCCACGAACCCCGCGCGCCCGAACGCCGCGCGCCACTCCACCCCAGCGCGCTCGAACGCGGGCGCGATCGCGATGCCGCGGAGCGACTCTGCGCTCCTCGTGCATCCCGCGCGGGCGGCGTGTGCGACGCGTCCGAGCATGGGGGTCGCGTCGCCGCTCGGTCGTGCGCGACGTGCGAGCGTCGAGTGCCTGCCCACCGCGGTGAGCGCGCAGCTGCCGCTCATGATCCCGATGCCGCCGGCGCCTCCCCCGCCGGCGCCGCGTCCGCCGCGGCTCGCGCTGCGCATCGCGGTCGCGCTCTGCGCGTGCCTCGCCGTCGTGAGCATCGGCACCGCCGCGTCGTCCTCGCCCTCGCCGCCCGCGGCGCTCCGCCACTGAGCGCGAGCGTGGCGCACAGCGCCGCCGTGACACGCGAGCGGGACAATGTGCATCGCGTCACGAGCGCGATCGTCCGCGAGCCCGCCTCCCTGCGCGCGATCCCGCCGCGGGACGCGCGCGGTATGGGCGATGCAACCGTCGGTCATCACCATGAAGAACATCTCCAGGATGATGACCAAAAGGAACCTGAACACCGTGCTCAAGGGCGTCATCGCGGCGATGCCTGCGATCCCGTACATCATGAAGCCGAAGAGGACCCCGATCGCCGCGTACGTGGTCGGCGGCATCGGCTTCGCGGCCCTCGGCGGCATCGCGGCGCTCTTCTTCTTCTCGCCGAAGACCCGCGTGAAGGCCCTCAACGTCGCGAAGGAGAGCTACGGCAAGGTCAGCGACAAGATCAGCCACCTCCACCCCGTCCAGAGCCTCCTCGAGTCGTCGAAGTCGAAGTCGGACGAGGGCCAGGTCGCGAACGGCTTCGGCGGCCACTCCGACTTCCAGCCCGCGACCACCGGCCTCTGAGCCGCCGCGACCGAACCCGCCCCCAACGATCCACAGATCCAACGAATATCCCGAATCGCATCGTCATGTCGTCGCCGCCGTCGTCTCGCCTGTCCCCGTCCCTCCTCGCCGAGCTCTACGAGCTGGAGGAGGACGCCTACCGCCTCGCGATCCGGGAGGCGAAGCGCATCGGGAGCGGACCTCCGGCGGCGGCGCTCCGCGCGGTCGCGGCGCACGCGAGCGAGTCGCTCGACGACCTGCGCACGAAGGCGAGGGAGCGACGCGTTCGGATCGGATCGTTGGGGGCGCTCGCGCTCGACACGCTCCACCGCCTCCGCGACGTCGCGGTCGATCCCTTCGTCGACCACGAGCACGCGTACCGCCGCGCGCTCACCGCGCTCCATCGCAGCATCGACCTCGTCCGGGTGGAGGAAGCCGCCGCGCGCGAGGAGGGCGACGACGCCCTCGCGGACTGGTGCATGCGCTGGCTCCGCACCCGCGAGCGGCTCGTCGGCGCAGCGTCCGACGAGCTCGCGTGGTTCGGACGACACCCCTTCTTCGCCCGTCTCGCGCCGACGTGATCGTGATACGAAGAGCGGAGTGAGGCGCCTCTCCCTCGCGGCGTTGGTCATGCTCGCCGGTTGCGCGGCGCCACGCACGCCGCCGCCGCCCGCGAAGCGCCCGGCGACCGCCGCGATGCAGGTGCCCGCCACGACGAAGCCGCGAACGCCGCCGAGCGGGGCGATCGTCTTTCGCGCCCACGGCTTCCCGTCCGTCGACGCCCCCGCGGTGGACGACGCCGTCCTCGACGCCGCCCTCGCGGGCGTGAAGTGGACGCGCGCCTCGACGACGTCGGAGCTCGTCGATCAGCTCCGCTCCCATCCCTACGACGTCCTCGTCCTGCCGTACGGGAGCGCGTTCCCGGTCGACGCGTGGAGCCCGATGCGCGAGTTCCTCGGCGGCGGCGGCGGCCTCGTCGTCCTCGGCGGCGCGCCGTTCCATGCGCCGATCAAGCACGAGAACGGCCGCTGGGTCGCCGCCGCGCGCTCGACCGCGTTCGCGCACGACCTCCACGTCGGCCCCGCCGAGGCGCTGAAGATGCCCGACGGATCGACGACGTGGGCGCTCACCGTGCGCCTCACCGACGAGCGCGAGTTCCCCGACGAGCACGGCAGCGCGGGCCCGCGCGACGCCGTCGTCCGCTCCCTCGCGCCCGTCCTCGACGCCGCCGGCGTCCCGCGCGGCTGCCGCCTCCTCGAGGTCGACCGCCTCCGCGGCGGCTCCGCCGGCGCGCGCTGGCTCTTCGCGACGACGGATCGGAAGCTCGAGGCCGGCGCGATCAAGTCGATGATCGAGCGCGCGCTGCAAGGCGCGACCGAGACGCGCGCGATCCCGATCCGGGCCTCCGTCGCCCCGGGCGAGACGGCCGAGATCGCCGTCACCGCGAGCGGCCCCTTCAAGCTCACCGTCACCGCTCCCACGGGGAAGCCCGTCTTCAGCGTCGTCCGCCCCGGATCCGGCAGCGTGAAGATCGACGCGAAGCTCGAGCCCGGCCTCCACCGCGTCGTGGTCGAGCGCGAGGCCGGCCCCGAGCCGCGCGTCGCGGAGAGCGGCTTCTGGGTGAAGGACGAGAAGCTCCTCGGCAGCGGCCCGAAGATCAACGTCGGCCGCGACTGGCTCACGAAGGACGGCCGACCGTTCCCGATCGTCGGGACGACGTACATGGCGTCGGACGTCCATCGTCACTTCCTCTTCGAGCCGAACCCCCACGTCTGGGACCGCGATTTTTCGGCGATGAAGAAGCACGGCGTCAACTTCGTGCGCACCGGGCTCTGGACGGCGTGGTCGCGCGTGATGTCGGAGCCCACCGGCGGCTCCGGCGCGCGCATCGTCGACGAGCGCGTGCTCGCCGCGGCGGAGGCCTTCGTCGAGACCGCGGCGCTCCACGGCATCGTCGTCTGCTTCAACCTCTTCGCCTTCCTCCCGCCGGCCTACGACGGCGCGAACCCGTACCTCGATCCACGCTCGCTCGAGGGACAGCGGGCGCTCGTCAGCTCGATCGCGCGCCGGTTCGCCGGCGTCTCGTGGGTCCACTGGGACCTCATCAACGAGCCGTCGTACGCGCCGCCCGCGAAGCTCTGGCGAACGCGCCCGATCGGCGACACGCACGAGGCGAAGGCCTGGCACGAGTGGGTCGACGCGCGGCACGGACGGCCGAGCGTCGCCGCGCTGCAGGCGCTCTGGGGCGACGCGACCGCCACGCCGCTCGCGCTCCCGACCGACGACGACTTCGAGGTCGGCGCGATGCAGGTCGGCCGCCATCCGCGCAAGGCGCGCGACTTCCGCGAGCTCACCGAGGACGTCACCGCGCGCTGGGCGGGGAACCTGCGCGCCGCGATCCGCGCCGCCGCCGGAGACGAGCTCGTCACGCTCGGCCAGGACGAGGGCGGCATCTACGAGCGCGCGACGCAGCAGCTCCTCGCGAACACGCTCGACTACACCGCGGTCCACACCTGGTGGAAGAACGACGACCTCCTCTGGGGCGGCGTCCTCACGAAGGTCGCGGGCAAGCCGAACCTCCATCAAGAGACCGGCCTCATGCGCCTCGAGCGGAGCGACGGCACGCCGTGGCGCACGCCCGAGGACGCCGCGCGGCTCCTCGAGCGCAAGCTCGGCTACGCGTTCGCGAGCCGCGGCGCCGGCGTCGTCGAGTGGGTCTGGAACGTGAACCCGTACATGCCGATCGACGAGGAGACCACGATCGGCCTCTTCCGGCCCGACGGCACCGCGAAGCCGGAGCTCGACGCGATGGCGCGCTTCGCGAAGTTCTTCGCCCAGGCGGCGCCGTTCATCGAGGACTTCGAGCCCGATCCCGTCGTCCTCGTCGTCCCGCACGCGCGCGCGTTCCTGGGCCTCCCGGGCCAGATCGACGCGACGAAGCCGGTCGTGCGCGTCCTCGCCGAGCGCTTCGGGATCGCGCCGTCCGCGATGAGCGATCTGCGGCTCGCGGCGAGCAAGCTCGAGGGCGTGAAGCTCGTGATCGTCCCGAACGCCACCGTCCTCGACGAGCCCGCGGCGAAGGTGCTCCTCGACGCGTCGCGCGCCGGCACGAAGGTCCTCTTCACCGGCGCGATCGAGGGCGACTCCTACGGCCGCCGCGCCCCTTCGCTCGACGCGCTCGGGCTCCTCGTGCCGACGCGCCCCGTCGCGATGCACGAGAAGACGGCGTGGAGCCCCAGCGGCAGCGTCGCGTTCGAGGAGCTCGCGCAGGAGAAGGTCCTCCGCGCCGACGTGCCCTCGCTCGGCAAGCTCACCGGCAACGTCTGGCACGAGCCGCTGCCGCTCGAGCTCACCCGCGACCGCGAGGCCCTCGTGCGGCTCCTCCGCGCCGCCCTCGAAGGCGCCCGCGTCCCCGCCGCATTTGCGGGTTCGGCCTCGGGTTCGAGCGAGGCAGGGGTCGCCGGTCGTGTCCTTCTTGCGTCGAAGCACGCGCTCGCCGTGCTGGTGAACGAGCGTCCCGAAGCCGCAAAGCGCACGCTCCTCGTCGACGGGAAACGCGTGGAGATGACGGTGGGCGCACGAGGATCGAGCCTCGCGATCGTCGACCGCGCGGCCGGCCACGTCGTCGTCACGATGCCCTAGCCGAGCCGGCACGCGCGCTGCACGGTCGGGCTCCGTGATGCGAGCTCGGCGCGCCGCTGCGCTTCTTCCCCTGTTCCTCTTTGCCTCCGCCGCGTGCCAGGACGAGCTCGCCCCGAACCGCGCTTCGTCTGCCTCCGATCCTTCGGCGCCGGCGCCGGTCGATCCCGACAATCCGGTCGATCCCTTCACGCCGGCGCCGGCGCTGCCGCCGGGCACTGCCCTGCCCGACGGCGGCGTCGTCCCGCCGCCCGCCGAGCCTCCTTACGTCTACGTGCCTTACGACATCAACCACGTCCTCTCGACGGGCCAGTCGAACTCGGTCGCGAACGACGGAAAGCCGATCCTCTCCACCTCGCAGCCGTATTCGAACCTCATGTTCGACGTCGGCGTCATGACGGCGTCGAAGTGCGGCGGCGACGGCTGCACGCACTACGACGAGCCGGCGGCGTTCGTCCCGCTCGTCGAGGGCGACAGCTTCTTTTACCCGGTCGAGACGATGTCCTCCGGCCTCGCCAATCAAACGACGAAGATGGGGCTCGCCCTCGGCGTCGAGCACACGATGCTCGTGAGCCTCCACGGCCGGAGCGGCAATTCGTATCTCTGTTTGCGAAAAGGCAGCTGCGACTGGTGGCCGACGAAGGGTTACGTTCAGCCCTTCGACGACGGCATGCGGCAGGTCCGCGACGCGAAGCGCCTCGCCGAGGCCGCGGGCAAGTCGTACGTCGTCCGCGCCGTCACCGTCATTCACGGCGAGAATGACCACTACGCGTATTCGGCAGGGAAACCCGCCTTCCCGATGCCGGGGACCGACGGCGTCTCGACGCTCGACGACTACGCCGACGCGCTCCTCGAGTGGCAACGAGACTACGAGACGGGCGTGCAGGAGATCACGGGCCAGACGGTCCCGGTCCCGCTGTTCCTCAACCAGTATTCGCACTGGAACGACGTCCCCACCTCCGTGATCCCTTACATGCAGATGGACGCCCATCTGCGCTCGAGCGGCAAGGTCACGATCGTGGGCCCGACCTACGTATTGCCGTATTCGAACGACTGCCTTCATTTCACCGGTCCGGGCGAGCGCTGGCTCGGCGAATATTTCGCCAAAGCCTATTCTGCGACGGTCCTCGAGGGCAGGCGCTGGGAGCCGCTCCGCCCGATCGCGGTCACGCGCGCCGGCGCGATCGTCACCGCGAAGTTCCACGTCCCTGCCCCGCCCCTCGTCTTCGACACCACCCGCGTGGACGATCCCGGCGACTTCGGATTCGAGTGGTACGACGAGAGCGGCGCGACGCCCGCGATCGCGAAGGTCGAGATCATCGCGACCGACACGGTGCAGGTCACCCTCGCGTCCGCCCCGACGACCGGCGGCCGCCTCCGCTACGCGTACACGTTCGAGGGCTGCGCCGGCTCGCGCACGCTCGCGCGCGGCAACCTCCGCGACTCCGACGCAACCCCTTCGCAGAACGGCCACGAGCTCTTCAACTGGGCAGTCCATTTCGACGCTCCCGTCCCCTGATCCGGAAAGACCATGCGCAATCGACACTCCCTCCTCCTCGGGATCGCGGTGAGCCTCGCGGCTTGCGGCAGCGACGCCGGCGACCCGATCTCCGCCACCGGCGCGAACAGCCCCCGCGGTGGAGGCGGCAGCGGCAGTGGCAGCGACGGTAATGGCGTCGAAGGCGACGGCGACGGCGTCGTGACCGGCAACGGCAGCGTCGACGGCTCGAGCTCGGGCGGCGCGCCGGCGAGCCCATATACCGATTTCGCGATCAACCACGTCCTCGTCACGGGCCAATCGAACTCGGTCGCGAACGGCGGCACGCCGGTGCTCTCGACGGAGCAGCCGTATGGCAATTTGATGTTCGACACGGGGGTCATGCCCGCCCGCGGCTCCAAGAGCGCCCCGAACGGGGTGCCGTGCGACGGCGCGGGCTGCGTGAAGTACGACGTCCCGTCTTCGTTCGTCCCGCTGGTCGAGGGCGATCTCTTTTTCAACTACGGCGTCGAGACCCCGGCGTCGGGACTCGCGAACGAGATCGCGTTCCTCGCCCAAGGCCACTACAAAGGAAAGATCCCCGGCCTCCCGGACAAACACGACGTGCTCGTGAGCCTCCACGGGCGGAGCGGTAATACGTATTGGTGCCTCCGCAAGAACGGCTGCAACTACAAGCCTGGATACAACCATCCCTTCGAGCAAGGGATGCAGGAGGTCGAGAGCGGCAAGTCCCTCGCCGCCGCCGCGGGCAAGTCGTACGTCGTCCGCGCGGTCGCGGCGATCCACGGCGAGAGCGACCACTACTCGTACACCGCCGGCGTCGCGGAGCTCCCGCTCGACGGCACCGACGGCACGCCGGGGAAGATCCAGACCTACGCCGACGCGCTCGTCGAGTGGCAGCACGACTACGAGACGAGCATCCGCGCGATCACGCAGCAGTCGCAGCCGGTGCCGCTCTTCATCTCGCAGATCTCCGGCTGGAACGACGCCAAGACGAGCGAGCTCGCGCAGCACCAGCTCGACGCCCACCTCGCCGCGCCGGGCAAGGTCGTCCTCATCGGCCCGGCCTACGCGTTCGCGTTCGCCTCCGACTGCCGCCACTACACGAACGTCGGCGAGAAGCACCTCGGCGAGATGTTCGGAAAGGTCTACGCAAAGGTCGTCCTCGAGGGCCGCACCTGGGAGCCGGTGCGCCCCCGGCACGTGACCCGCGACGGCGCCGAGGTCACGGTGCAGTTCCACGTCCCCGCGCCGCCGCTCGTGATCGACACCGCCCTCGTCGCGGAGGCCGCGAGCTACGGCTTCGAATACCTCGACGCGGCGGGCGCTCCGAAGCCGATCGCGAAGGTGGAGCTCGCCGGCCCCGACGCCGTGAGGCTCACCCTCGCCGCAGTCCCCACCGGCGCGGGCCGCCTCACGTACGCGCAGAACCAGACCCCGCTCACGTGCATCGGCACTCCCGCGGGCGCGCGCGGCAACCTGCGCGACTCCGACGCGACGCCCTCGCGCTCCGGCCTCCCGCTCTACGACTGGGCCGTGCACTTCGACGTCGCGGTGCCCTGACGCAAGGGTCCTGACGCGCCCTACTTCGCCTTCGGCTTCGTCTTCTGGAGCGGCGTCTTCCAGAGGTAGACGTAGTGCTCGCGGTCCTTCGTGACCTCGCGGTGGTCCTTCGCGATGACGGTCCACCACTTGACCGGCTCGACGCCTTCCATGTCGAAGTCGTGGGCGATGATGCGCGACCCAGGCTTCAGCTTCTCGAGCTGCGGGATGAGGCGCACGTTGAGCTCGGGCAAGAGGTACAGCGTGACGACCGACGCGGGCGTCAGGTCGACGCTGAAGATGTTCTTCTGCTCGAAGCGGACGAGGCTCTCGACGCCGTTCTGCTTCGCGTTCTCGTTCGACTCCTTGATGCGCTGCGGGTCGATGTCGAAGCCGACGGCCTTGATGCCGTACCGCTTCGCGGCCTGAACGACGATGCGCCCGTCCCCGCACCCGAGGTCGTAGAGCACGTCGTTCTTCTGGATCTTGGCGACCTCGAACATCTTGTCGACGACCTGCATCGGCGTCGGAACGAACTCGATGTCGGGCGTGTTCTCGTCGTCGGCCTCCGCGGAGGCGGTGGCGCCCGCGTCGACGACGGCGGGCGGCCCGGCATCCACGACGGTGACGGCCGGCGCCGAGGCCGGCGGCGTCGCGCTGGATGCCGCCGGCGGCGGGTTCTCTTTCGAGCATCCCGCGACCGCGACCGCGCATGTCCCGAGCGCGAGCGCCGAGAGCGCGCGCCTCATTCGTCCGCCTTCGGAGCGAGCTGAGGCAGGCGCTCGGCGAGCCGCGCCGTGAGCTTCTGGAAGTCGTAGCGGTCGGGCCGTCCGCCCTCGGGGAGGCAGGAGATGTCGAACGCGACGGCCTGCGCGCGCTTCCGCAGGCCGTCGGACACGCCGAGGCGATCGCCGAGCGTCCGGAGCACCTCGACCTCATCGGTCGACGCGACGCCGTCGAGCGAGGCGAGCCACGAGGCGAGGGCGTAGGTGAGGACCTGCTCCCACTCGGTCATGGTGCCGAGGTCGAGCTCGTCGAGGTTGGTCTTCTGCTTCGTCGCCCTCTCCACGTCGGCGAGGTCCGCGTCGGAGAGCCCGGCCTCCTTGGCGGCGCGGAGGAGCCCGACGGACTCGACGCGCTGGAGCGACCCGTCCGCCCAACCGATCGCCGCGAGCGCGAGAAATGAGGGTTTCGAGAGCTTCATGGCGCCGTCATACCATGATTTACGAGACCTCGACCGCGGCCAACTTGCGCTACGCCGGCCGAGAACCTATTGTGCGGGCTCACGAACGTCACGTTGGCACTGAGGACGGACACGCTCTCTCGAATTCACGGGGATCGCGGATCGACGACGGCTACGGACACTTTCGAGAGAGACACAGCAAATGAACAATCGTCTTTACGTGGGCAACCTGTCCTATGACACCGACAAGAACGCGCTCCAGACCGCGTTCGCCGAGTGCGGCGTCGTCACCGACACGCACGTGGTGATGGATCGCGACACGGGCCGCGCCCGCGGCTTCGGCTTCGTCACGATGTCGACCGAGGCGGAGGCGCAGAACGCCATCGCCAAGATGAACGGCTCGATGCTCGACGGCCGCTCCCTCCGCGTGAACCTCGCCGAGGAGCGTCGTGGCGGTGGTGGCGGCTTCGGCGGCGGTGGCGGCGGCTTCGGCGGTGGCGGCGGCGGCGGTGGTCGCGGCGGCTTCGGCGGCGGTGGCGGCGGCGGCGGCCGTGGTGGTCGCGGCGGCGGCGGCCGCGGCGGCGGCCGCGACTGGTGACCCGCCTCTGACCCAACGATGACCCAACGAAACGGCCGGCCCTCCCAGAGACGCCGGCCGTTTCCACGTCCACCCGCAAACCCGAGCGCCGCCCGTCGCATCGTCGGCGTGGGCCAAAACGAAGCACACACGCCAGTGTGTAGTTTTCTTGGGCGCGCACGACTCTCCAGCCCGCCGCGACGCCTTCGGTATGCGGCGTCGCGAGGATCTGCCTTTCCGCTACGCATCGCGCCCGCATCATCTTGCGCCGCGGACTGCAAGCGCGATGGTCCAGGCAGCGGAGACAGCGAAGACAGCGGGCAACGCACTGACGACGCCCGCACCGGCCGCCAGGGCGCTCGCGACCGCGACGTGGGTTGACGCGTCCGGCGCACCGGCGACCCCCGTACCGGCCGCCGCGCTCGCGACCGCGTACGGCGTACGGATGACGTCTGTACCGGCCGCTGGGGTGCTCGCATTCACGTCGTGAGTAAGCGTGGCCATATCCGGATTGGCGGTCGCCGGATCGCTTGCGGCCGCCTGCATTGCCGGGTTCGCCGATGTCGTTTCGGCTGGCAAGTCGAGCAAGCTCGGTTGCGCCCTGTGTTCGGCGGCGGCAGTCCGCCCTGCGCGCGCCTCCTCGATCTTGCACGTGATGTGCTCGGCGCCGAAGGTCTGCGCCGCGGCGAGCCGATTGTGCCCGCGGCAAAGGATACGGACGTTCTCGATCGTCCCGTCGCCGCCGAGGGCGCGGGGCTGACGATGATCGACCTCGAGCCACTCTCGGACCGGACAGCGCTCGCCGTCTGCGCTGACGAAGGTGCTGCCCTGCGTCCCGCTCATGGACCTCGCGCAGCGTCTCGCGCGAGACGTCGCTCGGATTCGCACGTCCCTTGCTCCTCCGCGGGCGCTTCGCCTTGCCGAGCTTCGTCTTCTCGAGGTGCAAGAGCAGCCGATCGAGAGCGCGCTCGATCACGACCGCAAGGTCGCCGCTCGGATTCACATGCCGCAGGAGCGCACGCGCCAGCTCGAGCTTGTCGCGCAGCTCCACCGCAGCCGTGAACATGATCTGGAAACGCTCGACCGAGAGCGGCAAGAGCTGCGCACTCGGCGATGGCGACGCGGACGCAGACACCGCTGGTGAAAGGGGCCAACGGCGCACCGGTCACGAGCTCGCGCTGCGACGTTCGCCTCCGTGAAGAGCCCGCGGAGCTGCAGCACGCCGGAGAGATGCATGCGTCCGTCACCGATCGCCTCGACGAGCTCCGGGAAGCGCGCGCCCAGCCGCGCCGCGGCGATCCGGCGGGACGCCTGGTCCTCGCTCAGCCCGAGCTTCCGTGCGCAGAAGTCGTGCATCGACGAGCATGCTTGCTCGAGGTGGAGCCGTCGTTTCTCGACTTCGATGAGGTAGGCAAGCATCGCCGCGACGGCGCTACGCTCATCACCAAGGACGCGCCGAAGCGCCGACAGGAGCTGCTCGTTCGTGAGGTCATCGATGCGCATGACGTCATCTACCACGCCATTTTTCAGCCTCTTCAGCGCCCCGAGGCCGCCCGCGCACGGGCACGGATCCGAAACGAGTCGTCGTCCTTTCGGAACGCGCACCACGTGCCTGCCACGCGCGGCGTGGGGCCATCGAGGAGGGGCCTTGCCTCGTCGTGCGCTCGTCCCCCCAAAATCCGTCAAGCGCCACGAACGAGGCGGATGCATTTCGCTCCCACTCGCGCTCCTCAACGGTTTTGCACATCGACGAACGAGCCCATCGCGCGCACCAGCAGGTTCTGGCAGGACCCATCCATGCAGTCCACCACGCTGGCGGAGCGAGCTCGGCCCTTCGCTGCGTTCCAAACCATCGTGCGCCGCGCGTGCGCGTGCGCGCTGCCTTCTTCGCCGCCGCCGAGCAGACGCAGGACCCTTCGAGCGCTCCTTAGCGAGCCGAGGCAGAGCGCGCAGCCGCGATACGCTTGCGTGACGAGGCGGAGCGCGCGGCGGTACGCTGCGTGACGAGGTCTCTGCCTGACGAGACCGCGCGCGTGCGCCTACGGCGATGCAACTTCCCACGCGCGAGCTACCTCGCGCAACGCCGCGCGCCCGCGCGTGGGCTCGCGGCGACGCGACTCTCCCACGCGAGCACCTCGTGCCCGCTACGCGGCCGACGCGCGCGCTTGCAACGACACGGCTCTCCCACGCGAGCCGCCTCGCGCCCGATGCTCGGCCGGGCGCGCGCGCTTGCTCTCCCACGCGAGCCGCCTCGCGCCCGATGCTCGGCCGGCGCGCGCGCTTGCTCTCCCACGCGAGCCGCCTCGCGCTTCGCGCGTGCTACGCGGCCGACGCGCGGGTGCGGGCGGCCTTCTTTGCGGCCGCTGAACGTGCGCGGGGGCCCTTCGTGCGGGCGGCTTTGCGGGCCGCGGCCGAGCGGGCGGAGGCGGGGCGCTTGCGTGCGGTGCTCTTCGCGTGGCGGGACAGCGCGCGTGGGGTCGCCGCGGCGGTGCCCTCCTTGCGGAGGGCCTTCGTCGTGGCGCGGGAGCGCGTGCGGGAGGGGCGCTTCGCGGCGGCACCCTTCTTCGCGTGGGACGAGTCGCGCTTTGCTTGCTTCTTCGTCGCGGACGAGCCGCGCTTCGGCGTGCCCACCTTCACGCCGGCGCGACGCGCCTTCGAGAGGCCGATCGCCACCGCCTGCTTCGTCGAGCGGGCGCCGTGTTTGCCCTCGCGGATGTGATGCATCTCCTCGCGCACGAGCTCGCCCGCCTGCGTCGAGGGCGACTTGCCCTCCGCCTCGGCCTTGCGCGCTCGCTCCGTCGTCTTCTTCTCCGGCATGGCTGTGTGCCTCCTCTCGGACGCGTGCAGCATGCATCGACGGTGCCGCGGTCACGACGTGTGGCGCGCGATCCCTTCGTGGAAGTGCGCGAGCGCGTGCTCGTACGACGCGAACACCACGTCCGTGTTCGCGCCCGAGGAAAGGCCGCGCTGGATCGACTCGCCCATCGCGAAGTCCTCGTCCGTCGCCCCGTAGAGGATGTCGGCGTTCGCCTTCCAGTAGCCGCGCGCCTTGTCGGACTCCGCGCGCTCCGGGATGAGGAGATACGACGCAACCTGTGCGCGGGTTGGGCCAATCGGCCACACGTTGAGCACCGCCGCGTGATCGGGCTGCACCAGGACGAGCGTGTTCGGGAACAGATGGAAGAGCACGTTCGCGTGCGTGCGCAGCGACCACGTCGACTCGTCCGCGCCCGCGAGCTCGCGGATGCTCCGCTTCGGGAAGACGTTGCGGAGGTGCGGGCCCACCCGATCGACGAGGCCGATGTTGTCGAAGAACATCGGATAGATCGAGTCCTTGTGCGTCGGGCGCAGGTGGTACGTCTCGAGGAAGATGTCGATCGCGAGCTTCCACGAGATGTCGCGGACGACCGCACGGCGATCGCCGTCGTGCGCGACCGCCGAGGCCGTGCCGAAGCCCTCGAGATCGTCCGCGAGCGGACCGAGCCACGCGCGCACGTCGAGCTCGTGGCTCGCCCCCTCCGCGAGCGCCTCCGGCACCGCGAACACGAAGCCGCTCGCGACCCCCGCCGCGACGCGCACGAGGCCGCGCGACGCCTTGTCGATGCACGCGAACCCTCGCTCGTGCGGCACCGTGACGAGCTGCCCGCGCCGGCCGTACGTCCAGCCGTGATACGGGCACGAGAAGGCGCGCTTGTTGCCGCGCGGCGCGTCCTCCACCCGCGTCCCGCGATGACGGCACACGTTGAGGAACGCATCGACGCCGCCGTCGTCGCGCCGCACCACGAGGAGCGGCGTGCCCGACGCTTCGTGCGTGAGGAAGTCGCCCGCGTTCGGCAGGTCCGAGACGTGCGCGATCATCAGCGGCAGCTCGCGGAACAGCGTGCCGATCTCGCGCGTCATGCGCTCGCCGTCGGCGTACGCGCCGATCTCGAGCGTGCGGCCGCTCGGGTCCGCGTCCGTCGTCTTCGCGTCGACGTGCGCGAGCACACGCTTCACGAGCTCGACCTGAAGGCCCTGCTTCACGGCTTCGCCCTCCGCGCCGGCAGCCCGAGCACGCGGCGCGCGAGCGTCATCGCGTCCTCCTCGTAGTCGCGCATCAGCTCCTTCTCGCGCCGCGCGCCGACCATGCGCTTCACCGTCGGCCACGCCGCGACGACGTAGCTCACCGCCCCGACGACATGAAGCACCGCCGTCTCCGGGTTCGGCACCGCGACCTCGGCCGAGAGCCCGGTCAGCACCGGCGCGAGCGGCAGCGCCATCGCGCGCGAGACGCGGGCCGGGTTGTCGAGCAGCTCGCGCACGAGGAGCCGCACCCTGCCGGGATGGGCGAGCGACCACCGCACGAGCGCGCGGAGCGCCGCCTCGAGGCCCGACTCGCCGTCGGCGTGAGCGCGCGCCCTCTCCATGTCGCCGAGGAGGGACGCCGCGATCTCGCCCAGGATCGCCGCGTAGAGCTTCTCCTTCTTCGCGAAGTGATAGACCACGCTCGCGAGCGGCAGGTCCGCCGCCTCCGCGACGTCGCGCATGCTCGTGCCGTGAAAGCCGTCGTCGGCGAACAGCGGCTCGCACGCGCGAAGGATGTGCTCGCGCGCCGCCTTCCCCTTCGGCGTGTGGCTCCGCGCGGGCGCCGAGACTTCCTGGCTCATGACGAAATGAGCCTAGCACAATTTCGGTACACTCGTTCGGAATTTCAGAGCGCGCTCAACGGCGCGTGATCCGGTTCCACACCGCGAGGCGCAGCGCCTCCGCCCTCCCGTCCGCGCGCCACGCCGCGCCCGGCAGCGCCGACGCGGCGGTGAGCCGGCCGATGCGGTGGAGCTCGTAGTCGACCGCCTCGACCGCCTCCTCCATCCGCGAATACCGATCGACGACCTTGCCGTCGACGCTCACCTCCCACACCTTTCCGCGCGCGCGCCCCGGCCGCTTGAGCACGAGCGCCTCGCTCGTGCGCCCGCGGCTCCGCTCGAAGTGGAGCCCGACCCCGTGCCGCCCGAGCGAGAACCACGCGTTCGGCGAGATCGCGCGCACCTCGCCGTCGGTCGCGAGCCCGAGCGGATCGAAGCGCGCCGCGCGCTCCTGGATCTCCTCGAGCGTGACCGCGCCCGCCTCCGCCTCGAAGCCGGGGTGATCGAAGAGGATGCGCTGCCACGCGCGGCGCGCGACCTCCGCGTCCTCCCCGCGGAGATCGAGATCGCGCGGCGCCCCGAAGAGCGACGGCAGCGTGCACAGGTCGAGCGCCGACAGATCGACGAAGTCGAGCACGAGGCAGTCCTTCTTCCCCGGCGCGAGCCGCGTCCCGCGACCGACGCACTGCGCGTAGAGCCCGTCCGATCGCGTCGGCCGCGCCATCGCGATGCACGAGACCTCGGGATCGTCGAACCCCTCCGTGAGCACCGCGACGTTGGTGAGCGCCTGCGTCCGGCCAGCCCGGAAGTCGGCGAGCGAACGCGCGCGCGCCTCCGGCTTCATCGCGCCGTGCACGATGCCGGCCGGCACGCCGACCGCGTTGAGCGCGCGCGCGAGGTTCATCGCGTGCCCCACCGTCACGCAGAACGCGATCGTCCGGCGATCGCGCGCGAGCTCCTGGATCGTGCGGGCGACGAGCGCGTTCCGCTCCTCGATGTCGACCGCCTCCGCGAGCTCCTCCTCGCGAAAATCACCCGCCCCCGCCGTGACCCGCGCGAGATCGGCCGAGGTCGCGACGCGGTAGCCGCGGAGCCGCGCGAGGTAGCCGTCCGCGACCATCTGCGGGAGCGTCCGCGTGTAGACGATGCGCTCGAACACCGCGTCGAGCCCCTTCCCGTCACCGCGCGCGGTCGTCGCGGTGAAGCCGAGGAGCGTCCCGTTCCATCCCGCCTCGAAGGCGCCGAGCGTCTTCAAGACGCGGAGGTTGTCGTCCGCGGCCGCGTGGTGGCACTCGTCGTAGACGACGAGCCCAAGATCGCGGCCGTGGAGGAACCGCGCGAGCCGCTCCTCGTGCAGCGATCGGATCGACGCGACGAGCACCTTCGCGTCGGCCGGCGCGCGCTCGGCGCCGCGCTCGATCGCGACGACGCCGCCGTCGCCGAGCGCGCGCGCGACCTTCTCCCGCGCCTGCGCGAGCAGCTCCTCGCGGTGCGCGAGCACGAGCACCTGCCGCCGCGCCATCCGCGCGAGCTCCGAGAAGATGACCGTCTTCCCCGCCCCGGTCGGGAGGCACACCACCATCCGCCGCGTCCCCGCGCGCCGCGCCGCGAGCACGGCGTCGATCGCCTCGCGCTGGTACGGCCTGAGCTCCACCGCCGCGACCGTACCACGCCGCGCCGGGCCCTCGATTCGTTTGACCTCCAACTAATTCGTCGCTACGTCACCGCTCGTGAACGCCGGTCCGAGCACGACCGCAGCGGTCGTCGCCTCGACCCTGCTCCTCCTCGAAGACGATCCCGCCCTCGCGCCGCTCGCGTTCCCGGAGGCGACGCCGTCGGTGGAGGCCGCCGTCCGCCACGCGCTCCCGATCGTCGGGCGCCTCCTCGACACGATCCCGTGGCCCGTCCTCGAGCGCGCCGCCCACGTCGCCGAGCGCCTCGTCTCGCCCGGCTTCGTCGCGCACTACGCGCTGCGAAAATTCGCGATCCGGCGCGCGCTCGCGCGGGAGACCGCGGCCGGATGCGGTCAGGTCGTCCTCGTCGGCGCGGGCTTCGACATGATGGCGGAGTCGCTCCCCGCCGCCGCGACGATCGTCGAGGTCGACCACCCCGCGACGCAGCGCCTCCGCCGCGAAGCCGCGTCGTCCCGCGCCGTCACGTTCGTCCCCCTCGACCTCGCGACGGGCGACCTCGCCGCCGCGCTCGACGCGACCGCCGCGCTCGATCCGGCCGCCGCGACCACGTTCGTCGCGGAGGGCCTCCTCATGTACCTCGCGCGCGACCGGGTGGAGGCGATCCTCTCCGCCCTCGCGCGCGGACCCGGCGCGCGGACCGTCATCCTCTCGATCGTGACGCCGGATCGCGCCGGCAAGGTGCGCATCCACACGCAGCGGCGCGTCGTCGACTGGATCATGCGCTGGATCGACGAGCCGTTCGTCTGGGGCGAGAGCGCGACCGAGCTCGTCCGTACGCTCGAGCAGCACGGCTTCGCCGTCGAGGAGCTCGTCACGACGATGGCGCTGCGCGACGAGCTGATCGCGCCCGACGCGAGGCGCTGCCTCCCGCGCTCGCCCGGAGAGATCGTCGTCGTCGCGAAGAAGCGCGCAGCGTAAGCTCGCGAGCCGCACATGGCCGGCCGGCAGCCCGCGATCCCGTTCATCGTCGTCACGGTCATCATCGACATGATGGGGATCGGCCTCCTCCTGCCGGTGATCCCCTCCCTCGTCGGCGAGTTCACGCACGACGTCCAGGAGCAGACCTACTGGTACGGCGCGATGGTGTTCACCTTCGGCTTCACCCAGTTCCTCTGCGCGCCCATGCTCGGCGCGCTCTCGGACCGCTACGGCCGCCGCCTCGTGCTCCTCCTCTCGATCGGCGGGCTCGGGACGATGTTCCTCCTCTCCGGGCTCGTGCGATCGCTCCCGATGCTGCTCGGGACCCGCATCATCGGCGGGCTCTTCGCGTCGAACATGTCGGTCGCGAACGCGTACGTCGCGGACATCACGAAGCCGGAGGACCGCGCGAAGAGCTTCGGGCTCGTCGGCGCCGCGTTCGGCGTCGGCTTCGTCCTCGGCCCCGTCACCGGCGGCCTCCTCGGATCGATCGCGATCCGGCTCCCCTTCTTCGTCGCGGCGGGGCTCGCGCTCCTCAACTTCGCGTACGGCGCGCTCGTGCTCCCGGAGTCGCTGCCGCCGGAGCGCCGCAAGCCGATCGATCTCCGGAAGGCGAACCCGTTCGGCGCGCTGGTCGGGCTCGTGCGCCTCAAGGGCGTCGGGCTCCTCGTCACCGTCATCGCGCTGACGAACCTCTCGCAGTTCATCCTCAACTCGATCTGGGTCATCTACAACGAGTACCGCTTCGGCTGGGGACCGCGCGAAGCCGGCCTCTCGCTCTTCGTCGTCGGCCTCATGTTCGCGCTCGTGCAAGGCGTGCTCCTCGGCCGGCTCCTCCGCCACCTCGGCGAGCAGCGGGTCGTCCTCCTCGGCCTCGCCTCCGGCACGTGCGCCTACCTCATGTACGGCTGCGCGACGAAGGGCTGGATGATGTACGCGATCTCGATCGCGAATTTCCTCGCCTTCGCGGTGTCGGCCGCGATCAACGCGCTCGTCTCGAAGGCGGCCGACGCGCGCGAGCAAGGGCTCGCGATGGGCTCCCTCTCCTCGCTCAACAGCCTCCTCACCGTGATCGCCCCCGCCCTCAGCACGCCGCTCTTCGCGCACGTGAGCCGCTACCCGACGGGCGACTTCCGCGTCGGCGCGCCGTTCTTCCTCGGCGCCACCTTCACCGCGACCGCGCTCGCGATCGCGGCCTTCCACTTCACGCGCGTCAAGAGCGCTCCACCTCGACCCGCCGCCGCGCCTTGAGGCTCACGTCGCGGCGGCGAGCGCCGGCTCCGCGGCCTCGTCTTCGGGCGGCGCCTCGCGCAGACGGAGCGCGATGACGAAACGTCCGCCCTCCTCGCTCGGGACCGCGCGCACGTCGCCGCCGTAGGAGCGCGCGAGCTCACGCGCGATCGAGAGGCCGAGGCCGGTGCCGTTCGGCTCGCGGCCGCGTGCCCCGCGCGCGAACGGCTCGAAGATGCGGTCCTCGTCCTCCTTCGCGATGCCGGGGCCGTCGTCGGAGACGCTGATCTCGAGGCGCCCGTCCTTCTCCGCCGCCGCGACGCGGACGCGCCCCTCGTCCGGCGAGAAGCGGACCGCGTTCTCGAGGAGGTTCCGCAAGAGCCGCGCGATGCCGGCGCGATCGCCGGCGACGAGCGCGTGGAACGGCTCCACCACGATGAACACGTGCCGCGCGCGCCCGACCGGCGCGACGTCGCCGACCGCGTCAAGGACGGCGTCCTCGATCGCGGCCTCGCCCTTCACCGGCGCGGCCGCCTTCATCCGCGCGAGCTGGAGGAGGTCCTCCGCGAGGCCGGTGAGCCGGCGCGCCGAGTCGAGCGCGCCGCGGAGCGCGCCCTCGTAGTCCTCGCGCGTCGTGCCGCGACGGAGCGCGAGCTCGAGCTCGATCCGGAGCGACGTGAGCGGCGTCCTGAGCTCGTGCGCCGCGTTCGCGATGAAGCGCTCCTGCACCGAGAGCAGCCCGACGAGCCGCTCGATCATCGCGTTGAGGTCGTCCGCGAGCTGCTGCATGTCGGCGTTGCTCGACGCGAACGCGACCCGCGCGCTCGTGTCGCCGCTCGCGACGCGCCGCGCGACCGCGCCCACCGCGGAGTGCTCGCGCGTGAGCCGCGTCGCGACCCCGAAGGCGACGACCGCCGCCCAGACGCAGCCGACCACGAACGCGACCGACATCGCGTGGCGGAGGATCATCGAGTCCTCCTCGAGGTCGTCGCGCGTCGTCGCGAGGAGGACGCGCATCGCGGTGCCGCCGACCGGGACCGTGATCCCGCGCATCGGACGGCCGTCGTGCTCGAAGTCGAAGCCCTCGCCGAAGCGGACGAGGCGCGGCATCGGCGGCGCGGACTCGGCGGTGAGGTTCGCGGTGGTGGAGACCGGCCGCCCGCCCGCGGCGTAGATGACGCCGTACTTCGGGAGCGGCCCGACCGCGTTCGCGGACGGCCCCGGCGCGTCGGTGAAGTCGAGGCTCCCCGCCGTCGCCTCGCGCGCCTCGTTCTCCGCCACGACGAGGAGCGCGCGATCGAGCTGCGCGCGCTGCGTCGACACGAAGAGGTGCCACACCGTCGCGAACGCGCCGCCCATCGTGAGCGCGGTGAGGACCAGCACCACGAGCGCCGTGCGGACGCGAAACGTCATGGCTCGATCCGATACCCTTGCCCGCGCACGGTCTGGATGATCCCCGCGTCGGCGCCGAGCTTGTCGCGGAGGCGGCTCATGTGGACCTCGACGACGTTCGTGACGATCTCGTCCGCCGCCCAGACGTTCTCGAGGAGCTCGAGCTTCGAGACGAGCGTCCCTGGACGCCGCGCGAGGTAGGCGAGGATGTCGAGCTCGCGCGCGGTGAGCGGCAAGAGGCGGCCGTGCGCGAACGCGTTGCGCCGCCCGAGGTCGATGTGGATCGGACCGACGTCGAACGTCGCGATCCGCGGCCCGCGCCGGCAGAGCGCCCGCAGGCGCGCGAGGAGCTCGTCGATCTCGAACGGCTTGGTGAGGTAGTCGTCGGCGCCGAAGTCGAGCGCGTGCACGCGGTCCTTCGTCTCGCCGCGCGCGGTGAGCATGAGCACCGGCCCGTCGAAGTCCGCGCGCCGCAGCTCCGTGCAGACGTCGAGCCCGTCGCCGTCGGGCAGCATCCGATCGATCACGGCGAGGTCGATCGCGTCCGCCGCCGCGCGCTTCGCCTGCGCCGCGTCCGTCGCGAGCGCGACCGCGTACCCCTCCGCCTCGAACATGCGGACGAGGAGCGGCCCCAGCTTCGGGTCGTCTTCGACGAGGAGGAGACGCGACGTCACGGCGGTATTCTAGGCCTTCGCGCGCGCGAAACCTTAACCCCGCGTAAGCTGCGCCAGCCGATCTCGGAGTAGGCTCCGCCCCGTGCGCCCCTGGCTCCTGCTCACGCTCGCGCTGATCGGCTGCCGCAAAGGCGGCGGCGAGCACAGCGACGAGCCCGCGCGCGACGTCCCTCGCCTCGAGGGCAACGTCATCGTTTATTCCGATGAATTCGCGAAACGCGCCGGCGTCGAGCTCAGCCCGGCGGTGCAGGCGCCGTTCAAGCCGGTGATCCGCGTGGTGGGGACCGTCTCGTTCAACCCGAGCTACGTCGCCGCGATCGGCACCCGCCTCCGCGGCACCGTGCGCCGCACGTTCAAGTACGAAGGCGACCTCGTGAAGGCGAACGAGCCGCTCGCCGAGGTCGAGAGCGCCGAGCTCGGCGAGGCCCAGGCGACGATCGCGCAGGTGGAGGCGACGCGCAAGGCGGCCGAGATCCACGCGCGGCGCGAGACCGAGCTCCTCGAGAAGGGCCTCACGACCGCGCGCGAGGCGGAGGTCGCCGGCGCGGAGCTCGCGACCGCGACCGCGACGCTGAACGCCGCGCAGCAGCGGGTGCAGGCCTTCGGCGGCAACGGCACGTTCGGCCTCTTCGTCCTCCGCTCCCCGATCGGCGGGCACGTCATCGAGCGTCACATCTCGCCCGGGCAATCGGTCGACGGCAGCATCGTGGGCTACAAGGTCGCGGACCTCGATTACCTCTGGGTCGAGCTCTCCGTCTTCGAGCGCGACCTCGCCGCGGTGCACGTCGACGACGAGGTCCAGGTCTCGCCGCTCGCCGAGCCGGGCCAGAAGATCGCCGGTCGCGTCGCGCACGTCGGCGAGGTCATCGACCCCGCGACGCGCAGCACCGAGGTCCGCGTCACGATCGAGAAGCCGCGCTACCACCTCCGCGTCGGGCAGTCGGTCGAGGCGGTGGTGACGACCGGCCTCACCGAGCGCCAGGCCGTCCTCATCCCGGCCGAGGCCGTCATCTACGTCGACGGCAAGCCGACCGTGTTCGTCGGCGCGGGGCACGGCCGCGCCCGCGCGGCGACGGTCCGCCTCGGCGGCACCGACGGCACGCGCCACGAGGTGATCGAGGGCGTGAAGGCGGGCGATCAGGTCGCGTGCGCCGGCGTCTTCGCGCTGAAGAGCGAGCTCTTTCGCTGATGCTCGAGCGTATCGTCGCGATCTCGATCCAGAGCCGTCGCGTCGTCGCGGTGCTGCTCGTCCTCGTCCTCGCGTTCGGCGTCGTCGCCGCGCGGCGGCTCCCGATCGACGCGCTCCCCGACGTCTCGAGCGTGCAGGTCGACATCCTCACCAAGTGCGGCGGCCTCTCGCCGATCGAGGTCGAGCGCACCGTCACCGCGCCGATCGAAAAGGCCCTCAACGGCGTCCCGAAGAGCGCGCAGATCCGCAGCATCTCGCGCTTCGGCCTCTCCGCCGTCACCGTCGTCTTCGAGGACGGCACCGACATCTGGTGGGCGCGCCAGATGATCCTCGAGCGCATCCGCCAGGTGCAGGGAGATCTCCCGCCCTCGGCCGGGCTGCCCGAGCTCGCGCCGCCGTCGACCGGGCTCGGCACGATCTACAAGTTCGTCGTCCGCTCGGAGCAGCACTCCGCGATGCAGCTCCGCACGCTCCTCGACTGGGAGATCGGCCCGCGCCTCCGCAGCGTCCCCGGCGTCGTCGAGGTGAACCCCTTCGGCGGAGAGCTCAAGCAGTACCAGGTCATCGTCGATCCGCAGCGCCTCCGCGCGCGGCAGCTCACGCTCGGCGACGTGCTCTCCGCGCTCGAGGCAGCGAGCCTCAACGTCGGCGGCGGCTACGTCGAGCGCGGCGGCGAGTCGTTCACGATCCGCGGCCGCGGCATGGTCAAGAACGAGGAAGAGATCGGCGACGTCGTCGTCCGGAGCCCGAAGGTGGGGCCCGCCATCCTCGTGCGCCACGTCGCCGAGGTGCGCATCGGCGCGGCGCTCCGCTACGGCGTCGTCACGCTGAACGGCGAGCGCGAGGCGGTCTCCGCGCTCGTGATGATGCTCGCCGGCTCGAACAGCCGCGACGTCATCTACGCGGTGAAGGCGCGGATGCGCGAGATCGAGCGGGACCTCCCGCCCGGGGTCCGCGTCGAGGTCATCTACGACCGCGCGTCCTTCGTCGAGCAGACGCTCAAGACCGTGGCGACGAACCTCGCCGAGGGCCTCCTCATCGTGACGATCGTCCTCGCGCTCATGCTCGGGACGATCCGCGGCGCGCTCGTCGTCGCGGCGGGCATCCCCGCGTCGATGGCGATCGCGCTCTTCGGGATGCACGCGTTCCGCGTGACCGGCGACCTGATGAGCCTCGGCGCGATCGACTTCGGGTTCCTCGTCGACGGCCCGATCGTCGTGCTGGAGGCGATCATCGCCGCCACCGCCGGCCGCGAGCTCACCGGCGCCGCGCGCGCGAAGGCCTACGGCGACGTCGCCGCGCTCGTCGTGAAGCCGGTCGCGTTCGCGGTCGCGATCATCATGCTCGTCTACATCCCGCTCCTCACGCTCGAGGGCGTCGAGGGCAAGATGTTCCGCCCGATGGCGATCACGATGGCGTGCGCGCTCTTCGGCGCCCTCGTCTACTCCGTCGTCTTCTTCCCCGCCCTCCTCGTCCTCGCGGTGCCGCCGAAGCGCGGGCACGGTCCGGCGTGGCTCGAGCGGCTCGAGCATCGCTACGAGCGCTTCGTCGGCGCCGTGCTCGGCGCGCGCTGGCCGCTCCTCGGCCTCGCGACCGTCTCCTTCGTCGCGGTCGGCTTCGCGTTCTCCCGCGCCGGCGCCGAGTTCGTCCCGCGCATCTTCGAGGGCGACTGCGTCCTCGCGATGCAGCGCGCCCCGAGCGTCGCGCTCGAGGAGGCGCGGCGCCTCGACCTCCTCGCGGAGAAGGTCGTCCTCTCGTTCCCCGAGGCGGAGAAGGCGCTCGGCCAGAGCGGCCGCGCCGAGGTCGCGCTCGACGCGGTCGGCAACAACAACACCGACATCCTCGTCCCGCTCAAGCCGAAGAAGGCGTGGACGAGCGCGCGCGACTTCGAGGAGCTGAGCACGAAGCTGAAGGACCGGATCGAGACGCAGGTCCCCTCCACCTTCGTCTCGGTGTCGCAGCCGATCGAGGACCTCACCAACCAGCTCATCGCCGGCTCGCGCGCGGACGTCTCGATCAAGATCGTCGGGACCGATCTCGATCGCCTCGTCGACCTCTCGAACCACGTCGGCGATCTCGTCCGCGGGATCAAGGGCACCGGCGACCTCAAGATCGAGCGCATCCTCGGGCAGCCCACCATCACCGCGACCGCCGATCGCCAGCGCATGGCGCGCTATGGGGTGAAGGTCCGGCACGCGTTCGACGTGCTCGCGTCGTCACGCGAGGGCGTGCCGGTCGGCACCGTCTACGAGGACGAGAAGCGCTTCGACCTCCGCGTCTTCATCCCGCCGTCGCAGCCGAACGCGGAGGCGCTCGAGGACCTCTTCGTCGAGACCGAGAGCGGCAACACGGTCCCGCTCGCGGAGGTGGTGAGCTTCCAGGAGGGCGACGGCCCTTCGGTCGTGAAGCGCCTCAACCGCGAGCGGCTGATCCGCGTCGACGTGAACCTCCGCGGCCGCGATCTCGTCTCGTGGGTCGCGGAGGCGAAGGCGAAGGTCGGCAAGTCGGCCGGGCTGCCGAGCGGCTACCGCATCGAGTGGGGCGGGCAGTTCGAGAACTTCGAGCGCGCGTCGGCGCGGCTCGCGCTCGTCGTCCCCGCCGTCATCGCCGTCATCCTCGGGATGCTCTTCTGGATGTTCAGGAGCCTCCGCCCCGCGTTCGCGGTCTTCCTCCTCGTCCCCTTCGCGACGACGGGCGGCATGATCGGGCTCCTCGCGCGCGGGATGCCGTTCAGCCTCCCCGCCGCGGTCGGCTTCATCGCGCTCGGCGGCGTCTCGGTGCTGAACGGCGTCGTCATCGCGACGGCGATGCGGCGCGCGCTCGCGGACGGCAAGGACGTCCGCGCCGCGATCGTGAAGGGCACCGCCGGCTCGCTCCGCGCGGTCCTGACCACCGCCGCGGTCGCCGGCCTCGGCTTCCTCCCGATGGCGCTCGCGACGAGCGCGGGCTCGGAGGTGCAGCGGCCGCTCGCCACCGTCGTCATCGTCGGCATCTTCTTCAGCACCGTCCTCACGCTGCTCGTGCTGCCGGGCCTCCTCTCGCTGCTGGTGCGCCCCGAGACCGAGGCTTAGAGGAACGACGCGAAGTCGACCTCCTGCACGATCACGCCGCCCTCCGCGAGCGTGAACGCGGGGAGCTCCACCGGCGGCGTCCGCGGGTCGCCGCTCGTGTCGACGAGGTGCACGCGCGCGGCGTAGGTGCCGGGCGCGAGGACGGCCATCGTCGCGAAGGTGACGCATCGCTCCTGGAACGCCTCGAGCTCGCCGCCGGTGTCGGGGCTGACGATCGAGACGTCGATGACGGGCGCGCTCGCGGTCGCGCACGCGCGCGCGTCGCGCGATCCCGCCACCGTCCAGCGCAGCGTGAGGGTGCCGAGCGGCTCGGTCGCGGCGCTCGTGACGATCGGCTCCTCCGTGCCCTCGCTGCACGCCGCCAAGGCGATCGCGCCGATCAGACCACACCACCTCATCACGTCGCGAGGAGAAGCAACGCTCACGCCGCGCTGCACACATGTGGAAACCGGAGCGCGCGCGGGCGGCGCTGCGTAGCATTCTGCTCCAGCATGCGCGCCCCCGCTCTCCTCGTCCTCGCGCTCCTCGGCCTCCCCGGCTGCTACTCGAAGGTCACCGGCCACGACGGAAAATTCACGATCGCGTACATGAGCTCGGTCCAGATCGAGGACTTCGTGAAGCCGATCGCGCCGGGCGCGAAGCTCGACGTGCACGCGTTCGCGAACGGCGGCGCGGACGACGACGACGACAAGCTCACGATCCGCTCGGCGACGTCGTCGGCGCCGGGCGTCCTCGCGATCGACAAGGTCCGCGGCAAGACGCTGACGTTGCGCGGCGTCGCGCCGGGCGTCGCCGAGGTCACGATCGTCGCGCGCGGCCCCGACGGCGCGGAGCTCCGCGACAGCATGTTCTTCCACGTCGCGAAGCCGGCGCGGCACGCGCTCGAGCACGCGTGCACCGACGATCGCGAGGCGATCTACCTCCGCGGCGGCAACGTCGACGTCTTCCACGACCTGACGACGGCGGACGGCCGTCCCGTCATCGGCTACGGCGTCGTACCGGTCGCGGTCGAGCCGGCGGGCGCGCTCGAGCTCGTCACGCAGCCGCAGGCCGGCCGCCTCTATCGCTACCGCGGCAAGGGCGCGCGCGGCCAGGTCACCGTGCGCTCCACCGTCGACGACTCGAAGCTCACGCTCCGCATCGTCGAGCCGCGCGATCTGAAGGAGGCGGAGCTCTTCGCGCCGGCGCGCATGCTCGTGTCGCAAGAGACCTACGTCTGGGCGCGCCTCCGCGACGGCGCGACCGCGGTGTGCAACCAGACCGCGCTCACGCGGGCGCGGAGCCTCACGCCGGAGGTCTGCGCCGTGAGCGCGCGCCTCGACTCGCTCGCGGACGAGAACAGGAGCCAGCTCGCGACCGTCACCGCGCGCCGCTTCGGCACCTGCCGCGTCGAGCTGACGTTGCCCGAGCTCGCCGGCGGCAAGGGCGTCGTGCTCACGCGCGAGATCCAGATCGGCAAGGTCGAGTACCCGAACGACGACGCGGACGCGCGCTCGCGCTGGCCGCTCTACGCGTGGTTCGGCGCGCTGCAGGCGCTCGCGATCGGGCTCGTCGTGAAGGCGTTCCGCGCGCGGCGTCAGTGATAGCAGAGCGGCATCACCGGCTCCGAGGCCGCGACGATGCACGTCCCGCTGCCGCGGCAGTCGACGACCGAGCACGCGTCGCTCGTCCGCACGCAGTGCGCGCTCGAGAGCGACGGGAACGTCATGCAGATCTCGCCCGCCGCGCAGTCGGAGCGGTCGGCGCACTCGCAGCCGAAGCTCGACACGTCGACGTCGCCGTAGTCCCGCGTCCACGGGACCGGCTTCGGACACCCCGGCGTCGCCGGATCCGCGGTCGCGGCGGTGGCGGCGCCGCCCGAGCCGTCTCCGTCCGTGGACGTCGTCTTCCCTCCACAAGCGGTCACGAGCACGGCGGCGGCGAAGGCGGTGAGGCGCATTTTCCCGAGTGTGTCCGCGACGCCGTGCGACGGCTCGGGTAATTTCTCGCGCATGTCCGAAGAAGCCGCCGCCTCCGATCTGCCGGCCGTCCTCGTGAAGCCGTGGTGGCTCGAGCCGCCGAAGAAGGCCAAGGGCGCGACGACGGTCGAAGGCCTGACCCCGCTCCCGTACGAAGAGCGTCTCGCGCTCACGGAGGAGGACCGCGAAAAAGGAGCGGCGGCGGCGCGCTCGGGCCGCGCGTACTTCCGGAAATACCCGAACATCATTCGCGACATCCCGGCCGACGGCGCGCCGCAGGCGGACTTCGACGCCGTGATCGTGCGCGCCAACGAAGAGAGGCTCGCCCGATACAAGAAGGTCGAGGTGTGCATCCCGGGCTGGCTCGATTTCATGAGCGACGACGCCGCGGCCGGGATGGTCCGCAAGGTGTTCACGACGACGCCGGACCCGAAGTACGCGGACGCCGCCTACCTGCTGGGACGCTTCGGGATCGAGGTCTTCCCCTCCCTCCTCGAGAACGGAAAGGACCATCCCGAATACGCGGACGCGTACCAGCGAGACGCGGCCGAGAACGCGACGCTGGTCGAGTCGCCCCGCTCCGCCGCGCTCCTCGCCGCGATGGCGCAAGGGACGAAGGGCAAGAAGCTCCAGCCCACGATGGCGACGTACTTCGAGCGCTTCCCGGAGGCCTCCGCGATCGGGGTGCTCCCGCTCGTGCTCGCGAAGGCGACGCAGAAGGGCGCGCTGACCGCGTTCACGATGCTCGTCGACGACGGGCGCGACGCGATCGTGCTCGACGTCGCCAAGCGCTACGGCGACGCGGCGCTCGCGGCGACGGAGGAGCTCCTCGCGAACGTGCGCGCGCCGAAGAGCCCGCCGCCGATGAAGTGGTTCGACGAGGCCGCGATGCCGCCGGTGCTCCTCCGCGCGAACGGGCGTCACCTCCCCGCGAGCGCGGTGCGCCACCTCGCGACGCTGCTCGGCGTCTCCGATCCGCGCCGCCCCGCGCCGGGCCTCGCCGACGTGAAGGCCGCGTGCACGCCGGACTCCCTCGAGCGCTTCGCGTGGTCGCTCTTCGAGGCGTGGCTCGCGTCCGGCGGCGACGCGAAGGAAGACTGGGCGATGCTCGCGCTCGGCCATCTCGGCGGCGACGAGAGCGCGCGGAAGCTCACCGCCCTCGTCCGCGCGTGGCCGGGCGAGTCGCTCCACCTCCGCGCGGTGCGCGCCCTCGACGCGCTCGCGCAGATCGGGAGCGACGTCTCGCTCATGCTCCTCGACGGCATCGCGGAGAAGCTGAAGTTCAAGGCGCTGCAGGAGAAGGCGCGCGAGAAGATCGAGCTCGTCGCGAAGGAGCGGAAGCTCACGCGCGACGAGCTCGCCGACCGCATCGCGCCGCGCCTCGACCTCGACGACGACGGCGCGCGTGTCCTCTCCTTCGGCCCGCGCTCCTTCCGCGTCGGCTTCGACGAGCACCTCGCGCCGTTCGTCACCGACGAGACCGGCAAGAAACTCGGGGATCTCCCGAAGGCGAAGGCGACGGACGACGCGGCGCAGGCGAAGGCCGCGACCGACGCATGGAAGGCGCTGAAGAAGGACGCGAAGGCGGTCGGCGGCAACCAGACCGCGCGGCTCGAGCGCGCGATGTGCACCGCGCGCCGCTGGTCCGCCGCCGACTTCACGTCGCTCCTCGTCGGGCACCCGCTCATCGTCCACCTCGCGCGGCGCCTCCTCTGGGGCACGTACGAAGGCGACGAGCTCCGCGCGCTCTTCCGCGTGGCGGAGGACCGCACCCTCGCGGGCGCGGACGACGAGCCGTTCACCCTTCCCTCCGCGCTCCCGTCCGGCGCGACGGTGGGCCTCGTGCATCGCCTCGACCTCGACGACGTCGTCGCGCAGCGCTGGTCACAGCGCTTCGCGGAGTACGAGCTCATCCAGCCCTTCGAGCAGCTCGCCCGTGCGACCTACGTCGTCACCGACGGCGAGCGGAGCGCGCAGGCGCTCGATCGCATGAAAGGCGTGGAGGTCGCGACCGGCAAGGTCATCGGCCTCGAGGCGCGCGGCTGGCGCAAGGGCTCCCCGAAGGACAGCGGCTGGATCTGGGACATGGTGAAGCCGCTCGGCGGCGACCTGTACGCGGAGCTGCCGATCGAGGGCGGCTTCATCGTGAGCGCGATGTCGGAGTCTCCTCCGAAGCAGGGCCTCGGCGCGGTGCGCCTCTTCCGTCATCGCCACGCGGTGGAGCTGGGCGCGCTCACGCCCCTCGCATTCAGCGAGCTCGTCCGCGACCTCGAGAGCCTCCGCGACTGAGGTGTGGCACGAGTGCACGCGTCGTCCCGGCGTGTGGCAAGTCGTCACGCACGCACCGTGGCACGAAGGCGCGAAGCGCGAGTATCCCGAGCGGAACACGACGTGCACGCCGCTGAGGCGATGAAAGCTGCTGCGTCTTCGGGGCTCAGGCCGCAGGTCGGCCTCCGGGCCCTCTTGGTCGAGGACGACCCGACCGCCCGCGCCCTCTACGCCGACATGCTTCGAAGCGACGGCTTCCTCGTGACGGAGGCGGCGACGCTCGCCGACGCCGCGCATCGCATCGTGGAGCGGCCCGCCGTCCTCGTGCTCGATCGCCGTCTCCCCGACGGCGACGGCCTCGACCTCGCGCGCGCGGTGCGAGCGACGCGCGGCGCGACGGTGATCGTCGTCGTGAGCGCCGACGAGCGCCCGACCGCGCGCCGCGACGCGCTCGCGGCGGGATGTGACGGCTTCGTCGCGAAGACCTCCGCGCGCTTCCTCCTCGTCGACGCGATCCGCCGCGCGCTCGCCGCGCGCGCGGGCGCGAGCGCGGCGCCGGACGCGCCGACGGTCCTCGTCGTCGACGACTCGGACGACAACCGTCTGCTCTACGCCTCGAACATCGCGGAGGCGGGCTACCGCGTGGAGGAGGCGAAGGACGGCGCGGAGGCGCTCGAGCGCGTGCGGGCGCGGCGACCGACCGTCATCGTGATGGACCTCTCGATGCCGGTCCTCGACGGCTGGCAGACGACGCGCCGCCTCAAGTCCGACCCGAAGACGTCGGGCATCCTCATCATCGCGATCACCGCGCACACCACGATGCTGGGCCTCCGCCAGGCCACCGACGCCGGCGCCGACGCGGTCCTCACGAAGCCCTGCCTCCCGCGCGACCTCATCGGCGTCATCGAATCCCTGATGCCCGACGAAGAGCCGGCGGCGGTCGGCTGACGCTTCGACCGTTTCGCCTGTGTTCCTGCTCCGCCGCTCGAGTACCATGAGCCCGTTCGCGCCCAGCGGCTCGAACCGGAGGGTGCATGTCCATTCGGATCCGCGGTCGGCTCGGCGCTCTCGTCATCGTGGGGCTGACGGCAGCGTCGTGCAGCTCGGAGACGAGCAGCGGCGACGACGCAGGGACGCCGGCCGCTTCGCCGACGTCGGGGGTCACGGTGGGCGGCGCCTGCACACGCGACGGTGAGCTACGTTGCGGCTCGGGCGCCGACGGGAAGACGGACGGCTCGATCCTGTCCTGCGCGAACGGCGCCTACGAGAAGGTGTTCGCGTGCCCCGGGCTCCAGGAGTGCCGCGACGTCGCGACCATCACCGCGGTTCGATGCGGCACCGACTCGGCCAACGTGGACTTCGCCAAGGAAGGAGCGCCCTGCGGGGGCGAGGGCGCGGCGGTCTGCTCCTTCGATCGAAAGACCGTCCACTGGTGCGTCGGTGGCACCTGGGTGGTCGCTCAGCACTGTCCGCCGAGCGACTGCACCAAGCACAACACCGGCGGCCAGCCCTTCACGGCGTGCACGAACGGCGGCATCACGCCCGGCGACATGTGCAAGACCGACCTCGCCGGCGGCGTGACCTGCTCGACCGACCTGCGCTCGCTCCTCGGATGCCAGAACGGCCGCGCGGTCGTCGTCGAGGAGTGCCAGGCCCCGAAGGAGTGCTCGGTCACAGACACCGGCGCGCGCGGATGCCTCTGAGCCCGCCTCACGTTACGTCGTCGTCGCGTGCGCCGCCGCCTCCTCCGGCGACGAGAGACGAGCCGCGCTCGAGTGAGCAGATCGAGCGCCGGAGGAGCGTTCGCAGAGCACACGGATCCGAGACGACTCCGTCTCTACTGTCGGGCCTTGCCCGCGCGCTCGGCAGCGGGCGCTCGGACGGCTCATCACGAACGGAGGAACGACATGAACGGAGGAACGATGCACGACACGGTTGGGTGGCGAAGGCTCGCGACGGCGGCGATCCGCCGAAGCTGGCGGAAGCCTCTCGGAGTCGCGGCCCTGTTCGCGATCGTCTTCGTCTCGCTCTTGCCGGCCAAACCCGTGGAGGCCAACACGCCCGTGCAGCCCGGACAGAAGTGCCTGATGGGAGCCAACTGCCCAGCCGGGAAGTGTCTCATGTACACGACCTCGCCCGCCATACCCTCGGCGACGCACGGTACCTACTGCGCGGCGAGCAACAACGACGGGTGCGGCATGCCGGGACAGCCGTACGGAAAGCCGCGGATGACTCCGATCTGGGTCGGTGGGAAGAAGCACTACTGCGAAAGCAACCTGACCGGGTTCGTCCCCGCGAAGGCGAACGGGACGTTCTGCTCGACGGGCAACATGTGCGCGTCGGACAACTGCGGCCGAACCCTCGGCACGGAGAGGGCCTGCGCCCCGGCGGGCTTCGCGTGCGTGACGCCGAACGGCGTCGGCTTCAACTTGAACGAGACGAGGAGCATCACGGTCAACAACACGACCGGTTTGTACCGCTGCGACGCCTCGGCTGTCGTCCCGGTCTCGAGCGCTGGAAGCGAATGCCAGAACGCGAGCCAGTGCGCGGGCGCGAACCCCCAATGCAGCACGCCGACCAAAACGGACGGCGTCGCCATCTTCACGGGCGCTCTTGGCGCGAGGCGCTGCCACTCGACGAGCACCTGCCCGTGGACGAACGGAGCGGTAGCCAACATGCAAAAGAAGATCGACCTCGGCGGAACCGAGTACCGGTGCGTGTCTCAGGGAGGTCAGCGATGGCTTCGTCAGAAGGGCGCCGGCCAGGTGTGCACGTCGAACTCCGAGTGCTCGTCGTACAACTGCACGTTCACGAACACGTCGCAGGTCGACCGAAAGTGCTCGGCGACCGGGCCTGGCGCACCGTCGATCGGCGCCGCGTGATCCGACCCTGATCCTCCCCGAGCCGATGAGAGCGCTGGCCACGCTCGACCTGCGATCGCTCGCGACGACGCGCATCGCGGTCGGCGTCCTGATGCTGGCCGACCTCGTCGAGCGCTCGTCGCGGCTCTCGCTCGACTACACCGACGACGGCCTGCTGCCGCGCTCGTGGTTCGACGAGGCCGAGCGTGACCTCCCGCTCCTGTTCGTGCACGGGCTCGGCGGGAGCGCTGCGTTCGCCGTCCTCTGCATGCTGGCGTGCGCTGTCGCGGCGATGCTGCTGCTCCTCGGGTGGCGCACGCGGCTCGTGTCGCTCGTGAGCTTGCTCCTGTGGGCCTCGCTCCAGGCGCGAAACCCGATGATCGCGTACCACGGCGACACGGTCCTTCGCGTCGTCCTGTTCTGGGGTGTGCTCCTGCCGTGGGGGGCGCGCTGGTCGCTCGACGCCCGCCGCGCGCGCCGCCCGGGGCCACCGGACACGTTCGTCGGCCCCGCTGCCGTCGGCTTCCTCGTCCAGCTCGCCTGCATCTACGTCTTCAGCGTCGCGTACAAGTCGGGGCCCGCGTGGCGTGAAGACTTCGACGCCGTCACGCTGGCCCTGCGGATGCACGGCTACGCCACGCCCGTCGGCGAGGCGCTGCTCCGATATCCGCGCGTGCTCCGTCTGCTCTCCGTGGGCGTCCTCGCGCTCGAGTCGCTCGGGCCGCTGCTGCTCTTCGCGCCGCTCCGGACCGAGGCGGCGCGCCTGGTCGCCGCGGGAGCGTTCCTCCTTTTTCACGTCGCGCTCGGCCTCACGATGCGGCTCGAGCTCTTCACGCCGCTCATGCTCGCGGTGTGGATGGCGGTGCTGCCAGCGCGCTTCTGGCGCGCCCTCGGCGCGAGCGCGAGCGCCGCAACTCCCTTGTGCGCCCGTTCGCGGTCGATCGCGCGGATCGCCGTCGCGGCGACGACCGTGCTCGTAGTGTTGACCAACGTCGACGCGCTCGCGGCGTTCCGCGCTCGAGCCGACATCGAGTCTAGATTACCGTTATTTCCATTTGCATCGAGTATATCGATGAAACTTGGAATCGCGCAGGAGTGGTCGATGTTCGCGCCCGAGCCGGCCACGTTGACCGGACGCCTGCGCGTCACGACGGCGCGCGGTGACGGGACGCTCGTCGACGTCCTCCGCTCCGAGGTGGTGCAGACCGACGGCCCGCTCCCTGACGGACCGGATCGACCGCTCCGCGTTCGCCAGCAGGAGCTTCGCTGGAGCCGCTGGATGTACCCTCTCGCGGTCGAGCGCTTCGGGCTCCGCCAGTGTGCGTCGCTCGACGGCCGGCTGACCGTCGAGGTCGGCCTCGTGCCGACGCGTGAGGAGGACCGTGGCGCGGCGCCGGAGTGGGTCGAGCTCGTCTCCGTGACGTGCCCAGGTCAACGGCGCATCGACAGCATGATGACGAGCCCGCCGAGGAAGAGGAGCCCGAGCAGGACGAGCGCTCCGCAGCCGACACCCGCGAGCACGAGCCCGTGTCCACCGGCCCTGGCCGTACGGCGCGGGGGCGAGCGCGCGGGCGGCGGCAGCGCGTCGAGCGCGGTCGCCAGCGCGACGAGGTTCTGCACCACGACGACGATGAACGATCCGTCCGGCGGCGGCTGCCGAAACACCGCCGTCACGAGCCCTGGCCGCGCGCCGGCTCCCGGCGTGATCGAGATCCTTACGAAGCCGTGAGGCGCCGCCAGGCGCAAGAGCGCTCCCGTCGCGAGGCCCGCGCTCCGCAGGATCTCTGCGGACGCGGTGTCGTAGGCGAAGCAGCGCAGCCTCGCCGTCGCGATCTCCGGCCATGGCACCTCCATCAGCCCGTTCCCCGGAGGCTCGAAGGAGAAGGAGAGCTCTTGGTCGGCCCCGTGCACCACTTCGACGAGCGCGTACGGAGGATGCTGGACGTACTTGCTCCGCCCCGCGGGCATCGAGAGCACCTTGAGCCTCCGGCCGGCGAGCACGCCGGACCAGCAAATGCCGCTCAGCCTCTCCAGCCCGAGCGACCGCAGCGCGACGTGCCACGCGTTCACCGCTGCATCATCGCCCGCCGGGTCCGCCGTGGCGCGCGAACGGTCGACCGGCGAGCACTTCGAGCGCCGATCGAGCGAGCGGACGCCTGCCCTCCTAGCCGATCTCTCCGGCGCGCTCCCTGGCCGCGGCCTCGAGCGCGTCGACCTCACGCGCCGCGCGCTCGACGGCGGCGGCGAGGTGACGACGGTACGTGCTGTAGCCCATCGCCAGCGCCTTCGCGATCGCGAGCTGCTTTCGCTCCTTCCCGTGCACGAAGGTCGCGGTGAGGATCGCGGCCTCGCGCTCGGTCACGTGCCCCGCCGCCGAAACACCGCGGCAGACGTCGGAGAGCATTCGCGCGAGGGCATCCGGGGCCGCGGTCCCGTCGACGGTCCGCTCTTCGACGGCGGCGCACGTGAGGAGCGGGCTGTCGAGCTCCTCCGCCCGAGCGAATCGTGGGAGCACGCGCTTCACCTCGTCGCGGAGGGCCGCACCGAGGACGGGCCGCGAGCGCGGCGCGGGCAGCGTCCCGCGCATGCGTCCGAGCAGCGCGTGAAGCTTGGTCTCGCGGGTCTGGCGTCGCCAGTCGATGCCGATGACCGCCCAGTCGTGAAGGCCCAGCTCGATTCGTCCGTAGACGTCGAGCCATCGATCGGGGCGCGCGATGATCGCCTCCGCGTCGGCGTGGACGGAAGCGGACGCGACGACCGGTCTCGGTGGCCAGAAGAGCTCGCTGAACAGGACGTCGTGGATCGCCGAGACGAGGGGCGACCGCGCTTGGTGGTGGTCGACCGAGCCGAAGAAACGCGCGAGGAGGGCGCGCGCTTCTTGCTCGAGCGGACCTCCGGTGTGGCGCAGGCACTCGAGCCAATGCTCGACGATCGGATCTTCTACCGACCGCCGGCCCGCGACGTCGACCTCGATGAAGACGGCGTAGCCGCATAGCCGCTCGTCGTCTACGACGACCACGGCGCGCGCGTCGCCCGCGCTCCTCCACGCGGCCACGAGCCTTCCGTTCGGCTCACCGTCGAGCCGAGTCACGGACGCGAGGATCTCCGGCCAGTCGGCGTCCACGGCGGCGCGGCAGTGCGTGCGCCAGTCCGACGCCACTCCCGCGAGGATGTGCCGGGGCTCGGCGGCGAGGAGGCGCTGGAACGGGACGAGCAGCGGCGGGACCTCGTCGCGCGGCACGCGGGCGAGGCGCTTGGCCAGCGCGTCCTGGAGTCGATGCCTCGTTGTCCGCGCGTGATCCGGATCGTGGAAGAGCTCCTCCGCGGACGTGGCCTCCACGACGAGCGAATGGAAGCGAAGACCGGCCGGGGTCGCGGTCGTGAACGGCTGCGCGGCGAGCCACTGCACGGCCCGGCGCGCCTCGACGGCGTCGATCTCGAACGCGTCCGAGAGCAGCGACTCGGTCACGGGGACCGACATCAACCCTGCCCGCATCGCGTCGAGGTGCGCGCCCGTCGGACAGCGGTCGAGCAACGTCCGGACGGACGCGCGCAGCGGCTCGACGCCGACCGTCGGTTGCGTCTCGTGCTGGGCGGTGAGCCAGAGCGTGAGCGGATGGCCGGCCGCGGCGGCGACGACCTTCGAGACGCGCGGCTCTGCCACGCCGAGCGAGCGCGCCAGCGCGCCCGCCTCCTCGTCGCCGAGGGGACCGACGGGGATCTCCTCCGCGATCGCGCTCCACGCGGGATCCGCGCGCCATCGCCCGGGCATCGCCGCGCGGCTCGCGACGACGACGGTCACGCGCGCGTCGAGCTTCGGAAGGAGCCGATCTCGGAACCAGAGCCAGAGGGGCTCGAGGTGCTCGAAGCCGTCCACGACGAGCATCCCCGAGGGCTCTGCGGTCCGGGCCACCTCCGCGAACGCGTCCGCGCCGAGCATGCCGTCCTCGCCGTCGACCTGCGCGATACGCTGCCCGCGAGCCTCGAGCTCACGGACGACGCGCGCGACGAGCGTGGACTTGCCGATGCCGCCGGGGCCCACGAGCCAGTACACGCGCTTCCGGGCCGACTCGCCCGCGCTCGTCAGGAGCGCGACCTCACGTTCTCGCCCGACGAACGTCCGCGCGCGGATCTCGTCCATCGTGTCTCCGAGCGTACGTCCTCCTCCGTGCGGGCACATGGCACCGCATCGTACGTCGGCTCAGAGACGGACGCAGAGGTCTTCGCGACCGACGGCCACAGCGACGGCGTTGTGGACCTCGAGATCGTCGAGGAGCCCGTCCGCCTGCTCGAAATCGTGCACCGCATCGCCCTCGCGAACGAGGTACTCGATCGACGCCTGGACCCAACGTCGCTCCGGCCCCAGCGCGCTCTGCTCGACGGCGTCGAGGAGATCGAGCGACGCGCGCTGGAGGCGCCAGGCGAGCGAGACGTTCAGCCGCGGGTAACGCGCCGCTGCTCGCGTGACGGGCTCGACCCAATCGGTGAGCTTGCGCCGCAGCGCCGTCGGCTCCTCCACCGGCTCCGCGAGCAGGGCCTCGAAGTACGGCGCCACGCGCTCGGAGAGCCCGAGCTCGACCGCGGGGCCGTGTCGTCGCAAGAACGCCGTCACCGACTCACGCGGGCTCGCGAACCGCGCGCGAGGCGCCGTCTTGCGCGCCTCGACGTTCGCGAAGCGCACGGAGACGTCCCAGTCTCGCCGCTCGTCGAAGAGGCTCAGCATCGGGACGAGCGGATGGTCCTCCCCTCGCCGCGCCTTCTCGAACAGCGACGCGCGCCACGCCGCGAACGGGACGAGCCGGACGGCGTGCCCGCGCGCGGTCATCGCGGCGGTGACGTCGCCGCTCGTGAGCGAGTCGGGATGAGTGACGTGATGGATGCGCGCCGGCCCCGGCCTGACCGCGCGGAAGAGGTCGACGATCCACGCCGCGACCTCGTCGACGCCGAGCACGTTGATCTCGAGACGCCAGTCGGGCACCGCGCCGAGCTCGAGGCACGTCTCGAGCAGACGGGTGAAGAAGTCGCCGACGTTCCAGCGTCCGCCGGCGGCCCGCCCGCAGACGGCGGCAGGGCGCGAGATGGAGACGGGGAGGCCGCGCTCCGCGGCGATCTGGACGAGCCCCTCCGCGACCCACTTGCTCTGCGCATACCCCGTGGCGAGGACGCCTCCGTCCGGTCCCCGCACCTCACGCGCGAGGCCGTCGTCGATCGACGAAGGCGTCACGGCGTCGACCGTCGAGACATAGTGGAACGCCTTGGGGCGACCGGTGCACGCGAGGCGCAGCGCCTCCGCCGTGCCGATCACGTTGACCGGACGGAGCGCGGCGTAAGGGCGGACGTGGTTCACGTAGGCCCCGTTGTGCAGGACGGCGTCGATCTCCTCCGCGAGCGAGCCGTACGTCGCGTCGTCGAGGCCGAGGCGCGGCGCGGCCAGATCGCCGCAGACGACACGGATCCGCGCGGCGTGCTCGGGCCTCCACAGGTCGTAGCGCGCGAGGTTGTCCCGCACGCGCGCGAGCGCCTCGCCGGCGTGCGGCGCGCGGACGAGGCAGCACACGGCGACGGAGGTCTCCGCGAGCAGGCGCTCGACGAGGTGCGCGCCGAGGAACCCGGTCGCGCCCGTGACGAGCACCTCGCGCCACGCGCCGGCGTGGGCCGCGGCGCCGGAGGGCGCGATCGACGGATCGAGACGCACGTCGGCGGCGAAATCGAGCGCCTCCGGCCCCGCGACCTCGCCCGCGCGGATCGCGCGAATGCACGCCGAGACCGCGCGGACCGTCGGCCGCTCGAAGATCTTCGCGAGCGGCAGCGCCACGCCGGTGGCCTCGTGGAGACGGACGCCGAGGCGCGCCGCCATGAGCGAGTGTCCGCCATGCTCGAAGAACGAGTCATCGAGGCCGAACGCCGCCACGCCGAGCGCCTCGGCGAAGAGCCGAGCGACGCTCGCTTCGAGCGGATCGCTCGCGGACGGATCGACCACCGCCGGACCGGGCGCCGCCTCCTCCAACGACGTCCGCTCCAGCGCCTTGCGATCGATCTTGCCGTTGGGGGTGACGGGCATCGCGTCGACGACCACGAGACGCGCCGGCACCATGTACGCCGGCAGCGCGGCGCGCATCGCGGCGAGCGCGACGTCGGCGTCGAACCCGCGCGCGTCCGGCTCGACGAACCCGACGAGGAGCTCGTCCCTCGGCGGCCGACGCACGATGACGACGGCGCTTCGCAGGCCGCCCGGCTGGCTCGCCAGCGCGTGCTCGATCTCGTCGAGCTCGATCCGGTGCCCGCGGAGCTTCACCTGACGATCGCGCCGGCCGACGTACTCGAGGGATCCGCCGCGCGACCACGCGGCGAGGTCGCCGGTCCGATACATCCGCCCGCCGTCCACGAACGGATCGTCGACGAACGCCGCCGCCGTGAGCTCGGGCTGGCCGAGGTAGCCGCGCGCGAGCGCGACCTCGCTCCCGATGCATAGCTCACCGACGATCCCCGGCGGGGACAGGACTTCGCCGCGGCCGAGCACGTACGCGCGCATGTTGAGGAGCGGCCGTCCGATCGGCGGCGGTCGCTCGAGCTCGTCGCGGACGATCTCCAGCGTCGCGCAGACGGTCGTCTCCGTCGGCCCGTACGCGTTGACGAAGCGGCGCCCCGGACCCCAGCGCCGGACGAGCTCGATCGTGCACGCCTCACCGGCGGAGATGATCGTCTTCACCGGACACGCGGCGGGATCGAGCTCGTGGAGGATCACCGGCGGGAGCGTCGCGATCGTGACGCGCTCGGAGACGAGGAGCGAGGTCAGCGCGGCAGGATCGGCCACGCTCTCTCGCGGCACGAGGACGAGCGTGCCGCCCGCGGCCATGAGGGCCATCGCGATCTCCCACACCGACGCGTCGAAGTTGGTGGACGCGAACTGGAGCACGCGCTCCGCCGCGTCGACGTGGAGGAGCTCGCGCAGCGATACGACCAGGTTGCAGAGCCCGCGGTGGACCAGCTCCACGCCCTTCGGACGCCCCGTCGAGCCCGACGTGTAGATGACGTAGGCGAGATCGTCGGGGCCGGTCGGCTCACCGCCCGGAGGTCCCACGTCGCCCGCGATCCGCGCCGCGGCGACGTCCACCGTCTGGAGGCCCGCGACGCCCTCGAGCGCGGCGGGCAGCGCCCCTTCGACGAGGACGTGACGGAGGCCGCTGTCCTCGAGGAACAGACGAAGCCGCTCCGGCGGATACCCCGGATCGAGCGGGACGTAGGCCGCCCCCGCCTTCCAGGCGCCGAGGATCGCCGCGACGAGCCCGAACCCGCGATCGAGCGCGAGCCCGACGCGCCGGCCGCGGCCGACCCCGGCGGCGCGGAGCGCGCCGGCGACGCGCGACGCCCACGCGTCGAGCTCGCCGTAGCGGAGGCTCTCGCCGCGGAAGCGGAGGGCGATCGCCGACGGGCGGGCGCGGGCATGCTCCTCGAAGAACGCGTGCGCCGGCCCGTCGTCGATCGCCGCGCGCCGCGTGTCGTTCCAGCGATCGAGCGCCACGCGCTCCTCCGCGGTCCGCATGTCGAGGCGCCAGAGGTCGGCCCGCGGATCGGCGACCGCCGCGCGCAGGAGGACCACGAAGTGCCGCGCCATCGCCTCGATCCGGTCGGCGTCGAAGAGGTCGGCGTCGTACTCGAGGTAGCCGCGGACGCGATCCCGGCCTTCGGTGAGGAGGAGCCCGAGCTCGACGCGCGCGCCGGTCGACGGGTGCTCGTGGATCCGCGCGCGGACGCCCGGCACGGTCCACGCTTCCGAGGCGTCGGCGCCGAGCGCGAACGCGGCGCGAAACGGCGGCGCCCCGGCGTCCCCCGTACGCAGCGCGGCGGCGATCGCGTCGAGCGGCACGTCGCGGAGGGCGAACGCGTCGAGCACGGCGGTCTGGACCGCCGCGACGAGCGCGGCGAAGTCGCCGGCGCCGCCGAGCGACACGCGCACGGGCACGGTGTTCACGAAGAACCCGACGACGCCGAGCGTGTCGGGATGCGTGCGCAGCGACACCGGCGTCCCGACGACGACGTCGTCCTGCCCGCAGCAGCGCGCGAGCAGCAGATCGAACGCCGCGAACAGCACCATGAAGCCCGTCGTCCCGAGCCGGCGCGCGACGCCTCGCACCTGGGCGGTGAGATCCACGTCGAGCTCGATCGCGACGGAGCCACCGCGCGTGGAGAGAGCGCGCGCTCGCGGCCGGTCCGTCGGCAGCTCGAGCGGCGCGGCGTCCTCGAGCCTGGAGGTCCACGCCGCGAGGTGGGCCTCCGCGTTCGCGGCGGCCTCCTCGAACGCGACGGCGTCGACGAAGCGGCACCTCGCCTCTGGAGGGAGGGCCCCGTCACCGCGCCGATGGCGATAGAGCGCGGCGAGCTCGCCGATCGCGATCGCGAGCGACGGTCCGTCGAACGCGATGTGATGGACCACGACGACCAGTCGGTGAAGACGAGGCCCGAGCTCGAAGAGCGCCCAGCGCAGCGGGGGCTCCGCGTCGAGCGCGAAGGGGCGGCGGAGCAGCGCCTGCATCCGGCGTCGCGCCGCGTCGAGGCGCTCCGCCGCGGGCAGCGACGAGAGGTCCTCCACCGCGGGCGGCGCGAGCGCGCCCTCGGGCCAGAGCCGCGGCGAGAGGCCGTCGCTCGACAGCCCGGTGCGCAGCGCCTCGCAACGCGCCGTCAAGTCGACGAGCGCGAGTGAGAGCGCCCGCGCGTCGAGCTCACCCTCGAGCTCGACGTCGTAGCCGAGGTTGTACGCCGAGCTGCTCGGATCGAGCCGCGCCAAGAGCACGAGCCGTTGCTGCGCCGACGAGAGCGCCGGACGCTCGGTCCGCGCGATCCGCGCGGGCGGCGACGCCGGCGCGGACCCGGCGTCGATCGCACGCGCGACGGCGTCGACCGTACGAAGCGCGAAGAGCTCGGGCAGCCCGAGCGCGCTCGCGCGCTCGTCACGTACGGCGAGCAAGAACCGCATCGCGGTGAGGGAGTCGCCGCCGAGGTCGAAGAAGTCGGCGTTCGCGCCGACGCGATCGCGGCCGAGCAGGAGCGCCCAGCGCGCGGCGATCCATCGCTCGGTCTCGGTGCGCGGCTCGACGAGGTGCTCGTCGGCGTCGTCGAGGGCCGGCGCCTCCCGCGCCGCGAGGACCTTGCGGTCGATCTTGCCGCTCGGGCCGAGCGGGATCGCGTCGACCACGTAGCACGCCGCCGGCACCATGTAGGGCGGCAACCGCGCCGCGAGGTGCTCGCGCAGCGCGCCCGCGCGGAGGGAGGGATCGGCGAGCACGAGATAGGCGACGAGCACCTGCGCGCCGCCGGAGCGCGTCGCCACGAGCGCTGCGCTCTGCGCGACGGCGACGTGCGCCTCGAGCGCCGCCTCGATCTCGCCGAGCTCGATCCGGTAGCCGCGGAGCTTGACCTGCTGGTCGGCGCGGCCGAGGCACTCGAGCGTCCCGTCCTCGCGCCACGCGACGAGGTCGCCGGTGCGGTAGAGGCGCGCGCCGTCCGCGGCGAAGGGGCTCCCGACGAAGGCGGCCTCGGTGAGGGCGACGCGCTCATGGTAGCCGTCCGCCAGTCCTTCGCCGCCGATGTACAGCTCTCCGACGGCGCCGCGCGGCACGAGGCGGCGCCTCGGATCGAGCACGTAGACCTGGGTGTTGGCGATCGGGCGCCCGATCGGGACCGACCGCTCTCCCTCGACGTCCTCCGGGCGGACCCGATGTGCGGTGGACCAGACGGTCGTCTCCGTCGGCCCGTACATGTTCCAGACCTCCGCCACGCGCGGCAGGAGCTCGCGCGCGAGCTCCTTGGGGAACGGCTCGCCGCCGCAGAGCGCGCGCAGCCCGCGCGTCCCGTCCCAGCCCGCGCCCTGGAGCAGCCTCCACGTCGTCGGCGTGGCCTGGAGCAGCGTCACCGGCTCGGCCTCGAGGAGACGCCGGAGCGCGCTCCCATCCATCGCCTCCGCGGAGGTGGCGAGGGTCGAGCTGCCGCCCGCGTACAGCGGCGCGAACAGCTCGAGGAGCGAGATGTCGAACGAGATCGTCGTGACGGCGAGGACGCGATCGGTCGCGCCGAGGCCGAAGAGATCGACCATCGACGCGAGGAAGTTGACGAGCGCTGCGTGCGAGATCCGCACGCCCTTCGGCTGCCCGGTCGATCCGGAGGTGTACATCACGTACGCGAGCGTGCCTCGCCGCGGGAAGGCCTCGCCCTCCGAGGTGAGCGCGTCGGAGAGCGTGATCGTCGAGCCGCCGAAGAGCCCGTCGAGCGATCGGGGATCGTCGGTGACGAGGACGGACGCGCCGGCGTCGCTCAGGACGTACGCGAGCCGGGCGCGCGGGTGCGACGGATCGAGCGGGACGTACGCGCACCCCGCCATCCACACCCCGAGCAGCGCGACCACCATCTCCGGCGTCCGCGTCGCGCACACGCCGACGCACGCGCCTGGCTCGAGCCCCTCGGCGATCAGGCGCGCGGCGACGCGACGAGCGGCGCGCGCGAGCTCCGCGAACGTCAGCCGGCGGTCGCCCTGCGTGACGGCGACGCGTCCTCCGTCGAGCTCCGCCAAGGCGAGGACCTTCTCGTGCACCTGGGGCAGGTGCGCGAGCTCGAGGCGCGGCCCCTCGGCGTCGCCGAGCAGCGCGCGCTCGCTCGCGTGCGCGAGGAGCGGCAGATCGTCGAGCGGGAGGTCCTCGCGCGCGAGGGCGCCGAGCGCCGCCACGAGCGACTCTCCGAAGCGGCGCGCCGCGACCGGCAGGAGGCGACCTGGATCGAAGAGGAGCGCGGGCGACGGTCCGACGAGATCGAGCACGAGCTCCGGTCGAACCTCGCCGTCGGCGCGACGCGCGACCTCGACGCGTACGCCGACGCGGAGCCCCGGCGCTTCGTCGAGCGGCGGCGCGACCGAGGCCGGGCGCGTCATCGCGCGCGCGACCGCGTCGCGGACGGTCGACGCGGTGCGCCCTTCGTCGATCGCGAGCTCGACGAGGTCGACCCCGTCGGCGAAGAGCACGGCGACGTCCACGCTCGACTGCCTCGAGAGACGCGCCGCCACGGCGCCGAACGCGATCGCGATCGTCGTCCTCTCCGCGTCGTCCCCGACCGCGAGCTCGATCCGTTCGTACGGCCGTCGTGCTCCTCCGGCGCGGGCTCCGGGCAAGTCAATCGTGCGCCACTTCCGTCGATGGGCCATTTTCTCCGTCGCTTCCGTCGCTTCCGTCGCTTCCGTCGCTCGCGTCGCTCGGCGCGAGCGCCGCAGCCATGACACGCTCGCATCATCCCTGCGCTCGCCGCTCGCTCGTTTGCCGCTCGATATGCTCGATGTATGGGCAAACCGAGCGACGAACGAGCGCCGACGGAGCAGGCGGAGCGCGTCGAGATCGACGAGCTTCGGGCGCACCATGAAGACGCGTTCGCTCCTCATTCTCTCCGTCGCGCTCGCCGCCTGCTCCAAGGACGGCGCCGGCTCCGGGCCCGCGCCGAGCACGAGCGCGTCCGCCGCGCTGCCGGCCGTCGACACCGCGCTCGCCGATCACGTGAAGGCCCACGTCGACAAGTGCACCGTGAACGTCGAGCAAGGCCAGGCGTACTCGTGCAAGGACGGCGTCGTCGACGCGCTGTCGAAGCACGTACGAGAGCGCAAGCCGGCGGCGTTCGCGTCGACGATGATCGCGCTGGTCCGGAAGAAGGACGACGCGAAGACTTCGGCTGTCGCGGTGGCGCTCTTGGCCGAGCAGCTCGACAACCTCGGCGACGAGGGAAAGCGCAAGAACGCGACGAAGGAGACGGTCACGGCCGCCCTCGCTGCGCTCGAGGACGAGTCCGGCAACCGCGCGACGCGCCTGGCGGGACCTGTCGCGCAGCTCGCGACGATCGCGGCGATGTTCGATCCGCTCTACGCCGTCACCGACCCTCATCCGACGAAGGAGGCGCGCGACAACGTCTACCGGCATCTCCTCGTGTTCGGCCGGACGAAGGCGCTCCCAAAGCTCAAGGAGGTCGCCGAGAAGAAGCCGGCGCACGCCGCCGCCGCGCTCGACGCCGTACCGCGCATGTCGAACGCGACCGACGACGAGAGGTCGGCCGCTTGCCCGTGGGCGGAGGGCTATCTGAAGAGCGCCGACCTCGGCGTCGCCGCGAAGGCCGCCGAGGCGATGGTCTACTGCAAGGGCAAGCACATCGACGCGCTCGTCGCGGAGGCAGAGACGCGCCTCGAGAACAAGGCGTTCAAGAACCCGTTCGCGATGGTCCTGCGCGAGCCGTGCGCCCAGCTCGTGGCCGGGGTGACGAAGCGGGCGGCGGACGACGAGCAGTGCGAGCGCGTGTACGCGTTCCTCGAGAAGGTGGCCAACGACGCCGGCGCCGACGACGCCACCCGCGGCGCCGCGCTCTTCAACATCTACTACCAGCGGCGCGACGAAAAGACGTTGAAGCTGATGCGCAAGTACGAGAACCACCCGAACAAGGAGGTCTCGAAGCGCGCGAAGGAGGCGATCACGTCGCTGACCACGACCTACAAGCTCAAGGGATGAGCGACCTCGAACGCGTCGTGCGCGTGCTCCTCGTTCGGCGGGACGATCCCGGAGTGCGCGCCGAGCTCGAACGCTACCGGCGACTGCTCAGCGACGACGAGGTGGCGCGAGAAGGCCGTCTCCACCTCGACGCCGACAAGGAGCGCTTCGTCATCGGTCGCGCGCTCGTTCGCCTCCAGCTCTCGCGCCTCCTCGGCGGAGACCCGCGCGAGCTGCCGCTCGTGACCAACCCCTACGGCCGGCCCGAGCTGGCCTCGTCCGTGCGGACGCCCATCGGCTTCAACGTCTCGCACGCCGACGACCTCGTCGTCTGCGCCATCACCGGCACGCTGGACGTCGGCGTCGACGTCGAGCGCGTGGAGCCGCGGCGCACCTACGGCCTCGCGCATCGGTTCTTCGCCGCGCGGGAAGTGGCGGATCTCCAGCGTCGAGACGAGGCCGAGCGAGCGCGCGTGTTCTTCGACTATTGGACGCTGAAGGAGGCGTACATCAAGGCCCGTGGTCTCGGCCTCGCGCTTCCCCTCGATGCGTTCGCGTTCACGCTGCGACCACCGCACCCGCCGACGATCAGCTTCGATCCCTCGATCGACGACGATCCCGACACCTGGCAATTCGCGCAAGCGTGGCCCACCGAACGACACCGCCTGGCCGTAGCGGTGCGTCGCCCACCAGGGCGCGATCTCGACGTGCTGCTGCAGCTGACGGCAGCCCGCTCGCCCTGCGCGCTACTGCGCCCAGACCTCGAGCTGCGTCGACCGACCTGCGCGCACGCCGCCGTAGTCGAAGTCGATCTGACGGATCGCGCGCTTGTCGCCGGGGAGGTCGATCGCGCGTGAGGTCACCCCTTCTCCGAAGGGGATGCGGCGCGCGGAGGTGAAGGTCGTCCCGTCGTCGAACTTGATCGTGACCTTGTTCAGCTCGAGCTTGCCGAACTTGATCACGAACCGCACCGACGTGAAGCTCCCCTGATCGGCGCTCGCGTAGACGGAGTCGTGCTTCCCGTCCTCCGCGAGGACCCGCTCGCCGAGCTTGACCCATCGATCGAGCGGCTCGGCCGTCGCGTCGCGCGCCTCCGGCTCGGCGGCTCCGGAGGTCGCTTCGGCGCCGGCCGAGGCCGGGTTCGCGGACGGGGCCCCACCACACGCCACCACGAGCGCGAGCCATAGAAGGAGCGGAGCTTTCACTCCCCTCCTTCTATCAGCTCCTCCCGCGCCTCTACGCTACATGACGTCGAAGTTTGAGAAGGCGAGCGTCCAGACGCCGTCCTTCGTCATGAGCGTGTAGCGGCCGGTGATGTCCGTGCTCTCGCCCTTGAGGTGCACGTTGGCCAGCACCTCGCCGTCTCCGCTCGCGCGCGTGTCGTCCGGCACGTCGTCGTACTCTTCGCCGCTGTCGTTCGGGAAGTCGAGCGACATGTCGAAGCCGACGTCGCCGGGCGGCGTCACGAGCTTGCACCAGGTGGCGGGATCGTCCGCCTTGGCGCCGCCGAGGTCGTCGCGCACGGCATGCTGGCCGTCGATGGACGAGAACATCGCGTGCGACAGGTGCTCGCCGAGCGCCTCGCCGCTGAGGTCGGTGCGGAGCTTCATGCCCTCCCCCTCGGTCCACACTACCGGCGGACAATGATCGAACGCCGTCGCGAAATCACCGCCGGAGAACGCGCGGAGAAACGCGTCGATGCGCGCTTTGATGTCAGCCTTCGTCGGTGCTTCGTTCCACGTTTGTGCCATCCCCGCATGGTACGACGAAGCGCACGCGTCGGTTTCAACATCGAGCCGAACCTGATGCCGAACGTGACATGGCGCGCTTTCGCATCGAGCCACCGCGACGTGGAGCGCGTCGATGCAGGCGTCGCCGCCGCTCGTCTCGTGCGCGAGGAGATGCGCGATGAAGACCGAGCGGAAGGTCGCCAATAGCGACGAGAGCGGCGGCGGTTTCACGAGAGGACACATCCCATTGCCGAACGCGGTCGATTTCGACGTCCTGCCATCGCTTCGCGTGTCTCGAGCCGAAGCGTTCGTAGGATCGAGTCCCTTCACCTCCTTCACGAGCATCAGCGCGACGATGGCGCTTCCGGCGACGACGCTCCAGTCCGCGCGGAGCGACGACAACGTCAGTGGTCGCTACCGGCGTAGATCCACATGGGCTCCGTCTGGCCTGCGCGCACGAACCCGCACTTCTCGTAGAACGGGATCGCGCGGCCGTCCGCCGTCAACATCTGCATGTGGAACCCTGCGTAGCGGGCCATGAGCCGCTGCATGAGTGCTCGGCCAATGCCGCGGCCTTGGTAGGCTGGCAGGACGAGGAGATGCGGATAGTAGACAACGAGGTGACCGTCCGAGATCGCGTTTCCCAGGCCGATGAGGCGCACTCCCTCCCACGCCGTGACGAGGGCGTGGGACGCCGAGAGCGCCGCGAGCAGCGCGTCAGGCTTGGTTGCGGCGGACCAATCGTTCTCCCGATAGAGGGCGAGCACGGCCTCGCGCGGTAGCTCACGAGACTCGCGATAGTCGATCGTCATGCGCTGCAGGAAGACATCGTGGGTGGGGGACAACGGGGCAAGCGCGCCAAACCCCATTACCACAGAACCCGACCCCTGCGGCTCCCCCATCCCGCATCCGCCCGTGGCAACGAACGGCCCCTGTCTTTTCCGATGCGAAAGTGGCGACCCCAACGGGTCGAAAGGACGCGGAGAGCACTGGACTGTCGGCACTTCGTTCAGCGCAGTCATGGAGCAGCTCATCGCTGCTTCGAGCGATTCTCCTCGGGAAGCTCCCGAGCGAACGCGACATGGCACGCGGGCTCCGTCGCTGGCTCAAGAAGGCGGGCGTGGACCGCGCCGAGCTCCACGAGACGACCGCCACGACGAAGGGCGATCACGTGGGCATGATCTCCGCGCGACCGGGCTCACGTGGATGGCCGTTCGAGACAACGAGCCGCTCCGCATCATGCAGCGCGCCGGTCACGAGCGCTTCGAGTAGGTCCGCGAGGCGGAAGCGATACGCGAGGGCTTCGGGTCCCTGCCCCAAGCATAAAAAAGGGGCCGAAGCTGTCACCGCTTCGACCCCTGTCTATCGCTGCTCTAACTTCTCGTAACTATTGCGGGGCGGACGGGACTCGAACCCTGGCTTTCCGACGGAAATTGACGAGGAAACGGCGGCTGTTTCGGCGAACGACTCGAGCGAACCAGCGATCGCTTCTGACGTCGCCCCGACCGAATCGGACGCGGCGCGAACGGGCAGATCCGAAACCGTCGAGCAGCCCACGATCGCTACGAACGACGACGGCGCGAGTCACGACCTCTTCGCCGATATCGCCGCCGCCGCTGCCGAAGAGGTCGAGAATGAAGACGACGACGACGAGGAAGGGGTGCTCCCGCGCCCGACGCACGACCTCCCGGGGGAAGCGGTGGCCAAGCTCGCGTCCACGATCGATAGAGCGATCGCGGCGGAGAGGTGGGCGCTGGCGGACCGGCTCATGGCGCAGCTCGAACGCCGAAGGGGTCCCGATTCAGGAACAGGATCAGGAACAGAAACAGGAGCAGCGGCAGCAACAAAAACAGCCCCCCATCAGGAGCGCGCTGGCACGCGCGTGGGCTCCGCCGGTGGCGGCGGAGATTCTTCGTTCGGCTCCGTCGGCTTCGCTGGTTCGTCCGGTGCGTTGAACTACGCCGTGCAGGCCTACGAGCACACGATCACGAAGACGAAGGGCAAGCCATATGCGTTCCCGCTGACCACGGCGCGCGACGACCCTCGCGCGATGCTCGCGGACACGCTCGATCGCCTCTACCTTCCCTTCCACCGCACGACCAACCCCACCGTCGCCGCCATGTGCAGCGACGTTGCCGCGTGGGTGGCCGAGCTGGCCGAGAAGAATACCGACCCGAAGTATCACCGCAGCTTCCACCCGGAGAAGTTCCGCGAGTGGAAGAGCGGGCAGAGCGACGACGACGAAGACGACCTGTTCGCGGACTTGCCGGGTTGGAAGCCGCGGGAGGCTGCCGAATGAGCGCCGGAAGCAGGGTCCCCGGCCCGCCGCCCACCTCGCCCGGAACGCCGGACACCGTGTCCCCCATGGTGCCGGGCTCGCCGGTCGTGATCGTCGACGTGTCCTCGCCGCACGCGGGACATGCCGGCGTCGTCGTCGCGTGCGCCGGGCCTGATGCCGTCGTCGTCCGCATCGATGCCGAGATGCAGCCCGCGCCGATCGTGTTCCGGCTCGCCGCCCTCGCCCTCGATCGCATGCGCGCCGTCGACGTCTCGGAGGGCATCCGCGGTCACGGCGGAGGGTCGTCGGGTCCGGCACCCGTCGCCCCGCCCTCGATCGCCCGCGATCTCCGGCGTTCCGCGGAGCGTTTCGGTCCCGCGTCCAGCGAAACCGTCGCGGCCGCGACCGCCAACCCGACTTACGGGGCCGACCCAGCGGCCGCCGTTCTTACCCCCGAGGCAACCGTATCCCGCGCTCTCGACCTCGGAGACCCCGCATGACGCCCCAGACCAACACCGTTTCGACCCCGCGGCGAGCGCCCCCACGACGCGCTTCTTTTCGTTGTGCACCGTGTGCGGCAGGTCAACGGACGACAAGGGCGCGTGCAGGAATTGCGAAACCAAGGCGCGTGCGCGCGCCGATTCGGAGGACACGACCATGATCGAGAACGCAAAGAAGAAGCAGAAGGCATTCACCGACCACGATGTATGGCAGACGCCCACGGAGGTCGCCGCCGCCGCCGCTCGCCTCGATGCCGAACAGGGCCGCGGCCCGCTTCGCCTCGCCTCCGACGCGGAGCGCGCGCGTGAGATCCGCGCCGCGCACGACGGTCGCGCCGACGCGGACGACGACAGCGATCCGGAATTCGACGCACGCTACGCGGAGTTGAAACGCCGCAATCGCGTGCATGCTGACGCGCGTGAGCGCGACGAAGCGCACGATGCCATCGCGATAGCGAAAGCGGCTCAGGAACGCTGGACGAGCGACGCCTGGAAGGCTCGATGATCGCGTGATGTAGAACCACCGCGATATGTCTTCATTCGCAAGCCGGATCGACTCGCGCCTTACTTTCTTCGTTGGCGTGGCGCACCCGAACGAACGAGCGAACCCGAGCGCGCGCCAGCGACAATGGTGCGCACGGCCACTTCAAGCAAGTCGCTCTTCAGCTGGCCCGACGCAGGCGCGTTCCAGGCTTCGATGACTGCCGAGAGCATCCTCAGGAGTAGGCGCGGGTCAGTACCCTTCGGAAGTTCGCCGCGTGCGATCGCTCGCGTGACCATCGCATACCAATCGGCGCTGCGCTCTTTGACGGCGGCGTCGATGGCGACGCTGACCTCCGGATCATTCTTCTCTGCTAGCAGCCGTGCCCAAGCTTTTCCCTCAACGCGATCCTTGAAGCCCTCTTTGCGCCGGAAGGCCTCGACCAAGTCACGCTCGAGCGAGCCCGTATCGGGCAACGGCACGTCATGCACGAACCTACGCATCCACTCGACGGCGGCCGCTACGAGCACCGCCTTGCTCGGCCAACGCCGGTAGATCGTCGTCTTGTTGAGTCCGGCCGCCGCGCTCACGACATCGATCCGGAATGCCCGGTAACCTGAATCGGCCAGCTCCGCGACGGTGGCTAGGAGCGCTTGCCTCACGACGCGTTCGCTGCGCCCGCCAAGGACGCCCCTCGTTCGACGCGTCTCGATCCGCTCGGTCAAGTCGGCCAGGATAGCACGTCGACCGGATGGCAAGAACGAGTTGCCATCTTGCCTGGCTGCGGTAGTTTCAGAAGGCAACTGCAAGTTGCCTTCTAGGAGGTTGCATGGCCTGGTTTCACCTCGTTGCTCACTCTTTCTCGGGCGCCTTCTCGGCAAACTTCGTTCCTCATTTCGTCTCGGGTGTCCTTGGACGCACGTTTCCGACGCCCTTCGCTTCGCCACCGTTCCGCGGGCAATCGTCTTCGGGCGTGAACGTCCTCTATGGGCTCGGCAATCTCGGTGTCGCGTACGCGTTGCTCATGCGGGTGGGAGACTTCGAGCCAAGAAACGCGGTCGATGCGGGCGCATTTGGTCTCGGGCTCGCGGCTTGGTCGCTCCTGATAACGCGCTCCCTCGCGCGCATCCAACAAGCGCCGTCTGGAGAGGCATGACGATCTCTTTCGCGCACGACAGTCGGCATCTCGCGGAAACGTACGATCGGCTGAGCGATCTCCAGTTCGAAGGAGGCAAGAGTCTCGTCGAGCGGCTCGGGCTCGGCGATGGCATCCGCGTCCTGGATATTGGTTGCGGGACCGGACGTTTGACGCGGTGGATCGGAGAACGTCTCGACTCGACAGCTAGCGTCGTGGGGATTGACCCGCTCGAGGAGCGGATCGGCATAGCGCGCGCGCACGGTGGCGGCACAGCAGGCTTCGAAATCGGGCAGGCGGAAGATCTCGGCGCCTTCTGCGACGCGAGCATGGACACCGTCGTCATGGCTTCTGTCTTTCATTGGCTGTCGGACAAGGCAAAGGCGCTCGCGGAGATTCGCCGCGTCTTGCGACCGGGTGGGCGCGTGGGAGTGACGACCAATCCTCAGGAACTCTCCGGCGCGGGCACCATCTCTCGAATGCTGCGCCCCTTGCTAGAGCGAGCGCCTTACGCCGGACGCGCAGACCTCTCCGCACTCACTGGTGGCACGCGCGCTTGCACGTCAACCGACCTCGTGCTCTTGGTCCTCGAAAGTGGGCTCGAGTTGGTCGAGCTTCACGTCACCTACCGCGCGAGCGAGCACGCGAGCGGCGAGGCCGTGCTCGATTTCGTAGAGGCCAGCTCGTTTGGCAACTTCTTCTGCATCGTCCCTGAGGACCTGCGCGCCTCGCTTCGCCGAGATCTTGCGACGGCGTTCGAAAGCGAGCGGGGGCCCGGCGGTATCGTCGTTCGGGGCTGGGAGGCGCTCCTGGTGGCGAAGCGGCTCTGATGCGGGGGCGCTTCACATCGAAGTCGTGAGCGTGCTCCTTCGAGGTCCTGTCCGTCTTGCGGCGCCGCGTAGTGTTCTTATGTCAAACCGCAGCGTAGCGCTCGCGAAGCGGGATGCACCGGGAGGCGAAGGGCGAAGGCATCGTGTGCGAGATGCCGAGCGAGCGCGACATGAGCCGCGGCTTGAAGCGCTGGCTGAAGAAAGCCGGCGTCGAGCGCCGCGAGCTTCACACGACGACGGAGACGACGAAGGGCATCACGTGGCACGATCTCCGCGCGACCGGGATCACGTGGATGGCGATCCGAGGTGACGAGCCGCTGAAGATCAGCGCGCGCGCCAGGCACGAGGATTTCGAGATCACGCAGGAGTACATCCGCGAGGCGGAGATCCTCCGCGACGGCTTCGGAGACGTCTTCCCGCCCCTGCCGACGCCCCTTTTCGGAGCCACAAAAGTGCTTCACCCGGGTTTTGGCCAGGAAAGCCAAAACTCGGGTGAAACATGGCCAATTGCTGGGAAAAACCAGCGGGGCGGACGGGACTCGAACCCGCGGCCTCCGGCGTGACAGGCCGGCGTTATAACCGACTTAACTACCGCCCCAGATGTGATGCTTCGTTCTTCGTGCGTGCGTGATTCAGGGTAGGCGGGACAGGGTTTGAACCTGCGACATCCGGCATGTAAGGCCAGCGCTCTGCCGCTGAGCTACCCGCCCAATCGGAGAGGCCAAGCTCAATAGCGTGCCCCAGGCCCCCCCGTCAAACCATTCTTCGCGGGAAGTCGCGCGGCGTCGCCGCTTGACAAATAGAACGACCGTTCTAATTTGAGCGGAGTGACGAAAGGAGCCGAGACGCGGACCGCCGTGCTGGACACGGCGATCACCCTCGCGAGCACGCTCGGGCTCGAAGGGCTGACGATCGGCAAGCTCGCCGAGCAGGTGGGCATGTCGAAGAGCGGGCTCTTCGCGCACTTCTCGTCCAAAGAGAACCTGCAGGTCGCCGTCCTCGAGGCCGCGGTGGAGCGGTTCGTCTCCCTCGTCGTCGTGCCCGCGCTGAAGAAGCCGCGCGGGGAGCCGCGGCTCCGCGCGCTCGTCGACCTCTGGCTCGCGTGGTCGAAGCAGGACTTCTTGCCCGGCGGATGCGTGCTCCTGATGGCCAGCGTCGAGCTCGACGATCGGCCCGGCCCCGCGCACGACCTCCTCGTGTCGGCGCAGAAGGACTGGCTCGGCACCCTCGCCGGCGCCGCCCGCATCGCGATCGAAGAGAAGCACTTCCGCAAGGACCTCGACTGCGAGCAGCTCGCCCACGAGCTGTTCTCGATCGCCTACGGCTACCACTTCCTCCGCCGCATCGTCGACCCGACGACGGCGGAGAGACGCGCGCGCGCGTCGTTCGATCGCGTCCTCGCCGACGCGCGCGCAACCAAACGCTGACACCGGCATCGGACACGAACAGGAGAAGCCTCATGAGCGGTTCCGCCACGTCTAAAAATAGCACGATCGTTCGTTCTAAGAATCGGAGCTTGGAGGCCACCCGCGCAGGCCTGCGGTGGCTGTCGCCCCACGCCCCGAGCCTTGCTGCGATGTGGGCGGAGCGCCTCTTCCTCACCGCGCGGCGGCACGAACGACCGTTCTGGGAGAAGACCGCGCTCGCCGGCGCGCGCCGTGCCCGCGTCGACGTCGAGGGCGGCTGGCTCCCCGCCTGGACCTGGCGCCCCGCCGGCGCCCCGCGCGCGCGGCTCTTCGACACGCCCAAGACCGTGCTCCTCGTCCACGGGTGGGAAGGCCGCGGCTCGCAGCTCGCCGCCTTCGTGCCGCCCCTGCTCGCGGAGGGCCTGCGCGTCGTCACCTTCGACGCGCCCGGACACGGCGACGCTCCCCTCCCCCGCGCGTCCGTCGTCGATCACGCCCACGCCGTCGCCGCGGTCGCGAAGCAGCTCGGTCCGATCCACGCCGTGATCGGTCACTCCGTCGGCGGCGCCGCCGCGCTCCTCGCGACGCGGTTCGGCCTCGAGGCGGAGCGGTTCGCGCTCATCGCGCCGCCGCGCACCCCCGCGAAGTTCGTGCAGACCTTCTCGAAGGTCCTCCGCCTCGACGACGGCGTGCGCGACGCGATGGTCGCCCGCGTCGAGCAGCGGTACGGGCTCCGCATCGCCGACCTCGACGCCCTCCACGACGCGACGAAGCTCTACGCGCCGCTCCTCGTCGTGCACGACAAAGACGACACCGTCGTCACCCCCGCGACCGGACGTGCCCTCGCCGACGCCGCGCCGTTCGGGATGTACCTCGAGACGAGCGGGCTCGGACACAACGCGATCCTCCGCGCGCCCGAGGTGCTCGGCGCCGTCACCCGCTTCGTCGCCGCCGGCAGCGCGCCGTCCTTCGCCGAGACACTCGACGGCGAGCTGTTCCTCCGCGACACGCGCTGGTGAGCCGCGTACGCTCGGCGTCATGCGCCCGCGGAAATTCCTCCTCATCACGAAAGCGCTGACGACCGCCGGCCTCATCACCGCCTGCAAGAAGGAGGACGCTCCGCCACCTCCGCCGCCGGGCAACCCAAAAGGATCGATCGCGTACGAGCAAGACGCGGCGCCCACGCCCACGCCCACGCCACCCCCACCGCCGCCGCCCGCGAACCCGAAGGGCGTCCACTACGACGCCGAGGCGCCCCTCCCGCCGCCGACCAAGAAGTGACGCGCGAGCCGTTCGATCTCGAGTGGCTGGGCGGCGTCGCGGAGCACCACTTCCGCAAGGTGCGCCCCGGCGTCGAGGAGATGCCGTGGGGCACGCTCGACCCGAGCCGCTACCCCGCCGCGCTCGTCGATCGCTCCCGCATCTCGTGGACCGAGGCCGCGTACAACGAGTACTGCACCGCGTCCGCGTTCGCCGATCTGATCGGCGCGATGCTCGAGGCGAAGGCGCCGATCGACCTCGTCGGCATGGCGAGCGACTTCATCGCGGACGAGATCCTCCACGTCGAGCTCACGAGCCGCATCGCGATGGAGCTCGGCGGCGGCGCCCCGTACACGATCGACTTCACGAACCTCCACGCGCGCCCCGACCCCGCGCTCTCCCCGCTCCAGCGCGCGAACCAGCTCGTCGTCCACGTCTGCTGCGTGGCGGAGGCGTTCAGCCTGCCGATGCTCGCGAGCGCGTTCGGCTCCGCGACGCACCCGCTCACGAAGGCCGTCCTCGAGCGTATCGTGAAGGACGAAGCGCCGCACGGCCGCCTCGGCTTCCTCTGGCTCGCGTGGGCGGAGGACCGCCTCGACGACGCCGAGCGCGCCCGCCTCGCCGGCGTCACCGTCGACACGATCGCGAGCCTCGCGCCGCTCTGGCAAAGGCTCCAGAGCCGCGTCACCGACGGCCTCACGACCGAAGGCTACCGCCTCGAGCACATCCGCGAGCTCGGGTGGACCGAGTCCTCCCTCTACAAAGAGCGCGCCCGCCGCGCGATCGAGGACGACGTCCTCGCCCCCCTCGCGCGCTTCGGCATCGTCCCCGATCGCTCCCGCATCGCGCCCCTCGTGAGCGACTGAGCGACGAACCGTGACCGCCATCCGCCTCGAGAACGCCGACGTGCGCATCATGGATGAACGCGGCACCCGCGTGCGCGCGACGGTGGTCGGCGGCGCGACGATGCACGGCGGAATCTGAAAGCACGCGCGCGCGTGTAACCGCCGCCGGCGCGCTCCCGTTCGTCGCGGCATGAACCGCACCGCTTCGCTCTTCGTCCTTGGCTTCCTCTCCCTCGTCGCATGCACGAAGGCCTATCCCAAGGCCCCCGTCGATCCGCGCAACGTCGACGGCCCCGTCGACTGCGCGCCGGAGGAGCTCAAGGCGAACGAGAAGTGTTTCGCGCACGCGAAGGACGCCTGCGACTCGCTCGGCTGCGCCGAGGGCTGCGACATCCATCGAAGCCGCACCTCGAAGTGGGTCACGTGCAGTAGCAACCGCGCGAGCTCGTCGATGCTCACGCGCTGCGACGGCATCGCGGGCTGGCAGTGCCCGGAGGACATGGTCTGCGCCGACGACCCGCGTCCCGGCGCGTGCAAGGCCGCGAACGCCCTCGACTGCACCGGCGTGTGCGTGACGATCGCGCGCTGCGAAGGCTACTCCGGCTGGGCGTGCCCCGAGGGCATGGTCTGCGCCGACGATCCGCGCCCCGGCGCGTGCAGCCGCGAGCGCGACGACGACTGCGCCGGCATCTGCGTGCGCGAGACGCGCACGAACCGCCGCCCTGCGCCTACTCGTCCTTGAACTTGCACGTGCCGGCGCGGCACGTCAGGCCCGAGTGGTTGCAGCTCGTGCCGTTGCAGCAGTCCTGGTTCCAGGCGCCGCACGTCGACTCGGTGCACGATCGCGCGTCGGTGCCTTCGGTGCCGGCCGCCATCGGCGTCGCGGCGGGCACCGTCTTGCAGCCGCGCCAATTCTGGTGCTCGCAGCAGCACTTCATCGCGTCGATGCTCGCGCCGTACTCGGCGTAGAAGCCGGCGGTGTCCTCGAAGCCGTGCTCGAACGGCATGTAGCGCTTCAGCGCCTCGTCGCGCTTCGACTCCTCCGACGAGCTCCACGGGAAGCTCCAGCCGACCGCGCGATCGAACCAATTCCCGCACTGGCTGTCGGTCCCCATCTGATGGCACATCGTGCACTTCTGGACGCCGAGCTCGCCGGAGGGCTCGCGCACCGGCCCCGTCTTGAGGAACTTCTTCGGGTTGCGCCCCTGCCATCCGAGCGGGAGGTACGGGCGGTTCGCGCGATCGCGCGGGAGGTAGTCGACGCCGTCGATGTTCGTCGAGTCGATGAACGGATCATGCATGAACGGCCCGGAGTCGTGGCAGCCGACGCAGCGCATGTAGTCGGGGCGCTGCCACGCGTTCTTGCCGTTGCGGAGCCACTCCGAGCGGTGGAGCGAGTCGCTCTCCGAGAACGGCGGCGTGACCGGCAGCTCGTCCCACACCGCGCTCGCGGCGCCGGGCTGGGTGAGGTCCGTCTCGTCGTCCGGCGCGGGGAAGTGGCTCCCGAAGTACGGGCTCTTCGCGTGGAAGAAGCACGCCTTGCCGGTGCGCGTGTTCGTCATCGTGAGGACGACCTCGTTCGAGTCGTTCCACAGATCGAAGAGCCGCTCGCGCTCCGACGCGCTCATCGACGCCGGCGCCTCTTCGTACGCGCGCCGCCGCGCGTCGGCGAGCACGCTCCCGGTCGGCTTCGATCCGTCGGACCGGCAGTGGATCGCCGCCGTGATGTCGTTGTTCCCCGGATCGGGCTTGAAGACGTTGAGCCGGTAGTAGGGGTCGCAGCGGCTCTGGAGGTAGTTCGGGTTGTCGCAACCCTCCGACGTGTGCCCGCCGCCGCCGAACATCCGGTCCCACGTCTCCGGCTCCGTCGCGAGGTCGTGCTTCGTGACGTTCCCGTCCGCGTCGCGCCGCGAGAGCGTGAGCAGCGCCTGCCGCCCCGTCGCGACGCGCGACCCGTCCGCCGCCGCCGCGTCGAAGCAGCTCATGTACGCCATCTTCACGCGCGGGTTCGCGAACCCGAGCTGCTCCTTGCAGTACTCGGTGTACGCGACCATGTCCGCGTCGATGTCCGCGCAGACGCCGCCCGAGCACCCGAGCTCGCCCTCGCACCGCGGCCCCGTCGCGCAGCACGCCTGCCCCGCCCCGCCGCAGTCGCCGCCGACCGCGTTCTCGGCGACGTCGGTGCGTTCGTCGACGTCCGTGCTGCACGCGCTGACCGCAGCCGCCACGAGGATGGACCCAACGAGCGCGAGACCGAGCCGGTTCGTCATGTGCGCGCACGTACCACCGCGCCGCCGCCCTCGCACCCTTAAATCATCAATGATTCAGCACAGATCCATCCACTTTCCACGGAAGATCCCAAACCATCCATCCCCCGAGGCCTCGCGCCGGATCGCGCGACTCAGACTCGGGTTTCGCCCTATCGGGCAAACCCGAGTCGGTCATGCGGCCT
>JAHBWE010000024.1 GCA_019637155.1 Labilithrix sp. | reverse complement strand
TAAGGTGCTTCGACCCTAGTCGCAACCGCATCAACGAGACGACATCGGAGGGCTCGTGAACGCAATGAGGTGGCTCGGCTTTGGTGCGTTGGCGTTCGTTGCGGTCTCGTGTGCGACTGCGTCCCACCTCGTCGTTGGGGCCGGGGATCAGGATAAGGATGCGGGGGTGAGCGGTAGCGTCATGCCGGAAAAGGATGCCTCCGGCAGCGTCGAGCCGGAAAAAGACGACGGCGGAGGTGCCGACGCTAGCCACGCGGATGGAGGAGCGACCGACGCTGGCCCAGGTGATGGCTCATGCGCTTCGGTCGAGTCCTCAAGCTGCTACTTCAATTGTGCGAGCAACGAGGCTTGTTACACACAAGTGAGCTGCGGCACGACCGCTCACGGCGCTTTGTGCAACGACGGAAGTGGGGGATCGTACCAAGGGGTTGCTGGTGACGGTCGTTGTCACCGTACTTGCCAAACCACAGACGACTGCGCGGCAGGCGAGGTATGCCTCGTCCGAACCTTCTTCGGTTGCAGCGACGAACCGACGCCTCAGGGCCTTTGTTGCGGCGACGGTGGTTGCAATTGAGCTCTCAGCGTAGCGGCGGGCCCTGAAGGGTGTCCAGGGCTGACCTAGAGTCTCCTGAAGTTGCTGGGTTAGATGCACGGCTTAGTGCTCCGACCTGCGGGATCCGGCTACCTCCGACGAAGCGTTTGGTCAGTTCCGGCATCCGGTCGACCCGAATCACGGATCCGGACTCGGTCATCGGATTCCCCCGGCTCACGGCGCCGGAAACGGACCCGGCTCCGGAGCGCCTATCCGAACGGCATTGTCGCTAGCCGATCTACGCCAGCGTGGCTCCCTCGATGCGTCGCCGACGCTGCCCGCACCCAGCACGGTGCGTTCACGCTGACACTCAATCCGCGATGGTGCGGACCCCGTGTCGTGCCGGACGCACAGCGACCAGCCGCTGGCGGTGGGCGGCAGGCGGGCTGGGGAGCGCGGGGTGGGCACTATGGCGCGATGCGGCCGCAAGGCATTGCGAACGGCACAACCTCGCAGCGCCCTGTACCGACGTCGCCACGAAAGGCAGGCGCCTCGTGCAGAGGCCTAAGTAGAACGTCGCCATGGGCCTAGAGTGCAGCCGCGTCAGCGCGCATCGCATCGGGCGGGTCGCGCGTTGCGGGCGGCATGGCGTGCGGCCGCTCGACGACCGTGCGAGGCGCGCTCCGGGCAGTGATACACTTTGGCTCGAATGCGTCGCGCAGCCGGGGGGGCTCGCTTGCTCCCGCTCGTTGCGCTGTTCGCGTGCGGGCTCGACGTCGTGGGCGCGGGTCCCACGCTCGACGGCGCGCCGACACCGACACCGGAGGACCCCGGCGCGACGCTGCCCGCCGCGGACGTCTCGGATGCAGCCGGCGCGGGCGATGCGACGATCGAGCCCCCGCCGGTCTCGGAGTGCGGCGACATCCTTACGTCGGAGAACAACTGCGGCGCGTGCGGGCACTCGTGCGGAGGCCGCGGGTGTACGGGCGGTCTGTGCAACCGAGAGCCGGTCGCCACGCTGACGGAGCCGCGCGCGATCGCGGTCGGAAGCGACGTCTTCATCGCGAACCCCGGCGTCGTTCAGCGCTTCAGCCTCTCCGGCTGCGCGGCTCCGACATGCCGGGCTCCTCGAGCAACGGAAGTGCGCTGACGCTCACGGCGTCGCGGCTCGTCGTGGGCACGAACGACACGCTCGCCTACTACCACCTGAGCGCCGGCTCGGGCGGCTCGGCGATGACGGAGCGCATACGCGACATCGTCGCGAGCTCGACCCAGCTCTTCTACAGCCGTGACTCGGGCGACGTCCGCCGCAACAACCACAACCTCACGTCCGCCGGCACGATCTCGACAACGAACGGCGATCCCTTCGGCCTCGCGCTGGACGACGACGACCTGTACTGGGTCGATCGCGCCGCGCGGACGATCATGAAGGCTCCCCCGGCGGCGGCGCCGCGGCGATCGTGAACGGCCAGGACGGCCTCCACTCGATCGCGACGGACGCCACGTCGCTCTACTGGACGACGGCGACCGAAATTCGGAAATCCGACAAGAACGGCGGAGGCGTCACGACGCTGGTGACGGAGCGCCGGCGACCGCGCTCGCTCGTCCGCGATCAGGGCTTTCTCTACTGGATCGACGGCGACAGCGGCCGACTCGAGCGCGCGCCGGTGACGGGGGGAACGCCGCTCGTGCTCGCGCAGGATGCGGCTCTACCTGCCAACGTGTCGGCGCGCCTCGTCGCCGTCACGGCGACTCACGTGTACTGGGCCTCGCCGAACGACGGTCACGTATCCCGTCTTCCGAAGTAGACCGACGCCCGTCTCGGACGTGTGGCCGAGGCCGAAGATGTGGAACGCCGTGGTACGGTAGGAGTGATGAGCGCTGTCAGCCGGAAGTCGCCAGGCGCAGCGACGCTGGCCGATCTCCTCGCGGTCCCCGAGGAGCGGCGGCACCATGAGCTGGTCGACGGCGAGCTTGGCGAGAAAGAGGCCGCGACCGCCCGCCACGGAGGCGTGCAGACGCGCCTTGGGCGGAGCCTCGGCCCGTTCGATCGCCGTCCGGGCGGTCCGCCCGAGCGTCCCGGTGGGTGGTGGTTCGCCTCGGAGGTCGAGGTCTATTTCGACCCGAAGAATACCTTTCGACCCGACAACGTCGGCTGGCGGCGAGAGCGTCTCCCCACGCTCCCGACCGAGGTCCCGGTCCGTGTGGTGCCGGACTGGATCTGCGAGGTCCTCTCGACCAATCGACGCAACGATCTCGTCAAGAAGAAGCGCGTCTACCATCACCACCGGCTGGCTCACTACTGGATCGTCGACCCCGTCGCGGAGACGCTGCTCGTCTATCGCTGGGGGCCGGACGGGTACATCGAAGTGCTGGCCGCGGAACGCGGCGACCGCGTGCGGGCGGAGCCGTTCGAGACGATCGAGATCGCGGTCGGCGTCCTCTTCGGGGACGACGAGGAGGAGTGAGCGGCGGCCACTTGGGAAGCCCGTCAGCTCAGTCTTTGCAGGTCGGGCTCTCGCGGCGCACATCCTTGCACTTTGCAGGTTGGGAGAGCGCGGCGCGGAGGTGGTGCAGGCGGCAGTTGAGGGTGTCGCCTTCGGCTGGGCCGCCGGGGCTTTCGCCGCCGCCGTCGTTGCCGGCGTCGCGGAACGCGAAGGCGGTGCAGGCGGTGGCGCACTCGGGTTGATCCGCGTACGGAGCGTTCGGCGCGTCGGCGGGGCAGATGGAGAGGACCGCGGTGCAGAACGCGGTGCAGCGATCGCCGCAGGTGTTGCCGCCGAACGGTCCCGCCGCGAGGCAATACGAGGTCGGGCTCGTCTTCGAAGGAGCGTCCGCCCAGTACTGGCGGCAAGCAACGGACGGCGACGAGATCTCGTCGCCTCCGCGGCTCGGCTCCCGCAGCGGGAGGTGCTCGCAGAAGGAGAGGCACTCGGCCTTCGACGCGTACTGCGCGTTCGCCTCGGTGCAGTTCTCCGTGACGAGCTCGCAATATTTCTCGCAGCTCGCCTCGACCGGCGGAGCCGAATCGAGCGGCGCGCCTCCCTCCACCGGATCGACGAGCGCGCTGTCCCAACGAAGGTTGGGCCCGCCGTCGTTGGGCCCGGGCGTCGGCTCGAGCGCGGTCGACCCGCACGCACCAACGCCGAGCACGCCCAGCGCGCTCGCACCACCAAGGACTGCCAAAGCAAAGAAGCGATACATGGGAGCCGAGGCTCGCCCAAGAAGCCTAGCCAATCCCCAGCCAACGCGAAAGGAGTGAGCTCCTCGACGACGCGCCGGCGGTTCGATAGCGTCGCAGCGTGGAGGGCGACGACGTGCAGGCGGACCTGTTGCGGCGCGCGAGCGCGTTGCATCGGCGGGCCGTCGCGTTCGTCGTCGCGATCGCGCTCCTCGTCGCCGCCGGGGCGGTCTATCTCACCGTCGCCGATCGCGGGCAAGGCGGCGTGCTCTTCGGGAAGGTGATCGGGCTCACCGGCGGCCTCACGTTCGTCGCGGCGTTCCTGACCACGCTCCTCCTCGGCCTCCACGTCGCGTACCGCTTCCTCGTCGCGCGCGTGCGCCGCTGGGCCGCCGAGGCGGTGCGCGCGCATCGGCTCGAAGAGGGATCGCTCGACTACCTCGTCGAGATGTACGCGGTGCCCTCCACCCGATCCCCCGCCCACCACGACGACACGTAACGTCGCGGACCTCGACGCGAAGCTGGGTCGTGGGCTCGAAACGGGTGCCTCGGCTCGAACGCCGCCGCGATGCGTAGCGAAAAGGCAGATCCTAGCGACGCCGCATACCAAAGGCGTCGCAGCCCACCGGCGCGTCGTGCACGCCAAAAAAAAATCACGGACCCCCACCCGCACCACGCAAGCCCCATCCCCACGCCCGCCCCCCGACCGGGGCCCCAGAAGCGGCCGCGAATGCGGTTGCGAAGCAACCCGAGCGCGAAGCGCGAGGGCCGTGTCTGGGGTGGGGGTGTCGGGGGCAAAGCCCCCGACGTTGAAAGATCCTCTTGCCGGATGCGGACGACAGCGTGATACAACGCAAATCCGTGGATGCCACTGTCGCAACGAAGGGGCGGCTCGAGGTTCGTGGCGGCTCACTGAAAGTGAACCGCGGTCAGGCCAACAAGCCCGACCTGGACATCGGGCCGGAGACCCAGGTGATCGGTCGTAACGAGGCGTGCGACCTCGTCCTCGACGACCGGAAGGTGAGCGCGGTGCATGCCGAGCTGGTCGCGACCGAGCGCGGCGTCCGCGTGCGAGACCTCGGGTCCCGCAACGGCACGTTCATCGGCGATACGCGCGTCGGCGAGGTCTACCTCACCAAGCACACGCTGCTCACCGTAGGGGACTCGACGCTCGAGTTCAGCCCGACCACGCCGGAGCAGGTCGACATCCCGGAGGTCGCGCAGTTCGGCCCGCTCGTGGGCATGAGCCAGGGCATGCGCGGCGTCTTCGAGCGCTGCCGCAAGGCCGCGCCGACCGACCTCACCGTCCTCATCCTCGGCGAGACCGGGTGCGGCAAGGAGCTCGTCGCCGCCGCCATCCACGGCGCGTCGGCGCGCTCGAACAAACCGTTCGTCGTCGTCGACTGCGGCGCCATCCCGCCGAGCCTCGCCGAGTCCGCGCTGTTCGGTCACGAGCGCGGATCGTTCACCGGCGCCGTCGACAAGCGCATCTCGCCCTTCGTCGAGGCCGACGGCGGGACGATCTTCCTCGACGAGCTCGGTGAGCTCCCGCTCGACGTCCAGCCGAAGCTCCTCCGCGCGCTCGCCGAGCAGCGCATCAAGCCGGTCGGCTCCAACACGTACAAGCCCGTCAACGTCCGCGTCATCGCGGCGACGCGCCGTGACCTCGTGCGCGAGGTCAACGCCGGCACGTTCCGAAGCGACTTGTACTTCCGCGTCGCGCAGCTCCGCATCGAGCTGCCGGCGCTCCGCGATCGCCTCGAAGACATCCCCGCGCTCGTGCGGAAGATGATCAGCGACCTCGGCGATCCGACCGCCTACAACCGCATCACGAACGACTCGCTCGAGCGCCTGATGCGCCACGACTGGCCAGGCAACGTCCGCGAGCTCCGCAACGTCATCGCGGTCGCGCTCGCGTTCGGCAAGGAAGGGCCGATCGATCTCGCGCAGCACCTCGCCCCGCTCGTCGCGGCGCAGGAGTCGACGCCCACGCGCGGCCGCACCTTCCAGGACGCGAAGCGCGAGGTCCTCGCCCGGTTCGAGCGCGAGTACTTCACCGCGCTCTACGCCGAGTGCTCCGGCAACGTGAGCGAGATCGGCCGGCGCGCCGCGATGGAGCGCGCGCACGTCCGCGGCTACCTCCGCCGCCACGGCATCGGCGACCCGAAGAAGTCGAGCGACTGACCGATGGGGTCGGGGGCGCCGGCAGCGAAGCCTCGCGTCCTCTACGTCGACGGCGCGGAGGACGTGCGCGAGGTCTTCGCCGCGGTGTTCGCGGACGACTTCGAGTGCCTCCTCTCCGCCGACACGCGCACCGCGTTCGAGGTCCTCACCGCGCGGCAGGACGTCGACGTCGTCGTGAGCGACGCGCCGCCCGACGCCTTCGACGCGTTCCCCGACGTGCAGCGCATCTTGCTCGTCGAGCACGACGCGCCGGCGGACGCGAAGGGGAGGCTCTTCGCGTACCTCACGAAGCCGTGGGACCGCGCGCAGCTCGCGCTCGCGATCGAGCGCGCGACGAAGATCCGCCGCCTCGAGCAGGAGAACCGGCGCTTGATGGGCGAGCTCCGGAGCTCGGTCGGCCGGATCCGGATCGAGGAGCCGGCGCGCGAGCCGGCGCGCCTCCTCGCGTCGTCGGCGCCGATGAAGAAGGTGGTGGAGCAGATCGGCGCGGTGGCGGGGACCGACGCGAGCGTGCTGCTCCACGGCGAGACCGGCACCGGCAAGGAGCTCATCGCGGCGGAGGTGCACGAGCGGAGCCCGCGCCGCCGCGCGAGGTTCGTGGCACAGAACCTCGCCGCGCTGCCGCCGGAGCTCATGACGAGCGAGCTCTTCGGCCACGTGAAGGGCGCGTTCACCGGCGCGCAGTCGGCGCGACGCGGCCTCTTCGAGCTCGCCGACGGCGGCACGTTGTTCCTCGACGAGATCGGCGAGGCGCCGCTCTCGCTCCAGGCGCTGCTCCTCCGCGCGCTCGAGTCGAGCGAGTTCTGGCCGGTGGGGGCGAGCGAGCCGAAGCGCGTCGACGTGCGCATCGTCGCGGCGACGAACCGCGATCTCCTCGCCGACGCGCATCAGGGGCTCTTCCGCCTCGACCTCTACTACCGCCTCGCGGTGTGCCCGATCGAGGTGCCCCCGCTCCGCGCGCGCCCGGAGGACGTGCGCGTCATCGGGCAGCACCTCCTCGAGGCGTCGTCGAAGCGCATGAACCGCGATCTGCCGCGCCTCGGCGAGGCGGCGTGGCGCACGCTGGAAGCCCATCCATGGCCCGGCAACGTGCGCGAGCTCGGGAACGTGATGGAGCGCCTCGTCATCTATCACGCGGGTCGCGACGTCGAGCCCGCCGACCTCGGCCTCCCGCAGACCCTGCGCCCGAGCCTCTTCCCCTTCGCGCCGCGTCACACGCCGATTTCAGGGTTCCCCGCGGCCGAGCCGAGCGCGCCGCGCTCGCGGCCGTATTTGCCGGTCTCCGATCCGGTGTCGAGCACGATCGAGGCCGCGCCGCCGAGCGGTCCGTTCTACGAGCGTCACGACTCCGAGCCGCCGATGTCACGCCCGCGGATGGAAGTGGACGCGATCGCGCCGGGGCCGCTCTCGCTCGAGGTGCCCGAGGGCGGGACGACGTTCGACGACCTCGAGCGCGAGATCCTGCTCCAGGTGCTGTCGCGCGCGGATCACAACAAATCCAGGGCGGCGCGGTCGCTCGGGATGAGCGAGAGCACGTTCCGGTCGCGGATGAAGCGGTTGGGCCTGAAAGGGTAAGACCGCTATGCTCTCGCGGGGATGATCGCGAGCGTCGGGAGCCGTTCGAGCAGTCGCGTGCCCGTGCTCGCGAAGTACGACGTGCTCGAGGAGCTCGGCCACGGCGGCATGGCGACGGTCTACCGCGCGCGCGACACGCGCCTCGGCCGCGACGTCGCGATCAAGGTGCTCCATCCCCACCTCCGCGAGAGCACCGAGATCGCGCATCGCTTCGGGGTCGAGGCGAAGGCGGTCGCGAAGCTGCGGCACCCGAACATCGTCGAGGTCTACGACGTCTCGTCCGCGGACGAGGGCGAGCAGTTCCTCGTCGTCGAGCTCGTGCGCGGTCCGACGCTGCGGAAGCTCCTCCAGAAGCACGCCGCGCTGCCGCCGGAGATCGGCGCCGCGATCGTGATGGAGCTCCTCTCCGGCGTCGCGCACGCGCACGCGCAGGGCGTCATCCATCGCGACGTGAAGCCGGAGAACGTGCTCGTCGAGCACCGCCTTTCCGGCGCGCCGCCGTCGGGCGAGGTCACGGAGAAGGGCGATCGCGTCGCGGTGAAGCTCACCGACTTCGGCATCGCGAAGCTCCTCGACGCGCAGGGGGTGACCTCCACCGGGCAGGTCCTCGGCTCGCCCGCGCACATGGCGCCGGAGCAGATCGAAGGCGGCGACGTCGACGGGCGCGCCGACGTCTTCGGCCTCGGCGTCCTCTTCTACGAGTGCGTCGTCGGTCACCTGCCGTTCCTCGGCAACAACCCGGCGCAGGTGCTGCGGCGCGTGCTCGACGGCGTCTACGGCGCGGCGGAGCGCGAGCGCCCCGTCGTCGGCAAGCGCTGGAGCGAGATCCTCGACCGCGCGCTCGCGCGGAGGCCGGAGGACCGCTACGCCGACGCGGCCGCGATGCGCGACGCGATCTCCGTCGAGCTCGGGCGCCTCGGGATGGGCGCGCCACGGGTGGAGATCGAGGCGTGGCTCGACGATCCCGAGGGCTGGACCGCGGCGCACGACGCGCGGCTCATCGAGCGGCTCTGCAAGCTCGGCGCGGCGGAGCGGAAGCGGAGCGACGCGGTCGGCGCGGCGGCGGACTACAACCGCGCGCTCGCGTACGCGCCGAACGATCCGCAGCTCCTCAAGGTCGTCGCGAGCATCCAGCGCTCGGAGGAGCGCGCGCGCCTCGTGCGCAAGGTCGCGCCGCTCGTCCTCGGCGCGGCGGTGCTCGTGCCGAGCGCGTACTTCGTGGTGAAGGCGGTGAAGAGCGAGCCGGTCGCGGGCGATCCGACGAAGCCGATCGCCTCCAATTCGGTCGCGGCGCCGCGGGCGCGCACGTCCGTCGCCGAGCGGCCGACGGCGGCGCGGAGCGCGACGGTCACGCCGCCGGTGACGCCGACGAACGTCGCGACGCGCACGGTGGCGGCGCCGAGCGTGTTCGTGCCGCCGAAGCCGGTGACGCGCACGGTGACGTTCACGACGCTGCGCCCGGCCTTCGGCGTCCGCCTCGCGATCGACGGCAAGATGCTGCCGGACGAGGTGGTGCCGAACGGCACCGTCACCGTCGACGAGAAGGCGCACTCGCTCGCGTTCAGCTGCCGCGACGACGCGTGCACGCCGCGGACGCTCAACGTCCCAGCGGGGGAGAACAACGTCGACCTCCCGATCGAGCTCGCGATCCCGGCGGCGAAGCTCGTCGTCGAAGGCGATCCGACGCACATGTTCGCGATCAAGGAGTACCCGCAGCTCGGCACGTTCCCGGCGGGGCAGGAGATCTCGGTGGAGCTCCTCGGCGGGCGCGCGGCGCACGACGTCCTCGTGTTCGATCGGAACTCGAACACGACGACGAACGTGACGCTGAAGAGCGGCAAGAAGCAGACCGCCTCCTTCAAGAAGTAGCGTCTGATGTATGCTGCCCGCGGTGCGAGGGCTCCTCGTTCGCGGCGCGTTGATCGGCGGTCTGCTCCTCGGGAGCGTGGGCGTCGCGCGGGCCGACGCGCGCACGGACTTCGAGAAGGCGCGCGCCGCGTTCAACGCGCGGAACTGGGCCGACGCGGAGGAGAAGCTCCGCGCGCTGCTCGATCCGAAGAGCGGGTTGAAGGAGCGCACGCTCATCTCGCAGTCGCGCATGTACCTCGGGGCGTCGCTCCTGCAGCAAGGGAAGGCGGACGCGGCGAAGGAGGTCTTCGAGGCGCTCGTGCTCGACGATCCGACCTTCGAGCCGGACCCGCTCGGCTTCCCCGGCCCCGCGATCGACGCGTTCATCGACGTGCGCTCGTCGCTCCTCGAGCAGATCAAGACCGCGCAGCAGAACGCGGCGCGGCTCGCGGCGGAGCGCAAGGCGAAGGAGGAGGCCGACCGCGAGGCGCAGCGCGCGTGGCTCGAGAAGCTGAAGGCGCAGGCGGGGGAGGAGAAGATCACGGTGCGCCACTCGCGCGTCGTCGCGTCGCTCCCGTTCGGGGTAGGGCAGTTCCAGAACGATCAGCCGGTCCTCGGCTGGCTCTTCCTCGGCGCGCAGGTCAGCGCGATCGCGGGTACGGCGGTGACGTACGGGATGTACCGCTACGCGCGCGGGCGCGTGAACGACGAGGTGGGTGGGCTCTACCAGCTCTCGGAGCAGTGGGAGACGCGCGCGAACGATCTCCGCCTCGTGAACTTCGGCTTCACCGCCGGCTTCGTGGGCTTCGCCGCCCTCGGCATCGTGCAGGCGCACATCGCGTTCGTGCCCGAGCGGGCGGAGAAGAAGCCGCGCGAGCTGCCGCCGCTCGCGCCGTCGACGCCGCCGCGCTCGAGCTCGCTCCTGCGGACGCTCGTCCCGATCGTGACCCCGCTCGCGAGCTCGACCGGAGTCGACGGGATGTTCGTCGGGACCGCCGCGCGGTTCTGATCGTTTTCGAGCGGACCGCGCACCAGAGCGTGCGAGGTCCTGTTGAAGCTTCGAAGCGTCGCCGTCGTCTCGCTCCTCCTGCTTTCGTCTGCTCGCGCGCTCGCGGACGACAAGCCGGTGAAGCCGGAGCGTGAAGAGAAGGAGTCGTTCCGCCTCGGACCGATCGTCGGCGTGGGGTTCCCGCGGCCGCTCGCGGTCGAGGGGTTCGTGAAGGTCCGGCGCACGGTCGGGCTCGGCCTCGAGTACTCGTTCCTCCCGCGCACGACGATCGCGGGCGCGTCGACGCGGTTCGACGCGGTCGCGCTCGACGCGCGGTGGTTCCCGTTCGAGGGCGGCTTCTTCGTCGGGCTCCGCGGCGGCCGGCAGTGGCTCTCCGGCAGCGCGACGCTCCGCGTGCAGGACGTCGGGTCCTTCACCGAGTCGGCGGACGTCGCGACGTGGTTCGTCAATCCGCGCGTCGGCTTCCTCTACACGTGGAGCTCGGGCGTCACGCTCGGCATCGACGCGGGGATCCAGCTCCCGATCGCCCCGACCTTCGAGCGGAGCGGGCCCGCGACGGCGGCGGGGGTCGCGAGCCGCGAGGTCGACGAGACGTTGCGCACGATCGCGAACACGTTCGGCAACGACGTGACGCCGACGCTGGACCTCTTCCGGCTCGGGTTTCTGTTCTAGGATCGCGCGGCCGGATGACGACGACGGACGAGAAGCTCGCGGTGGTCCTCGTGGAGGACGACGAACGGCTCGCGCAGCTCACCGCGCGCTACCTCGAGTCGCACGGCGTCACGGTGACGATCGTGGGCAACGGCAAGGACGCGGTGAGGAAGGTCCTCGAGGTGCGCCCCGACGTCGTGCTCCTCGACCTGATGCTGCCGGGGATGAGCGGCCTCGATGTCTGTCGCGAGCTCCGGACGCGCTCCGACGTCCCGATCCTGATGCTGACGGCGCGCGGCGAGGAGGCGGATCGCGTCGTCGGCCTCGAGGGCGGGGCGGACGACTACGTCGCGAAGCCGTTCTCGTCGCGGGAGCTCCTCGCCCGCATCCGCGCCCACGCGCGGCGCGCCCGCGGGGCGGTGGGGCCGCCGAAGAAGAGGCTCGTGATCGGGCGCCTCGCGATCGACGTCGACGCGATGAGCGTCTTCCTCGACGGCGCGCCGCTGGCGCTGACGACGTACGAGTTCATGCTGCTTCGCGCGCTCGCGGAGCGCGCGGGGCGCGTGCTCTCGCGCGAGCAGCTCGTCGACATCGTGCGCGGCAGCGCGGACGAGGCGTTCGATCGCTCGGTCGACGTGCACATCTCGCATCTGCGGAGCAAGCTCGGCGACGATCCGCGCGCGCCGCGGATGATCAAGACGGTGCGCGGGGTGGGCTACATGCTCGCGCCGGGCGCGCCGGGCGCGCCGGGCGCGCCGGGCTCGTCGGGCGCTTCGGGATGAAGCGGCCGTCGCGGATCGCCTATCGCATCTACGCGATCGGGCTCGTGCAGTTCCTCGTCGTCGCGCTGGTGCTCGAGGTCGACCATCGCATGCGGTACCTCGCGCCTGTCGCTTCGGGGCCGCCGCCGGCGCCGCCGATCCTGCTCGTCGCGTCGGTCATCCTCGTCGTGGTCGGGGTGGGCTCGTGGCTCACGGCGCGCTCCTTCGCGCGCCCGCTCGCGCGGCTCGCCGAGACGGCGCGGGCGTTCGGCGCGGGCAAGCTCGACGCGCGCGCGCGGATGGATCGCGCGGACGAGATCGGCGACGTGGCGCAGGCGCTCGACGAGATGGCGGACCGTCTGGCGCGTCTGGTCGTCGCGGAGCGGGAGCTCCTCGCGAACGTCTCGCACGAGCTCCGGACGCCGCTCGCGCGCATCCGCGTCGCGCTCGACATCGCGGCCGAGCTCTCCGAGCTCTCCGAAGCGGAGGGCAAGGCGGGGGCGATCTCGCTCGCCGACATCGCGCACGACCTCGCGGAGCTCGAGCGGATCGTCGAGGACGTGCTCGCCTCGGCGCGCCTCGCGCTCGACACCGGCGCGCGGGAGGGCAAGGGCCTGCCGCTCCGCGCGGAGCCCGGCGACGTGCGCGCGCTCCTCGACAAGTCGGCGGCCCTCTTTCGCGTCGCGCACCCGAGCCGCGAGCTCGTCGTCGATCTGCCGGAGGCGCTCGGCACCGTCGTCGCCGATCCGGTGCTGCTTCGCCGTGTCGTCGACAACCTCCTCGAGAACGCGCACAAGTACACGAACGAGCCGGACCGCCCGGTCACGCTGCGCGCGGAGCTCGCGGACGCGGACGCGGACGCGAAGGTGGTCGTCACGGTCGTCGATCGCGGCATCGGCATCGGGGAGGAGGACCAGAAGCGTCTCTTCGAGCCGTTCTTCCGCGTCGACCGCAGTCGCTCACGCGCGACGGGCGGTCTTGGTCTGGGGCTCCTCCTCGCGCGGCAGATCGTCGAGGCCCACGGCGGCACGCTCACGATCGCGAGCACGCTGAACGAGGGAACGACCGCGACCGTGACGCTGCCGGTGGCTCGGTAGCGCGCGGCTCCTTCGTCGCTCGCTCAACAAATCGACACACGCGATCGAGATCGGTTTTCGGGGCGCTCGCCACTGTAGTGGTCGGAGGTGCTCGGAATGAAAAGCTCGATGGTGATGCTCTCGGTGGTGGTGGTGTTCGCGGGGCTGGGCTGCGCGGTGGGGGCGGAGGACACGGCGTCGTCGCTGACGTCGGCGATCAGCACCGCGAGCGACGACTCGACCGAGAACGCCGCGCGTGACGGCGACCGTCGGCGCGGTCCGCGCAAGCCCCCGGAGGAGGCGTTCGCCGCGTGCGACGCGAAGGCCGCCGGCGACGCCTGCACCGTGACGCACGGCGACCACACGATCACCGGCACGTGCGCGGCCGCACCGGAGGGCGCGGAGGACACGCGGCTGCATTGCCGCCCGGACAAGCCGCCGCCCGGAGGTGGAGGTGGCGGGCGTGGCGGTGGAGGTGACTGCCCGGACAAGGGCGAGCGTCCCTCCGCGGCGGCGGAGGAGGAGGGCTCGACCCCGTCTTAACACTTCGACACGCGTCCCCGACGTTCCCCCAACAAGAGCGATGCAAGCTGATGTTGGGGGAAGAGAGACGAGACCCCACCGAAGATGATGACGCCGCCCACCCCGTTCACACCGTTTGCTCCCGCGCAGTGCCTTCGCCCTCGCCCCTCGCTCGCCGCGCACGGCGTGGAGGCCGCGAGCATCTCGCGCATGGAGCCACCCGCCCCGACGTCGCGGATCCCACCGGCCTCGACCCAGCCCGCACCAACGGCCGCATCGCCGTCGCGACCTGGCTCGATCGTCGGCGGCGAGCTTGAGCACCGACCAGCACGGAGGGCCCCGGCCGAGCACGTGGCGGCGGGCGCGCTCGAGGGAGGTGCGGCCGGGCACGTGGTGGCGTCCGCGGTGGCGGCGTGCGCGGTCGAGGCCGCGGCATCGCGCGAGGGCGGCGCCGGGCACGTGGTGGCATCGCGCGCGGGAGGTGCGGCTGGTCCCGCGGCGGCGCGTGCAGCCGAGCTCGCGGTGGCATCGCGTGCGGTTCGGGCGGTGAGCATGAACGTCGTTGCGTTCGCGCCGCGGTCTCTCGGGGGGCGTACGCCCGCCGTACCGTTTGCGCCGGCGGCTGTCGTGGCGCGCCCGGCCGGTGCGCGCACGCCCACGCCGGGGCCTGCGCCGCGGACGCCGATGGCGTTCGGCCCGTGCACCCCCGCCGTCGCATTCGCGCCATCGGTGGCCACGCCGGCGCTCGCGTTCGCGCCGGCTTCGGCGGCGGCACCGATGGTGGGCGAGAGCGTGGCGGTTGGGCTTGCTCGTCGGGCCGGGGCGGGAGACGCGGCGGCGATGCGGCTCCTGCTGCGTGATGTTGGGCCTCGTATCGAGCGCGTCGTGCGTGCGGTGTTGGGGCGGGCGAACGAAGACGCGGACGACGTCGTCCAGCAGGCGATGCTTGGGTTCGTTCAAGCGCTCCCCGCGTTTCGCGGCGAGTGCGAGCCCACGCACTTCGCCTCCCGCGTCGCCGCGCGCACCGCGATCGCGTGCGCGCGGCGGCGGCGGGCGCTCCGCGATCGGCACGAAGACGGCGTCGACGTCGACTCGCTTCCGCGCGACGCCGGCCGCTCCCCCGAGCCGCTCGCGACGACGGAGCGCGCGCGGCGCATGGAGCTCCTCCGCGACGTGCTCGCGCAAATTCCCCCCGAGCAGGCCGAGACGCTCTCGCTCCGCATCATGTTCGGCTGGTCCCTCGCCGAGGTCGCCGAGACGACCGGCGTCCCGCTCAACACCGTCCGCAGCCGCCTCCGCCTCGCGAAGACCGCCCTCCGCGCCGCGATCGAGGCCGATCCCACCGCGCACGAAGCGCTCGCCGACGACGACGAGTGAACGACTGTTGGCACCGTGTTGGCACCGTCAAAGAGCTTTGCGGACGAAGATGTCTTCGAGGGTCTCGCGCTTCGGCGTGATCGCCTCGACGCGGACGCCGGCGTCGAGCGCCTTGCGGAGGACCACCGCGACCGCGTCGTCGCCCTCGACCTCGACCGAGAGCGTTCGGCCCACGCGCGTCGCGCCCTGCTCCATGAGCGCCGCCGCGAGCTCCTCGGGCGCGTCGCGGAGCGTGATCTCGCTCCGGTGGGTCGTCTTGTCGAGGAGCGAGTCGATCTCGCCCGCGACCACGACCTCACCCTTCTTCAGGATGCAGATCGAGTCGCAGAGCATCTCGACGTCGGAGAGGATGTGGCTCGAGAAGAAGATGGTCTTGCCCTTCTTCGACTCCTCGACGATGAGGTCGCGGATCTCCTTCCGCCCCACCGGGTCGAGGCCGCTCATCGGCTCGTCGAGGAGGAGGAGCTCCGGGTCGTGCACGAGCGCGGCCGCGAAGCCGGTGCGCTGCAGCATGCCCTTCGAGAGCGCGCTCACCGGGCGGTCGATCGCGTACGCGATGCCGACCCGCTCGATCGCCCGCTCCGCTTTCGTCGCGAGCTTCTTCCCGGAGAGGCCGTTGAGGCGGCCGCAGAGCGACACGAACTCGCGCGGGGTGAGGTACGGATAGACGTACGGGTTCTCGGGGAGGAAGCCGACCGAGCCCATCGCGTCGGGGGAGGGGATCGCCTTCCCGAGGAGCGAGGCCTTGCCCGACGTCGGCGCGATGAGGCCGGTCAACATCTTGATCGTCGTCGTCTTCCCCGCGCCGTTCGGGCCGAGGAAGCCGAAGATCTCGCCGCGCTTCACCTCGAAGCTCACCCCGCGCACCGCCTCGACCTTCTTGCCGGAGAACGGCTTCTTGAAGGTCTTGGCCAGCTTGTCGACCGAGAGGACGACGTCACTCATCGTCTTTGCTCGCCGCGCCGATGGGCCCCGCCGAATACTCGTGGAGCTTGTACTGGATCTTGCGCGGCGACACCCCGAGGATGCTCGCCGCCTTCGAGGTCGAGCCGCCGCACGCCTCGAGCGTCCGCAAGATCGCGTAGCGCTCGAGGTCCTGGATCGTGGAGCCCGGGATCGGCGGCGGGCCCTCCGCGCTCTTCGGCGCGAGCGCGGGCGGGAGGTGGCGCACGTCGATCTGCGGCGCGTCGCAGAGCACGACCGCGCGCTCGATGACGTTCTCGAGCTCGCGCACGTTGCCCGGCCAGTCGTAGCTGGAGAGCACCTTCAGCGCCTGGTCGGTGAAGCCCTCGATGTTGCGGCCGTTCTCCTTCGCGTAGCGGCGGAGGAAGAAGCTCGCGAGCGGACCGATGTCGGCGCGGCGCTCGCGCAGCGGCGGGAGCTCGATCGAGATCACGTTGAGGCGGTAGAAGAGGTCCTCGCGGAAGGTGCCCTTCTTGATCTCCGCCGCGAGGTCGCGGTTCGTCGCCGCGATGAGGCGCACGTCGACCTTGACCGTCTCGTTCCCGCCGACGCGCTCGAACGTCTTCTCCTGCAGGAAGCGGAGCAGCTTCACCTGCGTGCCGTGCGGGATCTCGCCGATCTCGTCGAGGAACAGCGTGCCGCCGTCGGCCTGCTTGAAGCGGCCCTCGCGCCGCGCGACCGCGCCGGTGAACGCGCCCTTCTCGTGGCCGAAGAGCTCGCTCTCGAGGAGCGACTCCGCCAAAGCTGCACAATGCAACCGAATGAACGGCCCGCTCGCGCGCGGCGACGCGGCGCACACCGCCTCCGCGATGAGCTCCTTGCCGGTGCCGCTCTCGCCGGTGATGAGCACCGACGCCTTCGAGGGCCCGACCTGCGCGACGAGGTCGAGCACCGCGCGCATCTTCGGGTCCTCGCTCACGATGTGGCCGATCGCGTTGCGCTCGCGGAGCCGCTCGCGGAGCGCCTGCGTCTCCTGGAGGAGCTTCGCCTTCTCCATCGCGCGCTCGACGATCGCGGAGAGCGCGTCGTAGTCGAGCGGCTTCGTCAGGTAGTTGTCGGCGCCCTTCTTGATCGCGGAGACGGCGGAGTCGATCGTGCCGAACGCGGTCATCACGACGAAGACCGTCTGCGGCGACGCGCTCTTCGCCTTCTCCATGAAGGCGATGCCGTCGAGGCCGGGCATCTTGAGGTCGGTGAGGACGACGTCGGGCGCGAACTCCTCGAGCTTCCCGAGCGCCTTGAAGCCGTCGCCGGCGGTCTCCGTCGCGTACCCCTCGTCACGCAGGATCTCGCTCAACGCGGCGCGCGCGTTCGCTTCGTCGTCGACGACCAGGATCCGTCCCCGCGGTCGGGCGGGCGCCTCGGGCATGCGCGCAGTGTAGCCCGAGATGACACCGCACGAAGAGGGGTGTTACAACGGAACCGCAGATGAAAATCGCCGGCACGCTTTTGCTCCCAGTCGTCGTCGCCGGCCTCCTGGGCGCCGGCACGGCCCGCGCCCAGCAGACGACCTTCAGCGCGGAGGGCAACGCGTCCGCGCAGACGGAGCCGGAAGCGACGCCGCCGGCGGCGACCCCGAGCGACGCGCCGGCGACGACGGAGCGCGACCTCCTCGCCGAGGGCACGCGCGGCGACGACGACAAGCTCATCGAGGCGAACAAGGAGTGGAAGGAGCGCGAGTCGAAGCTCAACGAGTCGGCGACGCTCACCGGCGGCATCGGCCTCCTGCACACGCAGCACGCCGACGGCGGCGCGGCGGGACAGTTCCGCGTCGGCTTCACGACCGAGTACTTCTCGGCCGGCTTCCTCTGCTCGAACGAGCACCCGTGCCGCGATCCGCGGAACCCGAACAACGTCCTCCGCAGCGACAGCGCGGACCACATCGGCGGGCGCCTCACGCTCTCGATGCAGGTCCTCCGCTGGCTCGACGTGTACCTCGCGACGAGCGCGCTCGCGAACTCGAACCCGTCGAACCGGCCGAGCCTCCTCCAGGTCCTCGGCGACAGCACGATGGGCGCGAAGGCGCACGGCAAGCTGAGCAACGTCTTCTCGGTCGGCGGCGCGTTCGAGCTCTGGCTCGTGAACGGCACCGGCTCGGTCGGCCTCGACGGCGCGGGCACGAGCGCGAAGTTCCGCGGCCTCGCCACCGCCGACCTCCGCGGGATGGAGAAGCGCATCCCGCTCCGCTTCAGCACGAACTTCACCTACGTCCTCGACAACTCGGGCGAGGTCGTCGCCAACACGGAGGGGCCGACCGGCCGCAACGAGCCGATCACGCGCATCGAGCGCTTCGGCCTCAACATCAACCGCGTCGACCACTTCGACATCCACTTCGGCGCGGAGCTCTTCGCGGCGGAGGAGAAGGTCCGTCCGTTCATCGAGTACCACCTCCTCATCCCGGTCAACCGGCAGGACTACCGCTGCCGCCCGAACAACCCGAGCAACGACGGCTGTCTCGCGACCGATCCGTTCGCGCCCTCCACCTTCACCCTCGGCGGCCGCTTCTTCCCGTGGAAGCAGGGCTTCAACCTCCTCGCCGCGCTCGACATCGGCGTCTCCGGCGTGAACACGTTCATCGAGGAGATGCGCCCCACGCCACCGTGGATGCTCTACCTCGGCGCCGGCTGGGCGTTCGACACCCACGACAAGCCGATGCCCGCGCCGCCGCCGGCGCCGCCGCCCGATCCCGCGCGCGGGGGCCGCCGCATCCGCGGCTTCGTGCACGAGGAGGGCAACGCCGCCGGCATCGCCAACGCGATCGTCGCGTGGGACAACCACCCCGAGCTCACCTCGTACGCGACCGGCAGCGACGGCCGCTTCACGACCCACGAGCTCCCCGGCGGGCAGTACGTCTTCTCGATCCACGCCGACGGCTACAAGCCGGCGCAGTGCACGACCACGATCGGCGGCGCCTCCTCGCAGCCCTCGCAGTCCACCCCCGCCGGCGACGTGCAGCTCGACTGCATCGTCGTCGCCCTCCCGCGAGTCGGGACCATCGTCGGAAAGGTGAAAGACCTGGACTCCGGCAAATTCATGCCGAACGTCCCGGTGAAGATCGTCGACGTCGGGCGCAAGGAGTTCAGCGGCGTGACGGACGACAACGGCGCCTTCCGCTACGGCGACATCACGCCGGGCGAGGCGACGGTCACGATCGACGCCGACGGCTACCTCATCTCGACCGAGAAGCTGACCGTCAAGGCGCGCGAGGACAACCCGATCGAGATCTCGATCAAGCTGAAGCCGAAGAAGGCGAACGTCACCGTCGGCAAGCGGGAGGTCAACATCCGGCAGCAGATCCAGTTCGCGGTCGACTCCGCGACGATCCTGCCCGCGTCGACCGGCCTCCTCACCGAGATCGCCGACGTCCTCGTCCGCAACCCGCGGATCAAGCTCGTCGAGGTGCAGGGGCACACCGACGGCACCGGCACCGCCGCGCGCAACATGAAGCTCTCGGACGATCGCGCCGCCGCCGTCGTCTCGTGGCTCACCGCGCACGGCGTCGAAGCGAGCCGCCTCACGGCGAAGGGCTACGGCGACACGAAGCCGATGGTCCCGAACGTCACCGAGCTGAACCGGCAGCGGAACCGCCGCGTCCAGTTCGTGATCAAGGACCAGGACCCCGACAGCTCCGCGCCCGCGGCGCCGGAGAAGAAGCCCGCCGGCAAGCCGAAGGGCCCGACGCTGCCGACCTTCTGAGGCGGGAGGGCTCACCGCGCGCCGCGGACTCGCGGCGTTGGGGCACCTCGACACGCGACCGTAGAGCGCAAGTCGCCGGAAGGACGTGCGGCACGGTCGCTGCTCGAGCTGGCGACGATGATGCCCGACAGCTCCTCGCCGACCGGCCTCGGCGCGGTCTACCTCACCCTCCAGGCCGAGTACGGCGTCGACTTCTCGCAGTACCGAGCCGCGCCGATGCTGCGCCGCCTCGAGCGCCGCTTCCGGCTCTCGAGGCTCGGGCGGCTCGACGCGTACGCCGAGCTCTTGCGGTCCGACGCGCAGGAGCTCGATCGGCTCTACCGCGATCTGCTCGTCGGCGTGAGCTCCTTCTTCCGCAACCCCGGCGCGTTCGCGACGCTCGAGGGCGTCGCGCTGCCGGGGATCGTCGCGTCGAAGGGCGAGGGCGACGTCGTGCGCGTCTGGGTCCCCGCCTGCGCGAGCGGCGAGGAGGCCTACAGCATCGCGATGCTGCTCGAGGAGCTCCTCCCGCCGGAGCGCGGCGTCGAGGTGAAGATCTTCGCGACGGACGTGCACCGCGACTCGCTCGAGATCGCCTCCGCCGGCACCTTCGATCGCGACGCGGTCGCCCACGTCCCGCCGGCGCGCCTCGAGCGACACTTCACGCGGAGCGGCGACGTCTACCAGGTCTCGCCGTCGCTCCGACGCATGGTCGTCTTCGCGCCGCACGACGCGATCCGCGACGCGCCGTTCGCGCGGCTCGACCTCGTGAGCTGCCGCAACCTGATGCTCTACCTGCGGCCGGTCGCGCAGCAGCGGCTGCTCCGCACGTTCCACTACGCGCTCTGCCCCGGCGGCGTCCTCTTCCTCGGCCTCAGCGAGAGCGCCGGCGTCGTCGCGGCGGACTTCGAGGCGCTCGACGAGCGCGCTCACCTCTACCGGCGCTCGAGCGTCGCGGCCGACGACGAGCCCGCGCCGGCGAGCATTCTCCGGCCGCTCCACGCCGCGGTCGACTCGCTCGCCGATCGCTACGAGGAGCTGCGCTGCGCGAACGCGGAGCTCTCGACGCGGAACGTCGAGCACCAGCGCAAGATCGCGGAGCTGACCCAGCTCACGAACGACATGGACAACCTCCTCGCGAGCACCGACATCGGGACGTTGTTCCTCGATCGCGTCCTCCGGATCCGCCGCTTCACCCAGCGCGCGGCGGCCACCTTCCGCCTCGGCCCCGACGCGCTCGGCGAGACGTTCGATCGGCAGGACCTCCGCGCGAGCATCGAGTCGGTCCTCGCGAGCGGCGACCCGGAGGAGCAGGAGATCGACGACGACGGCCGGAGCGTCTTCGTCCGCGTCACGCCTTACCGCGCGAACGGCGCGATCGAGGGCGTCGTCCTCACGATGGTCGACGTGAGCGGCCGCCGCGCGGCGGAGGCGGCGCTGCGCGAGGCGGTGAGGCGGCGCGACCAGTTCCTCGCGATGCTCTCGCACGAGCTCCGGAACCCGCTCAACGCGATCGTGACCGCGACCTCGCTCCTCGCCGCGCTCTCGCTCGCGCCGCCGCGTGCCGCGTCGTACCTCGGCATCCTCGAGCGACAGTCGCACCAGATGGCGCGCCTCCTCGACGACCTGCTCGAGGCGAGCCGCGTGACGCAGGACAAGATCGAGCTCCGGCGCCAGCTCCTCGATCTCCGCACCGTCGCGCGGGAGTCCGCCGACGCGGCGCGGACGACGATGGACGCGCACGGGCTCACGTTCTCGCTCGACCTGCCGCCGGAGCCGCTCCTGGTCGACGGCGACGCGACGCGCCTCCATCAGGTGCACATGAACCTCCTCAACAACGCCGCGAAGTACACCCCGCGCGGCGGTCACGTCACGCTCAGGCTTCGCCGCGAAGGCGACCGCGCCGCGCTCCGCGTCGTCGACGACGGCGTCGGCATCGCGCCGGACATGATCGGGAGCGTCTTCGATCTCTTCGTCCAGGTGCGGGGCACGCTCGACCGCGCGGAGGGCGGGCTCGGCGTCGGGCTGACGCTCGTGCGCTCGCTCGTGTCGCTCCACGGCGGCGAGGTGCGCTGCGAGAGCAAGGGCGTCGGCCGCGGCACGACGATGACGGTGCGGCTCCCGCTCGCGACGAACAGCGGCGACGCGATCTCGTCGTCGCGGCGCCTGCGCCGGATCGAGCTGCCGCCGGGCGCGCTCGTCGTCGTCGTGGACGACATCGCCGACAACTGCGATCTCCTCTGCCGACTGCTCGAGCGCGGCGGCTTCCGCGTGCACGGCGCCCGCGACGGCGTCGCGGCGGTGGAGACGATCCTGCGCCTCCGCCCGCAGGTCGCGATCGTCGACATCGGTCTCCCCGGCCTCGACGGCTACGAGGTCGCGCGCCGCGTCCGCGCCACGCAAGGCGACGAGGTCTTCCTCGTCGCCCTGACGGGTTACGGCCGCACGATCGATCGCGCGCGCGCCTTCGAGACCGGCTTCGACGAGCACCTCGTCAAGCCCGTCGACCCGAAGCGCCTCCTCGGCATGCTCGGCCGCGCGCCCTGACCGCAGCGCACATCGGGCATTCTCGCCGAAGGTCTGACATCCACCGACATCGATAGCGCTGTAACTTCGAGAGGTTCGCGAGCTCATGGGCTGTTCGATCCATGCACCATTGTGCGAGGGCAGCAACCGCATGGCTGAAATTTACCGCGACGAACGGAATTCTGCGTGTTCCGGCGTGCAGGGGCGACTGGCACGCACACTGCTGATGTCTCTTCGCGAGCGGGGTTTTGCGTAGCGCGGACGTTCGGTCGACCCGACGCCCGCGGACGAGGGCGATGCATTTCCATGGCTGTCACCACGCTCGATCGATCGTGGATCGGGTGAGGTGCGCGCGCGCGCGAGGAGCGAGGAGAACGGATGAAGGTTCGCGTCGAGGTTTTCATGATCGGAATGGGAGCGTTCGCTCTCGCCGTCGCCGCATGCAGCGGCGACGACGAGGGAGACTCGCGGACACGGCGCGCCGCCGCCGCGCCCGACGGTGGCGGCGCGGGCGAGCGCGCCGTCACTCCGCCACCTCCGGTCCTCGCCGGCGTCCCGGCCGACATCGCGATCGAGCCCGCGAACGGACAGCTCTACGACGCGCGGACCGACGACCGCGAGGTGAAGTTCGCCGGCTTCACGAACGCGGCCGGCGCGACGGTCGACGTGCAGGTGCTCTCGCGCCCGGACGCGCCGATCACGGAGTCGAGCTGGATCACGATCGCGACCGCGACGAGCGCGACGACGCCGACGACGTACAACGACGCCGAGCCGATCTACCGCTGGTCGATCGTGGCGATCCCCTCTCCGCGTGGCAGCGAGCGCTGGGCGGTCGGCGGCCTACTTCGATATCGGACCGTCATGAACGCAGGGGGGAAGCGGTCGGCGCTCCCGTTCTACGACGCCTCGTCGGCCGCGTGCATCGACGGCCTCGCCGGCGCGTCGTGGAAGGAGGTCCTCGAGAAGTGCAAGAGCCCCTATTCGCCCGCGCTCGGCGCGGCGCTCGGCGGTAGCGCGCGCGCGGCCGCCCTCGTCTCCGCCGGCCCCGCCCCCGCGACGCCGCCGCCATATTTGAGCCGTAAAGGCGATATCACCGCCGCCGCGACCGCGGCGTATTACGCGAACATCGACGCCCCGGCCACGCTGACCGAGTTCAAGGCCCGCTTCGGGTTCCTCGAGCGAGGCGTGATCGAGGCCACGTATTTCAACGCCGGCGATCTCGGGATCGGGCGCGAGATGCACTGCACGAGCTTCGCGAACGCGACCGACGGCGGCATCGCGTGTTACGTCCGCAACTACGGCGTCGACGCGGCGCTGAATCCCGTCTTCGGCGGCGACCAGAAGGCCGCGCTCGACGACGCGATCGCGCGCCGTAACGCGTTCGCGACCGTCGCGATGATCAAGCTCGGCGCGAAGTTCGCCCCGAAGGAGGGCAACGACGTCCGCTTTTACGTCTACGGCGCGGACGAGACGCTCGCGAACCGCGCCCCGCTCGACAATTTCGGATTGAACCAGGCAATCCCCAACAACTGCCTCAATTGCCATGGTGGCCAGAACGAGGGCGGCCGCGTCGTCGGCGCGTCGTTCCTCCCGTTCGACCCCGAGGCGTTCCGTTATGCGGCGGAGGGCGAGCGCACGTACGAGGCGCAGGAGGACCGATTCCGCCAGCTCAACGCGCTGATCGCCAGTGCCGGCGCGCCTCCTCCCATTCTGCAATTCGTCGACGGCCTCTACGGCGGAAAGGCCGAGACGGCGGGCACGAAGGCGAACCTGGACTGGATCCCGAAGGGATGGAGCGACAGCGAAGAGGCCAAAACGGTCTACCGCGAAGTCTATAAACCCTATTGCCGAGCGTGCCACGTCTCGCAGGTCGGCGACTACGCCTTCATGCGTTTCTCCGAGCTCACGAAGCACAGCGCGGAGACGGCGGAGAGCATCTGCGCGACGCACGAGATGCCGATCGCGGAGGTCACGACCAACGCCTTCCTCCGGAGCCCCGCCCGCGCGTACCTCGTCAACACGCTCGGCCTCTCGACGCCGTGCTCGCCGACGGAGCCGCGCAAGTGAGGCACGGCATCCTCGCGACCGCGCTGCTCCTGGCAGCCTGCTCGAGCTACGACGCGGAGTACATGGAGCGAAGCGTGAGCACCGACACCGAGGAGACCGAGATCCTCGCTGCCGACGCCGACGCGGGCGCCAGCCCGACCGGCCCGACCGGCCCGACCCCGCCGCCGGTCGCGGGCGTCGATCCGTGGGCGAGCACGTCGCCGTACACGCTCCTGACGCCATCGGAGGAGTCGGGCGATCACCACGGCGGCGCGAAGCACCTCGGCGACGACTGCATGAGCTGCCACACCGGCGCCGGCGCCCCGCGCTTCGCCCTCGCGGGCACCATCTTCGCGTCGCGTACCTCGTCGACCGGCGCCGCGCGCGTCCAGGTCCGCGTCGTCGATCCCGACGGCAACGAGGTCGCCCTCGTCGGCACCGACTCGAGCGGCAACTTCTGGCTCCGCGACGCCCCCGACCTCCCCCCCGGCTCCTGGGTCGGCATCCGCGACGAAGCAACGACCCGCGTAATGAAGACCGCCATCGCAGGCGCCGCCTCCTGCAACCAGAGCACCTGCCACTCCCAAACCCGCCCCCTCCACATCCGCGACTAGCGCTCCCTCCTCGCGATACCCACACCCACCATCGCAGAGCCCGCAGCGACGCGGCGACGCGGGCCGCGCCACCGGCCCCCGCGTTCGCGACGCGATCGATGCAACGCATCGTCTACGAGATTTTTTAGGCGCGCACGACTCTCCAGCCCGCTGCAACGCCTTCGGTATGCGGCGTCGCGAGGATCAGCCTTTCCGCTCCGCATCACGCCTGCATCCCAGCCATCGCCACCTCCCCGAGTCCACCACCCCACCCCCAGCACTCCCCGCAACCGCACGCTCCGCCCGCAACGAGCGCGGCCAGCCCTCTTCCGCATGGCAATATCCGCCGAGCGCCGCGTACCGGCGCGAGATCCCCCACGCCGACGCCGGCGACGACCTCCCAGACGGACCCCGCCCCGACGAGATCATCGAGCAGGCAGAAGGACGCCCGCGCCGTCCTCGACCGGATCCTCGACGCGATGGAGCTCGAGCTCCGCACCGTGTTCGTCCTCTACGAGATCGAGGAGATGACGACGGCCGAGATCGAGCGGCTCACACGACCGAGGGCTTTCTCAGCATTGGGGCAATGCGTGTCCGTCGCATGGGCGACGTTGCCGCGATGCTCGTCTGCATCGTGGGGAAGCTTGGCGACACCGTATCGGTCGCCGGATCGATCTCTTGATGGCTGGCTGTTCTACGTGAGGAGGCGGAGCGCGGCACGCACGGCGACATCGAGCGGCTCACACCACACGGCCTGCGGCAGCCGTGCGAGCGCAGCGCCGACGTCCCGGTCACGGAACCCGAGACGAACGAGCGCGAAGCGAACGAGCTCGCGCAGCGTCTCGCGCGAGACGTCGCCCGGATCCGCGCGGCCCTTGCTCCTCCGCGGATGCTTCGCCTTTCCGTGCTTCGTCTTCTCGAGGTGCAAGAGCAGCAGATCGAGCGCGCGCTCGATCACGACCGCCAGGTCGCCGTTCGGATTCACGTGTCGCAAGAGAGCGCGCGCCAGCTCGAGCTTGTCACGCAGCTCCACCGCGGCCGTGAACATGATCTGGAAACGCTCGATCGTGAGCGGCAAGAGCTGCGCGGTCGGCGATGGCGTCGCCCTTCCGAAACGCGCACCACGTGTCAGCCATACGCGGCGCGAGGCCATCCAAAGGCATTTCGCTCCCACTCGTGCTCCTCAACGCTTCTCCACATCGACGAACGAGATTCGTGAAGAGCAGCGCCATCATTCGAAGAACGACCACCGCCCCTGCGGCCCAGTTGACGGTGGCCGCGCCAGCGGTCGCGAAGTGCCCACGCGCTCCGCGCGCCGCGCCACGCGAACGGGGCCCCAGAAGCGGCCGCGCAAGCGGTCGCGAAGCGACCCGCGCGCTCGGCGTGAGGGACGTGTCTGGGGTGGGGGTGTCGGGGGCGACGCCCCTGACCATGCTAGAGTCGGCGCATGGTGCTCCTGTGGAGGTGGACTTGAACGAGGCGGAGGGGGCGCGCATTCTCGCCGAGTGCTTCGAGAGGGCGGGGCTCACGATCGCGCGGGATGTTCGCTGGCAGGAGGGTGGGGTCGACGTGACGCTCGACGGGTGGGACGCCGCGCGGCGCATCGGCTTCGAGCTCATCACGACCGAGGCCGGCGACCGCGAGGAGTTTACGCCCGCCGTCGTCGCCGAGCTCGAGGCGCGGATGGAGCGCGAGGAGCTCTTCTTGTTCCTCGTCGACGAGCGCGTCGTCCCCTCCGCAGAGGCGCTCACGCGCGCGGCGGAGGGGTTCCTCGCCGTCCTCCGCGATCGAGCGAAGCTTCCGTGAGGTATACCGGCCAGCACCTCGTCAACGCCGCGCGCAGCCAGCGGACCGAGCTCTCGCACGAGCTCGGGCGCGCGCAGCACTACCTCATGATCCATCACGAGCGGCGCGAGCAGGTCGCGCGCGCGTTCGCGACCGCGACGTCGGAGCTCGGGCGCGCCGTCCTCCCCGGGATGACGCGCGAGTCCCTCGCCGACGCCGCCGCGCTCACCGGCTACCAGCGGCCCGTCGCCGAAGACGCGATCGGCGCGATGGAGCGCGAGCGCGCCGCGCTCCGCGAGCGCCTCGCCGCGATCGAGGCCGACCCGCGCTACCGCGACCGCGAGCTCCTCCGCCATCCGCGGACCGGATCGCTCTCGCGCGCGCTCGCGGAGGTGAACGAGATGCGGCGGCCGTTCCACGACGTCCTCATCCGCGCCGCGCATCCGCGCCTCGAGCGCCTCCTCGCGGGCGAATACGGGACCCCCCGCTACACGACCGGCTTCTGGCGCCTCAGCTACTACGAGGACTGGGCGGCGGGCGACGAGATCCTCGAGCGCTTCCCGGACAAGGAGTTCTTCGCTCAGGTCCGCGACGAGGTCCTCCGCGCGCAGGAGGCGGTCGGTCCGCTCGACGCGGAGGCGGCGCGCGTCGGCGCGGAGATCGCCGCCGGCGAGGCGCTCGAGGCCGAGCACAAGGCGCGCACGCAGTCGCTCGCGACGCTCGCGCAGCGGTGGCTCGAGCAGACGCGCTCGCAGATCGTCGCCTTCCTCCTCGAGTGCCCGCCCGCCGCGCTCGCGAAGCGACTCGCCGCGAACCCCGAGGTCCTCCTCCTCTTCAAGCGCGCGACCGGGATGCAGCACAAGGCGCGCTACCTCGATCGCATCGTCGATCAGTACGTCCGCCCCTTCTCCGCCGACCTCCAGCGCTCGCTCGCCAAGGCCGAGCGCGACATCGTCAAGTGGAGCCGGCCGAAGAACGCGCATCGCCAGATCCCCGCGCACGAGTTCGAGCGCCGCTTCCGCGACCGGCGCGCGGCGTACAACAAACGCTGGCAGCGCTACGAACGGACCTACGGCGCGGTCTACGCCTACGACGGGTATCGCTCGGTCGATCTCGCGACGAACGTCCTCTGGTGGGACGTGATGACCGACGGTCGCCTGGACGGCAGCTTCATCCCCGAGGTCGCCGACTACCACCGCGACAACCCGAGCTACCAGTACCAGCGCTCGCGCGACGCGGAGGCCGAGTACGACGCCGCGTCGTCCTTCGACGACCGGAGCGACCGGAGCGCGGGCCTCGTGGACGTCTCATGAAGACGCTCCGCGTCGTCTGCTACGCCGTGAACGGCGCCGGCACCGGGCACCTCTGCCGCCTCGTCGGCATCGCGCGGTGGCTGCGGCGCTACGCGGCCTGGGCCGGCGCGCGCGCGGAGATCTACTTCCTGACGACGAGCGAGGCCGACGCGCTCCTCTTCTCCGAGCGCTTCGCGTCGTTCAAGCTGCCGTCGAAGACCGCGGCCGCGGACGCGAAGATCGACAAGAGTACGTACGTCGCGCTCGCGAAGCAGTGGGTCTGGCACTCGCTCGGCCTCCTCCGCCCCGACCTCTTCGTCGTCGACACGTTCGCGCGCGGATCGTTCGGCGAGCTCCTCGGCGCGCTCGACCTCTGCCGCGCCCGCGCGCTCGTCCTCCGGCCGATGATCGAGAGCTTCGCCCGCCGCCCCGACGTCGCGTCGATGCTCCCGCTCTACGACGCGATCGTGGTGCCGGAGGCCGAGGCGGACGCGAAGGACGTCGTCCCCGACGCGCTGCGGGCGCGCACGCGCTGGCTCGGTCCGATGTGCATGCGCGAGCGGCCCGAGGTCCTCTCGCGCGACGAGGCGCGCGCGGGGCTCGGGCTCGCGGCCGACGACTTCGTCGTCTACGCGACCGCCGGCGGGGGCGGCGACGCGGCGGCGGAGGGGCACCTCGCGCGCGTCGTCGACGCAGCCCTCGCGGCGGGGGCGCGCGCCGTCGTCGGGAGCGGGCCGCTCTATCGCGGCGCGGTCGTCCGCCGTCCCGGCGTCGTCTGGCTCGGGAGCGAGCTCGCCGTCCCGCGCATGCCGGCCTTCGACGTCGCCGTGTCGGCGGCGGGGTACAACAGCTTCGTCGAGCTGATGTGGAGCGGCGTGCCGACGGTCTTCCTCCCGCAAGAGAAGATCGCGGACGATCAAGCCGCCCGCGCCGCCCGCGCCGAGCGCGGAGGCGCGGGCGTCGTGCTCCCGCAGGGCGCGACCGCCGAGGAGATCCGCCGCGCGATCGAGGCGCTCCGCGCCGATCACGCGCGCGCCGCGGCGGCCGCGCGCGCGCTCGTCCCGAAGAACCACGCGCGCGAAGCGGCGGCGGAGCTCCTCCGCCTCGCGCTGCCGCCGGCGGTCGTCGATCGCGCGGAGGCGGCGGTCGACGACGCGCTCCTCACGAACGCGCAGCGCCTCGGGATCGAGCCCGAAGCGGCGATCGAGCTGATGCACGCGCTCGACGGCGCGGCGGGGGAGGCGACGCCGGCGCGCGAGCTGGGCGCCCTCGCGCGGCACGCCGAGCGCGTGCTCGAGGCGGCGGGGGCGGCGGGCGCGTCGGCCGAGATCGCCGCGCGCGTCGCGGTGGCGGTCGTGCGGCGCGCGCCGGCGTGTCGCGCGGGCGAGCGCGCCGCGGCGGCGGCGGCGGTGATCTCCGCGTGCGCGCCGTTCGAGGACTGGGAGAGCGCGATCGCGCTCGTGGGGGCGCGCCCGGCGACGACGGCGGAGCGCATCGACGCCGAGGTCGCGGCGCTCGCGGCGGCGGCGCGCGAGCGAGGGCAGAGCCTCCTCGAGGCGATCGCGGAGGCGCGGAGAGCGGCGCGATGACGGCGATGACGAAGAAGCACGTGCCGCTCCCGCTCGTCGGGATGAACGAAGGCAAGGTCCTCGCCGGCCCGGAGACGATCCACGTCGACGTGACGAACTCGTGCAACACGAACTGCATCACGTGCTGGGATCACTCTCCGCTCCTCACGCTCGGCCGCAAGAGCGAGTGGAAGCGGAGGCGCATCGACGCGGCCGCGCTCGAGGAGCTCCTCGCCGACGCGTGCTCGCTCGGCGGCCTCCGCGCCGTGATCCTGAGCGGGATGGGCGAGCCGTTCACCCACCCCGACATCTACCGGATGATCGAGGTGGTGAAGCGCCGCGGGCTGCACCTCACCATCATCACGAACCTCGTCGCCGCGGACGCGGAGCGCGTCCTCGAGCTCGGGGTCGATCAGCTCCTCATCGGCGTCCACGGCGCGACGCAGGGCGCGTACGAGGCCTTCCATCCGAGCTTCCGGAACGGCGAGTGGGATCGCCTCCTCGCGATGCTCGCGCGCTTCCGCGAGGCGGGGCGCCGCTTCAAGCACGTGCAGGTCGTCTGCGAGGTGAACGCGGACGAGCTCGTCGACATGGTCCGCTTCGCCTCGCGCTACGACGCGTTCGCGCTCAACTTCAAGCTCGCGAGCCTCCGCGGCGGGACGGAGGCGGCGCGCATCACCGACGCGCAGCGCGCGCGGCTCGTCCGCGAGCTCGTCCCCGAGGCGCGCCGCGTCGCGGAGGCGCACGAGGTGACGACGAACCTCGACGTCTTCGCCGCGCAGCTCGAAGCCGGCGGCGAGGCGACCGCGCCGATCGACGAGGTCGGCTGCTTCATCGGCTACACCTACGCGCGCGTGCTCGTCGACGGCACCGTCCTCTATTGCTGCAACACCGAGGTCGTCGTCGGCAACCTCGCCGCCGCGCGCTTCGCCGAGCTCTGGGACGGCGCGCGCTGGAACGAGCTCCGCGCGCGGATGCGGCGCGGCGAGTACTTCCCCAGCTGCGCACAATGTGGCAAAATCAATGAAAATGTGAAATTGCGTAAGCGCTTCGCGAAGGCTTACGGCGAGGAGCGCGCGCGCGCCGTGACCGGGGGCCGCTCGTGAGGCAGCCCACCGTCGAGTGGCAGGTCTGCGGCGTCTGCAACTACGACTGCAGCTACTGCATCCAGAGCAAGAAGCACCGCGTCGGTCATCCCTCGAGCGAGGACGTCGAGCGCTTCCTCGCGTTCTTCGCCGGCCTCCCGTCGCGCTGGGAGGTGAAGATGACCGGCGGCGAGCCGTTCGCGTTCCGCGGCTTCATCGATCGGATCGTGCCCGGCCTCGTCACGCGGACGCCGCACGTCGTGTCGGTCCTCACGAACCTCTCCGCCCCGATCGCGATCCTCGAGCGGTTCGCGACGCTCACGCGCGGGCGCCTCGGCGTCGTGAGCGCGAGCCTCCACCTCGAGCACACGTCGATCGCGACCTTCGTAGAGAAGGCGGCGCGCCTCCGCGCGCTCATGGACCCGGACGCGCGCCTCGTCGTCAACACGGTCCTCGTGCCGGGCCGCCTCGAGGAGGTCGCGCGCGCGCGGAGCGAGGTCGAAGCGGCGGGCCTCACGCTCTTCCCGCAAGTGATGAAGGTGAAGGGCGGCGTCGCGAGCTACGACGAAGAGGACCGCCAGCGCGTCACCGGCCTCGTCGGCATCTCGCCGTCGCCGCGGCGCGCGAACGTGGCGCCGAGCTACCGCGGGCGTCGCTGCTGGGCGGGCGCGGAGTACTTCGTCCTCACGCAGACCGGCGACGCGTGGCGCTGCCGCACCTCGAAGCGCTTCGGCGAGGGCTACCTCGGCAACGTCCTCGCCGGCACGCTCGCCCTCGCGACCGGCCCCGCGCCGTGCACCTACGACATCTGTCCCTGCACCGTGCCCGCGAACCGCGGCATGATCGAGCGCGCGGAGCCGTGAGCTGGCCGTCGCCGCCGGAGCCCGCCGAGGGCGTGGTCTGCTGGAACGTCAACACGACGTGCAACTACCGCTGCACCTACTGCACGCAGCGCTTCAAGGACGATCGCGGGCGCTGGTCGCGCGACACGCCGCGCTTCCTCGACGCCTTCCGCCGCTTGCCGGGGCGCTGGGAGGTGAAGCTCTCCGGCGGCGAGCCGTTCGTGCATCCGACGCTCCTCGAGATCGTCGCCGGCGTCGCGGCGGCGGGGCACCGCGTCTCCGTCGTCACGAACCTCTCCGCGTCGCCGGAGCGCCTCGACGCCTTCGTCGCCGCCGCGCGCGGGAGGGTGGGGACGTTCTCGTGCAGTCTGCACCTCGAGTACGTCGACGACGTCGAGCGCTTCGCCGACAAGGCCGCGCGCCTCGGCGAGACGCTCCGCGCGCGCGCCGACGCGTCGCTCCCGCGCCCGCACGTGTGCGTGACGACGGTCGCGACGCGCGCGGCCCTCCCGCGCCTCGACGCCCTCGCCGCCCTGTTCCGCGCGCGCGGCCTCACCTTCAAGGTCCAGCCCGAGCGCGACGACGGCGTCATCGCGGCGTACTCGGCGGAGGAGCGCGCGCTGCTCGAGGCGCTCGGCGGCCACAACGCCACCGGCGCGATCGCGCACGACTTCGCGGGCCGCCCGTGCTGGGCGGGCGCGCGGTTCTTCGTCCTCGACGACAAGGGCGACGCGTACCGCTGCTACCCCGGCCGCCGCGCGACGCTCACGACGCTGCGCGCGCGGCGCGGGATCCCGGACCTCGCGCGCGAGCGGGCGCTCGGGCGGCTCGGGAGCTTCCTCGATCCGGACTTCCGTCTCGAGCCGGAGGCGACGCCGTGCCGCTATCGTCTCTGCTACTGCACGGTCCCGATCGCGCGTGCGATGATGGCAGGCGCGCCGGTCACGGCGACGGAGGCTTCGTGAAGTTCAAGACGTTCCGCGCGCTCCTCATCTCCGGCCTCGCCGTCGTCGGCCTCGGCGCCTTCGGCGCGTGCGCCTACCAGTGCAGCCGCACGCAACCGAAGCCGGAGGAGCCCACCGTGGCGGCGACGGTGACGACCACGGCGACGGTGCCGCCGGTGATGGGGCCGACGACGACGAGCACGCCCACGCCTACGCCCAACACGGCCACGCCCACCGCGGCCGATCCGCTCGCGCTGCGCGAGGTCGACCGCGAGATCCTCGCCCGCCTCCCGATGAGCATCTCCGGCGCAAAGGTGAAAGATGCGTTCAAGGGTAAATCCTACAAAGTCGATTTCTACAAGGACGACGGCTTCGCGAAGGTGAACCGCCTCAAGATCGACCTCGATCGCGACGACAAGTGGGACGAGAAATGGGACATCGAGGACGGCTCGCCGACGCCGAAGATCAAGCGCCACGTCGCCCCGCGCGACGACGAGCAGTACACCGACGAGTACCGCCTCCTCGAAGGCCGCTGGTCCCCGAAGGCCCGCTGATGGCGCGTCTCCTCGGTCCCGGGCTCCTCGTCGCGCTCTTCGTCGCGTGCAGCGGCGGCGGCGACTCGAACATCCCTCCGCCGGCGGACCCGCAGACGTGCACGAGCGGCGCGTGCGACCTCGACTGCGGAGCGACGGATCGCTGCGCGCCGTCGTGCAGCAGCTTCGACGGCGACTGCAACGCACGGTGCGCGGACAACTGCGCGTACACCTGCAAGAGCGGCCCCAACTGCAAGGTCACGTGCGGCGCCGACTGCACGATCGCTTGCGAGAGCACGAGCACCTGCGGCGCGACGTGCGGCGCGCGCTGCCGCTACACGTGCACGAGCGTCAACGACTGCGCCCCCAACGTCGGCGACGCGAGCGAGGTGACGTGCACGTCGACGGGCAACTGCAACCCCACGTGCACCGGGAGCTGCCGCGTGCATTGCACCTCCACCGGCCCGTGCAACGTCACCTGCCCCGGCGGCGCCGCCCCGACGAAGTGCGACGACGGCTGGTCGTGCGGCGGTCCGTGCTGAGTGCTGAGAGGAGCAGGTGGGAGGGGAGACGCTGCTGGGCTGAAGAGTGTGCGACAAATTGGCTCGGTTGGTCGTTGACTGCGGCCGGCTAGGCCAGCTATCCCAAAAGGATGACCCGTCGCGCGGCGAAGGTCGCGTCACCGTCCGGCGAGGATGAGTTGGTGCGCCTGCGCGCTCGGGTCGAGGAGCTCGAGCGCGCCAACCAGGCGAGGGACCGCGTCCTCGCCGTGCTCGCGCACGACCTCCGCGCGCCGCTCAACGCGATCCTCGGGTGGACGCTCCGCCTGCAAGAGGAAGAGATGGATGAGGAGAGCGAGGCGCGCGCGCTCGCCACCATCGTCCGCAACGCGAACACGCAAGGGCGGCTCATCGAGCGCCTCCTCGACGTCGCGCGCCTCGCCGCCGATCGGATGCAGCTCATGCGCGCGCCGATCGAGCTCGGGCTCGTCGTCGATCGCGTGGTGGAGGGCTTCGTCCCGTCCGCCGCCGAGCAGACGATCGAGCTCACGAGCCACGCGCTCGAAGGCGTCGTCGTGATGGCCGATCGCGAGCGCATCGAGCAGGTCGTCACGAACCTCGTCGCCAACGCGATCAAGTACACCGACGCCGACGGCCACGTGAAGGTCCGGGTCGATCGCGAGCGCGGGCAGGCGCGCATCACCGTCAGCGACGACGGGCAAGGGATCGCGCCCGATCTCCTGCCGCACGTGTTCGACGCCTTCACGCAGGACGCGAGCGTGCGCTCCGCGCAGAAGGGCCTCGGCCTCGGCCTCCACATCGTGAAGCATCTCGTCGACCTCCACGGCGGCACCGTCGTCGCAGCGTCCGGCGGCGTCGGCGCCGGCGCGACGTTCACGGTGCGACTCCCGCTCCACGAAGGATCGGTCAGCGGCACGCGCGATCGCGTGCGGGTCCCGTAGCGACGCACGATCGCTGCTTTTGTCGCCTTGACCGTTCGCCTCAACGCGACGAACGTGGCGAGCGATGGGGAGGCATCGCGGCTTCGTCGACCAAGACGCGTGCGTCGTCGTCGAAGAGGTGAAGTCATGCCCGTGAAGTTCCGCCCGCGTGCCGCGAGCGCCGACCGCATCGCGACGTTGTCTCATGCCTACCGAACGGAGTCGCCGCGCGTCGCGAAGCTCCTCGCCGGCCCGTCCCGCGCCCTCTCGCAGGACTCCGACGTGCTGCGCGAGGCGCTCGAGGCGCTGAGCGTCCATCACCAGGAGCTCGCCGTCGCCGAAGAGGAGCTCCGCGAGCAGCTCGACGAGCTCACGCGGATGGGGCTCGCGCTCGAGTCCGAGCGGGAGCGCTACCGCGACCTCTTCGCGTTCGCGCCGGACGCGTACGTCGTCACCGATCGCCAAGGGATCATCCTCGAGGTCAACGACGCCGCGAGCGCGCTCCTCCACGTCGAGCGCCGCTTCCTCCGCGCGAAGCCGCTCGCGATGTTCGCGGCGTCGGTCCACCGCGAGGCGCTCCACTCGACCGTCGAGACGATGACGGAGACGACCACGCTCGACCTCACGATGAAGCCGCGCGGAGGCGACGACGTCCGCGTCCTGGCGCGCGTCAGCGTCACCGCCCGCGGCAAGAACCTGTTGTGGGGGCTTCGCCGCGCGCCGGAGAAGGAGAACGGCGACGCGACGTCGCGCGAGCTCCGCGACGCGCTGGAGCTCCTCGAGCGAGAGCGCCGCCTGCGGACGGACCTCGAGCGCGCGAACCGGGCGAAGGACCGCTTCATCGCCGTCCTCGCGCACGACCTCCGCTCGCCGCTGAACGCGATCATGGGCTGGACGCAGCTCCTCCAGCGGGAGCTGCTCGATCAGCAGTCGCGGAGCCGCGCGCTCGCCACCATCCACCGGAACGCCCTCGCGCAGGCGAACCTGATCGAGGAGCTCCTCGACATCTCGCGCCTCGCCGCGGACAAGCTGCAGCTCACGCTCGCGCCGCTCGACCTCGGGCTCCTCGTCCAGCGGATCGTGGAGGGCTTCGCGCCGAAGGCGACGGAGCAGGGGCTCGCGCTGACGTGCGCGGCGACCCAGGACATCACCGTCGTCGCCGACGCGCGGCGGATCGAGCAGGTCGTCTCGAACATCGTGACCAACGCGATGAAGTACACGCCCGCGGGCGGCTCGATCGCCGTCGCCGTCGCGCGCGACGAGCGCCGCGCCAAGGTCACGGTCGAGGACACGGGCAAGGGGATCGCGTCCGAGCTCTTGCCGCTCGTGTTCGACATGTACGCGCAGGACCGGAGCGACGCGACGACGCGCGGCGGCCTCGGCCTCGGCCTCCACATCGTGAAGAACCTCGTCGAGCTCCACGACGGCGCCGTGTCGGCGTCGAGCGACGGGGAAGGGCGCGGCACGTCGATCGCGTTCTGGCTCCCGCTCCACGACGAGCCGCCCCCGGCGCCGAGCGAGCACGAGCTGCCGCTGCCGCGCTCGCTCGCGCGTCTCCATGTCCTCGTGGTCGAGGACGAAACGGACGAGCGCGACCTCGTCGCCGACGTGCTTCGCCGCGCCGGGGCGAACGTGATGTCGGCCGGCTCGGTCCGCACCGCGCTGGACGTCTTCGAGACGTACCGGCCCGACGTGATCGTGAGCGACATCGCGATGCCGGAGGCGGACGGGATCGAGCTCATCACCGCGCTCCGCAAGCGCGACCCTACGATCGCGGCCGTCGCGATCAGCGGCTTCACCGGCGACGGCCACACCGAGCGCGCGCTCGCGGCCGGCTACGACGTGCACATCGGAAAGCCGATCGACGCGGCCGAGCTCGTCGATAGCGTCGACGAGGCGGCGAAGCTGCGTCACCGCTGACCCGTCGTGAGGACGACCGCCGTGCGTGCGGGGATCATGCAACCATCGGCGCTCCGCACGATCGGGGCGCCGGAGCTGAAGAGCACGTGCGCGCCGTCGGCGAGCGGGACGGGCGCCGCGCGCGCGCCGAAGTTGACGACGAGGTGACGCGCGCCGCGCTCGGAGACGCGAACGACGTGGAGGACGTCGCCCTCCGCGCGCGCCTCGACCGGGCCCGGGCGCGCGAAGACGGGATCCTCGCGGCGGAGCCGCAGCATCGCGCGGTGGACCGCGAGCGCGCGGGCGTGGTCCAGCGCGCCCCGCTCTTCCCAGCGAAGGCGCGAGGACTCGAACGTCGCGCGGGCCTGCGGGTCGGGGACGTCGCCCGCGAAGCCCGGCAACGCCGCGTGCTCCTTCCGCCGGCCCTCCGAGACCGCGCGGCCGAGGTCGCCCTCGTGATCGCTGAAGTAGAGGAAGGGCGTAGAGGCGGCCCACTCCTGACCCATGAAGAGGAGCGGCGTCGAGGGCAAGAAGAGGAGGAGCGTCGCCGCCGCGCAGAACGCGTCGAGATCGACCGCTGCGGTCAGCCGCGTCCCGTCCGCGCGGTTGCCGATCTGATCGTGGTTCTGGACGCAGGTGACGAGGCTCGCGCGATCGACGGCGCGGACGCACCGCGCGAGCGCGTCGACGGTGGGCTCGAAGGCGGCGTAGTAGCCGTCGCGCTCGCCGGTGAGGAGGACATGGATCTGGTGGTGGAGGTCGTCGGCCCAGGCGCCGTCGGCGCCGTGATCCCTCACCGCCGTCGGCGCCTTCGGGTCGTCCTCGCAGAAGACGACGCGCCCGCGCTCGTGGGCGACGGCGCAGATCTCGGCGACGATGTGCGTCTCCGACGCGTCGTGGATCGCGTGCGTCGCGTCGAGGCGGAGGCCGTCGATGCCGTACTCGTCGAGCCAGTAGCGCACGTTGTCGAGGACGAGGCGCCGCATCGGCGGCCACGTGAAGTCGGGGCCGTCGCCCCACGGCGTCTTCACGTGCGCGGTGAAGTACTGCGGCGCGTAGCGCGCGAGGTAGTTCCCCGCCGGGCCGAAGTGGTTGTAGACGACGTCGAGGATCACGGCGAGGCCGCGCGCGTGCGCCGCGTCGACGAGCGCGCGCAGATCGGACGGCGTGCCGTAGTCGACGTGCGGCGCGTAGAGCGCGACGCCGTCGTAGCCCCATCCGTGGTGCCCGGCGAACGCGGCGACCGGCATCAGCTCGATCGCGGTGACGCCGAGGTCGGCGACGTGGTCGAGCTCCTCGATCGCGGCGCGGAACGTCCCCTCGCCGGTGAACGTCCCGACGTGCAGCTCGTAGATGGACCAGCTCGCCGGGGCGGCGATCGGCGCGCCCGCCCCCGGCGGCACGACCTCGGCCGGGCCGTGCACGCCGCGCGGCAGGGACCGCGCGAAGGGATCGGGCACCGCCTCGCCGTCGAGGAGCACCTCGTAGAGCGCGCCGGCCGGCAGCCCTTCGATGCGCGCTTCGTAGAAGCTCGGGCGGTCGGTGGGGCGCAGCCGCTCGAGGCGATCGCCGAGGACGCGCACCGCGACGTCCGCCGTCGTCGTCGTGCACACGACGAACGTCGTTCCTTCCGGACCCCAATGCGCGCCGCAGCTGAGCCCTTGCACGACCGCGCTATCCCGTTTGTGAGCGAACGCCGCGCTCCAGCAACTTCCGTGACATGTAACCGCGTTTCGCCGAACCTGAGCGCACGGTATATCCGGATTAAGGCTCGGAATGCCTGGAGTTTCGCTGGAAGACTACCGACTGCTCGTCGACTCGATCGCCGATCACGCCATCGTCATGCTCGATCCCACCGGGCAGGTCATGTCGTGGAATCGCGGCGCCGAGCGCATCACGGGGTATCCGCCCGACGAGATCGTCGGACAGCCCGTCGCGCGGCTCTACCCCGCCGCGGACGTCGCGAGCGGAGCGCCGCAGCGCGAGCTCGCGGAGGCGGCGTCGCTCGGACGCGGCGAGGACGAGGGCTGGCGCGTGCGGAAGGACGGCTCGCAGCTCTGGGCGAACGTGGTCGTCACCGCGCTGCGCCGGACCGACGGATCGCTGCAGGGCTATGCCCTCGTCATGCGCGATCTCACCGCGCGTCGAAACGCGGAGGAGGAGCTTCGCCGAGCGGAGCAGCGGTTCCACGGGCTCGTCGACGCCGTCACCGACTACGCGGTGTTCATGCTCGATCGCGACGGCTGCGTCACGACGTGGAACTCGGGCGCGCGGAAGGCGAAGGGCTACGAGGAGGACGAGATCGTCGGGCGCCACTTCTCGACGTTCTACACGGAGGAGGACCGCGCGGCGGGGCGGCCGGCGAGGTTGCTCGAGACGGTGACGCGGGAGGGCCGGGTCGAGGACGAAGGCTGGCGCGTGCGGAAGGACGGCACGCGCTTCTGGGCGAACGTCATCATCACGACGTTGCGCGACGGGGCGGGGGAGATCATCGGCTACGCGAAGGTCACGCGCGACCTCACCGAGCGGCGCAAGTTCGAGGAGGAGCTGCGGCGCTCCGAGGAGCGCTTCCGCCTCCTCGTCGAGAGCGTCGGCGACGCGATCTACATGCTCGATCCGGACGGGCGCGTCACGACCTGGAACCAAGGCGCGCAGCGGATGAAGGGCTACCCGAGCGCGGAGGTCCTCGGCCGCGACTTCGAGGTCTTCTTCCCCCCGGCCGATCGCGCCGCCGGCAAGCCGCGGCGCGTGCTCGAGATCGCGCTCCGCGAGGGTCGCTTCGAGGACGAGGGGCTCCGCGTCCGAAGCGACGGCACCCAGTTCTGGGCGAACGTCGTCGTGACCGCGATCGTGGACGCGAACGGCAACCACATCGGGTTCTCGAAGGTCACGCGCGACCTCACCGCGAGCCGCGAGGCGGAGGAGATGCAGCGGCGGCTCGTGCACGAGCAGGCCGCGCGCGTGGCGGCGGAGCGCGTCGCGAAGCAGGCCGAGGAGGCGAACCGGATCAAGGACGAGTTCCTCGCCACCGTCTCGCACGAGCTGCGGACGCCGCTCAACGCGATCGTCGGCTGGGCGAAGATGCTGCGCCAGCGCGAGCTCGATCCCACCGTTGCGCGCGGGGTCGAGGTCATCGATCGCAACGCCGAGGCGCAGGTGAAGATCGTCGACGACATCCTCGACGTGGCCCGCATCATCACCGGCAAGCTCCGCATCGAGCCGAAGCCGATCGACCTCGTCACGATCGCGCACGAGGCGATCGAGGTCGTCCGCCCCTCCGCCCACGCGAAGGACATCACCCTCACGCTCGAGGACGGGCCGGGCTCGTGCATCCTCGTCGGCGATCACGAGCGCCTGCGTCAGGTCGCCTGGAACCTCCTCTCCAACGCGGTGAAGTTCACGGACAAGGACGGCCGCGTCGCGGTGCGCGTCTGGCAGGACGGTCCCCAGGTCGCGTTCTCGGTGAGCGACACGGGGCGGGGTATCGCGCCCGATTTCCTCCCCCGCGTCTTCGATCGCTTCACACAAGAGGAGGGCTCCACCACGCGCCGCATCGGCGGCCTCGGGCTCGGCCTCTCGCTCGTGCGCCACATCGTCGAGCTCCACGGCGGAACGGTCTCCGCCGAGAGCATCGGGCCGGGCCATGGCTCGACGTTCACGTTCGTGCTGCCGGTCCGCGCCACGGTGAGCGTCCCGCCGGCGAACCCGGCGCGCTCCGGCTCCGTCCGCCGATCGTTGCTCGGCGAGCTGCGCGTGCTCGTCGTCGACGACGACGCGGACGCGCGCGATCTCGTCCGCGCCGTGCTCGAGAGCGCGGGCGCGCACGTCACGGTCGCGTCGTCGGCGGAGGAGGCGCTCGCGGCGGTGCGCGATGCCGCTCCGCACGTCCTCGTGAGCGACATCGGCATGCCGGAGCAAGACGGCTACAGCTTGATGCGCCGCCTGCGCGCGATCGAGCCCGCGCTCGCGCTCCCGTCGATCGCGCTCACCGCGTACACGCGCGCGGAGGATCGCACGAAGGCGCTCGCCGCCGGCTTCACGACCCACATCGGCAAGCCGGTGAACCCGGAGGACCTCATCACGGCGGTCGCGAACCTCACCCCGTTCGCGCGGCCCGCGCGCACGTAGAAAATGCTCGTAGATCCGAGCACCTCGGAAATCGCTGTCGCAGAGTCGTCGGAAGCGGGTTGATCGTCCCAGGGTCGCGCGCTATGTAGGGCGCCCCAGTTGGTGGATTGCCCCTTGCGGACCCCAATTCCGGCGGTTCGCTTTTTTTTGTCTTTTGTTCGGCCAGTAGCAACCCAAAAGGACCAGTTATTCCCGCGTGATGGCGTCTCCCTCCAGCAGCCCGAGCTTCGACCGTGAGCGGCTCCACGCCGTGATCGATCCCGTCGTGCGCGCGCACGGCGCGGAGCTCGTCGACGTCGAGCTGAAGAACGAGGGCGGCTGGATCCTGCGCGTGTACGTCGAGAAGCTGGGGGCCGAGGCAGAGCGCATGTCCACCAAGCAGGCCGCGATCGACCTCGAGCTCTGCTCGAACATCGCGCGCGATCTCTCGCCCGCGCTCGACGTCTCGGATCCGATCCCCCATCGCTACAACCTCGAGGTCAGCTCGCCCGGGGTGGAGCGCGAGCTGAAGAAGCCCGCCGACTACGCCCGCTTCGAGGGCGAGAAGGCGAAGCTGAAGCTCCGGACCGGCATCGCCGGCCAGAAGGTGATCGTCGGCGTCCTCGGTCCGATGAAGGACGGGCTCGTCGACGTCGCCGACGGCGCCAAGACGTGGAGCGTCGCTCTCGACGACGTCGTATCGGCCCGGCTCGTGTTCGAGTTCGGGCCCGCCCCCAAGCCGGGCGGAAAGAAGAAGTCGTGAGCCTCATCGAGCAAGCAGCACCGAAATCGCAAAAAGGCGACAAGAGGAACAACATGGCCGTTCAGCAGCAGGCAGCCCAGACCGATGCGAACCTTCTCCAGGCGATCGACATGGTCGCGAAGGAAAAGGGGATCGATCGCTCGCGCCTGGTGAAGACGATCGAAGAGGCGATCCTCAAGGCCGCGCAGAGCGTCTTCGGTCCGAACCGCGAGCTCCAGGCCACGTTCAACGAGGACACCGGTCAGGTCGACCTCTTCCAGTTCATGACCGTCGTCGACGACGTCTCCGACGACGAGCGCGAGATCGCGCTCGAGGACGCGCAGGCGAAGGGCCTCGAGGCGGAGCTCGGCGAAGAGCTCGGCTTCCAGATCTTTTGGCACCCCAACGACGCGAAGAAGGCCGCCGAGCAGGACAAGGAGTTCGGCGATCTCCTCATGGTGAAGCAGGCGCGCTCGCAGTTCGGCCGCATCGCGGCGCAGGCGGCGAAGCAGGTCCTCATCCAGCGCGTGCGCGACGAAGAGCGCGACCTCATCTACCAGGAGTTCAAGGACAAGAAGGGCGAGCTCATCAAGGGCGTCGTCCGCCGCTTCGAGAAGGGCAACAACATCATCGTCGACCTCGGCCGCACGGAGGGCATCTTGCCGTTCCGCGAGCAGACGCCGCGCGAGACGTACCGCCCCGGCGACCGCATCGTCGCGCTCCTGAAGGACATCGACCGCGAGGCGCGCGGCCCGCAGATCATCCTCTCGCGCGGCGACGGCAAGCTCGTCGAGAAGCTCTTCGAGAGCGAGGTCCCCGAGATCTACGAGGGCATCGTCAAGATCGTCGCCTGCGCGCGTGAGCCGGGCGCGCGCTCGAAGATCGCGGTCATGAGCCGCGACGCGGACGTCGATCCCGTCGGCGCGTGCGTCGGCATGAAGGGCTCGCGCGTCCAGGCGGTCGTGCAGGAGCTCCGCGGCGAGAAGATCGACATCGTCCCGTGGGACCGCGACCCCGCGCGCTTCGTGTGCGCCGCGATCCAGCCGGCCGAGGTCAACAAGGTCATCGTCAACGAGGCCGACGGGCGGATGGAGCTCGTCGTCCCCGACGAGAAGCTCTCCCTCGCGATCGGCCGCAAGGGCCAGAACGTGCGCCTCGCGTGGCACCTCACCGGCTGGAAGCTCGACATCATCAGCGAGTCGAAGTTCAAGCAGATGGAAGAGGAGGCGATCGCGCAGCTCGGCCGCATCGATGGCGTGAGCGAGCAGGTCGCGCGCAACATGTACCGCATGGGCTTCCGCGCCCTCGAGGAGGTCGCGGAGGCGACCGCCGAAGAGATCGGCAGCATCCAGGGCGTCGGCGCGGAGAACGCGCCCTCGATCCGCGCCGCGGCGGAGATCACGATGGAGACCCTCCGTCAGGAGCGCATCCGGGCCGCCTCCGCGAAGAGTGAGCCGCTCACCGACAAGGAGAAGCTCCTCTTCGTCCGCGGCGTCGGCGAGCGCACGGTGCAGCTCCTCGAGGACGCGGGCTACCGCTCCGTCGAGGACATCATGCGCGAGGACGAGGACAAGCTCGCGATCAAGACGGGCCTCGGCATCAAGAAGGCCCGCGCCCTCAAGCAGGGCGGCGAGTACTTCCTCCAGAACGAGTGGAAGCAGATCGACGCGGCCCGCAAGGCCGCCGCCGCGAGCGCGACCCAGCAGAGCTGAAAGGAACCGACCCGAGGATGGAAGCGATGACCCACGACGACAGCGCCAAGACCGCGAAGAAGCGGACGGAGCGCACGTGTGCCGGGTGCGGAAAGCACGCCGAGCCGCACGAGCTCGTCCGCGTCGTCCTCGATCCGTCCTCGGGCGAGCTCGCGGTCGACATGGCGGGCTCCGCCTTCGGGCGCGGCGCGCACGTGCACGGCGCGCCCGACTGCCTCAAGCGCGCGCTGAAGAGCGGTTTGTCCCGCGCGTTCAAGCAGGAAGTCAAAGGCGACGCGGCCGTCCTCGGCGCCGCGATCGTCGAGGCGGCGGATCGCCGGATCGAAGGCCTCCTCTCCGGCGCCAAGCGCGCGGGGCAGCTCGCGATCGGCGCCGACGCGGTCTCCGAGGTCGAGGCGCCGGCGCTGATCGTCGTCGCACGGGACGCCGCGGCGGCGGCGAAGCTTTCGGTCGTGGAGCGCGCGGTCGCCGCGGGCAACGCGATCGCGTTTGCAGAAAAGTCACGAATTGGAGCCCTGCTTGGGGGGCGAGACGGGAATAGGGAGGTCGCGATTCTTGCGATTCTCCACGCAGGAGTTGGCGCTGCGGTCGGTGGGACGTACCGGCTGTCGGCGCCGTTCCGCAAGGTAGAGGAAGCATGGTCGTCGTCGGAGGTTCGATGAGCAAGGTTCGGGTCTACGAAGTCGCGAAACAGCTCAATCTCGACCCGAAGCAGGTCGTGACGCTGTTCCAGTCGATTGGCGTGACGGATGTCCGAAACCACATGAGCTCCGTGGACGTCGACGCCGTCGACCGTCTGAAGCGGAACCTCGAGAAACAGAAGACGCACGACGTCGTGACCGAGCGCATCAACCGCGGTCCCGGCGCCGTCATCAAACGGCGCGCCGTCGCGAAGCCCGCCGCGGAGTCGTCGCCAACGTCCGCCGCGCCGCCGATCAGCGTCCCGTCGACGCCCGCGCTCGACGACGTCGCCTCGCGCCGCGACATCTCGCAGATCGCGATCGAAGCGCCGCCCTCGAAGGCCACCGACGTCGCCGCGAAGAGCGCGCCCTCGTTCGAGAACGGCGGGCTCGAGGCGCGCGAAGAAGCCCCGCGCCGCAAGGTCGAGGACAAGAAGAGCGACGTCGCGCTCCCGGTCCCGCCCGCGAGCGTGCCCAGCGTGAAGGAGGTCGCGCCGCCCGCGTCCGCGCCGGCCGTCGAGCCGCCGCCGCCGTCCGCGGTCAAGGTCCCGACCCCGCCGCCGTCGATCAAGGAGCCGCCGCCGCCGAGCGTGAAGGCCGTCGCCGCGCCGGAGCCGGCGCCGTCCGCGCCCGCGGTCGAGCCGCCGCCGCCTCCGCCGGTCGTCGCGCCGGTCGAGCCGCCGCCGGTCGTCGCCGCGCCGCCGCCTCCTCCTCCCGCGCCCGAGCCCCCGCCGCCGCCTCCGCGCGTCGTGCCCTCGGACGCCCCCGCCCCGCGCGGTCCGTCCGCGGCGCCGAAGACCGGCGTCGAGTACTGGGCCGGTCGTCCCGGCGTTCCGATGCCGACCCCGGTCGGCGCGCAGCGCACGGGCATCGGCGGCGGCGCCGCCGGCGTCGGCGCGCGTCGCGTGCAGTTCGATCCCCGCGCCGGCGCGGCGGGTCGTCCCGGCGGCATGCGTCCGGGCCAGCAGCGTCCGGGCATGATGGGCCGTGGCGGCCCCGGTGGCCGTGGCCGCCCGGGCATGATGAACGTCCGCAAGGGCCCGGTGAACGTCTCCACGAAGGAGATGTCCGCGCACAAGAAGGTCATTCGCATCGAGGAGAACATCACCCTCGCCGCGATGGCCGCGCAGATGAGCCTCAAGGCGACGGAGCTCCTGATGAAGCTCCTCGGCATGGGCATGACCGGCATCCACATCAACACGACGCTGGACGCCGACACGGCGAAGATCCTCGCGAGCGAGTTCGGCTGGGAGGTCGAGGACGTCGCGACGACGGAAGAGGAAGACATCGAGGCCGCGCGTGGCGAGGCCGCCGACGTCGATCCCGAGCTCGTGCTCCGGCCGCCGGTCGTCACGGTGATGGGTCACGTCGACCACGGCAAGACGAGCCTCCTCGACAAGATCCGCAAGGCCGACGTCGCGAAGGGCGAGGCCGGCGGCATCACGCAGCACATCGGCGCGTACAAGGTGACGACCGCCGCCGGCACGATCGTGTTCCTCGACACGCCGGGCCACGAGGCGTTCACCGCGATGCGCGCGCGCGGCGCGAGCGCGACGGACATCGTCGTCCTCGTCGTCGCGGCGGACGACGGTGTCATGCCGCAGACGAAGGAGGCGATCGCGCACGCGAAGGCGGCGAAGGTCCCGATCATCGTCGCGGTGAACAAGATCGACAAGGCGGGCGCCGATCCCGATCGCGTGAAGCGCGAGCTCGTCGAGCAGGGCCTCCAGCCCGAAGAGTGGGGCGGCGACACGATCTTCACCCAGGTCTCCGCCCTCACCGGCGAAGGCATCCCGCAGCTCCTCGAGATGCTCGCGCTCCAGGCGGAGGTCCTCGACCTCAAGGCGAACCCGAAGAAGCCGGCGAGCGGCGTCGTCATCGAGGCGCTCCTCGATCGCGGCCGCGGCCCGGTCGCGCGCATCCTCGTGCAAGAGGGCACGCTCAAGGTCGGCGACTTCGTCCTCGCGGGTCCGGGCTTCGGCAAGGTCCGCGCGATGACGAACGAGCACGGCAAGCAGGTCCACGAGGCTCCGCCGGCGACGCCGGTCGAGATCCTCGGCCTCTCCGACGTCCCCGCCGCGGGCGATCCGCTCCACGCGGTGAAGGACCCGAAGAAGGCGCTCGAGATCGCGGAGAGCCGCAAGGCGAAGCAGGACAAGAGCAAGCAGGGCTCCGACAAGGGCCTCTCGCTCCAGTCGCTCATGGAGCGCCTCCAGGCGGGCGATCAGCAGGAGCTGCGCGTCATCGTGAAGACGGACGTGCACGGCTCGAGCGAGGCGCTCACGAACGCGTTCAACAAGCTCACGACCGATCGGGTGAAGCTCCACATCGTCCACTCGGGCGTCGGCGCGATCACCGAGGGCGACGTGAACCTCGCCATCGCGGCGAAGGCGATCCTCATCGGCTTCAACGTGCGCCCCGCCGGCAAGGCGGCGGCGCTCGCGGAGGAGAACAAGGTCGAGATCCGCCTCTACTCGATCATCTACGACGCGGTCGACGACGTGAAGGCGGCGATGGAAGGCCTCCTCCCCACGACGAAGGTGGAGAAGCTCTCCGGCAAGGCCGAGGTCCGCGCCATCTTCAAGATCCGCGGCATCGTCGTCGCGGGCTGTTACGTGACGCAGGGCAAGGTCCGCCGCTCCAACCACGTCCGCGTGACCCGCGACGGCGCGGTGATCTGGGAAGGCAAGATCGACGCGCTCAAGCACCTCAAGGAAGACGTCAAGGAGATCCCGGAGGGGATGGAGTGCGGCATCAGCCTCGACGGCTTCAACGACGTCAAGAACGGCGACTTCATCGAGTCGTTCGAGATCGAAGAGATCAAGCAGAAGCTCTGAGCGGCTTCACTTCCGGAGCCGGACGAGGACGTCGTCGTACCAGACGTCGACCGTGCCCGCCGTCCTGCTCGTCTCCCAGATCCCCATCACGACCTCGAAGGTGGTGTCCGCCACGGCTCCGATCTGATGCTCGCCGGTCCCGAGCGTCTGGTCGTCCACCACGATCGAGACGGAGAACCTCGCTACAGCGTTCGTTCGAGCACGACGTGCGCCGTGTGCCACGTGCCGCGTCCGCCGCGGATCCATGGCTGGACGTGCCCGTTGTCCGAGGCCGTGTCGATGTCGGCGTCGCCGCGCCGCGCCATGGTATGGCCCGCCCAGAAGCCGACGCCGAACGGGCTGCGGAAGGTGTTGATGCTCGTGAAGCGGAAGAGCGATCCGCTGCGCGCGAACTCCAGCTCGACCGTCGCAGGGTAGAACTTGTACTCGAGCGAGATGCGCTGGGCGTCCCCGAAGTCCGTGGATGGGAGCCGCGCTCGCAGGGCGACGTCGTGCGAGCTGGCGCCGTTGTCGTAGGAGATGCGGAGCGCGTGCGACGTTCCGCTCGGCGGGATCCCGACCGTCAGCGCGCCGTTCGCTCCGCTTTCGTTGACGACGGCCCACGGGGCGCGTTCGGGTTGGTCGCGATCGTCGAAGTCGTCGCAGAGGACGACGTCGTCGCCGTGAAGGGTCTCGGCGTTCGTGCAGAAGTCGGAGCCGGTCGCGCCCATGCCGTCGGGGCCTGCGGCGCCGTCCAGCCGCGGCTGGAGCGCACTTCCACCGTCGGGTGTCTCCTCGAGCTCCGCGCCTTGCGGCTCCTCCGCCTCGAAGGGGGTGCACGCGAGGAACGCGCCGAGCAAGGTCGCGAGCACACGACGCATTCGTCTCGAGTAGACCACACTTTCCGCTATGGTGCGGCGCATGGCGTCGACGAGGCGGCCGGCGAAGCACGCCGCGAAGAACGAAGCGAGCAGGCCCGTGCGCGTGGCGGCGCAGCTTCGGCAGGAGATCGCGCGGCTCGTGGGGCGCGACCTCGCGGACCCGCGGCTCGAGGGGCTCATCGTGTCGAACGCGTGGATCAGCTCGGACCTGCAGCTCGCGCGCGTGTTCTTCCGCCTCGCGACGACCGACGAAGGCGCGGCGCTCGAGGCGCGCAAGAAGGACGCCGAGCGCGCGCTCGCGCGGGCGTCGGGGCGCTTGCGCAAGGCGGTGACGGCGCGGCTCGGGCTACGCGTCGCCCCCGAGCTTCGGTTCGTCTACGACGAGGGGCAGGACGCACAAACGCGCATCGAAGAGCTGCTCGAAGAAGTGAAGCGCGAGCGTGCGACATGACGGCCGTGCTTGCGCCCCACGGCATGGTGCGTTAGATCACCGCTGCTCACGAACTTCTCTCGCGAAATGCCAGCGCGGTCGAGAAAGGCGTGGCGAGGCCCGCTTTTCGGTGCCTCGCGTTACGCGGTCGACGCCATTGTGGCCGCGAGAAAAACGTTCGAGTGAATTTGACCAGTATCGATCGGCCCGTGCCGAATGCACGTGCCGCAGCTCCGACGCCCAAGGTCGCGGAGCAGAATCCATCCGTCCATCCGTTTGCGGCCCTCGGCCTCCACAAGGACCTCGTCCGTGCGGTCGCGGCCGAAGGCTACTCCACGCCCACGCCGATCCAGGGCAAGTCCATCGGCCCCGTCCTCGCGGGCCGTGACCTCCTCGGCTGCGCCCAGACCGGCACCGGCAAGACCGCGGCCTTCGTCCTCCCCATCCTCCATCGCCTCGGCAAGACGCCCCGCACCGGCAAGATCCGCTGCCTCGTGGTCGCCCCGACGCGCGAGCTCGCCGCGCAGATCGACGAGCGCATCGGCGCCTACGGCCGCCACACCGGCGTGCGTCACATCTGCATCTACGGCGGTGTCGGGCAGAAGCCGCAAGAGAAGGCGCTCGAGCGCGTGCCCGACATCCTCGTCGCCACGCCCGGCCGCCTCCTCGATCTCATGAGCCAGGGCTTCGTGAAGCTCGACGGCATCCAGGTCCTCGTCCTCGACGAAGCGGACCGCATGCTCGACATGGGCTTCATCCACGACGTCCGCAAGATCGTCGCGGCGGTGCCGCCCGTCCGCCAGACGCTGCTCTTCTCCGCCACCATCCCCGGCGAGATCGCGAACCTCATCGCGAGCGTGCTGAAGGATCCGGTGCGCGTCGACATCGCGCCCGAGGTCACCACCGCCGAGCGCGTCGAGCAGTGCGTCCACTTCGTCGCCTCGAAGAGCGACAAACGCCACCTCCTCGAGAAGCTCCTCCGCGACGAGAACGCGCTTCGCACGATCGTGTTCACGCGCACGAAGCACGGCGCGAACCGCCTCGCCGAGCAGCTCACGAAGAGCGGCATCGTCGCGGCCGCGATCCACGGGAACAAGTCGCAGGGCGCCCGCGAGCGCGCGCTCGAGGGCTTCAAGGGCGGGACCGTGGCGGTGCTCGTCGCGACCGATCTCGCGGCGCGCGGCATCGACGTCGACGGCATCACGCATGTGTTCAACTTCGACCTCCCCAACGTCCCGGAGAGCTACGTCCACCGTATCGGCCGCACCGGCCGCGCCGGGGCGAGCGGCCGCGCGATCGCGTTTTGCGATCCCGAGGAACGCCCGCTGCTCCGCGACATCGAAAAATTCGTGAAGCGCTCCATCCCCGTCGCGGGTGGCGTCGCTCTCGCTCCCGCTCCCACGCCGGCGATGGTGACGTCACCGGCGGATCCGCGGCCGTCCCCGCCCCGCCGCTCGCGCGGTCGTCGCGGTCCTCGACGGCACTGACTTGAAGCCTTAAGAAAGGAGAGCACCTCATGGGTAACCCGAGCATGAACAAGCGCCTCAAGGAGCGTCAGCGCCAGGAGAAGCAGCGCGAGAAGGCGGCCAAGAGGCAAGAGCGCAACGCGATCAAGGGCGACCGTCCCGACGTGCCGCCGGGCGTCGACCCCGACATCGCTCACATCGTCCCTGGCCCGCAGCCGGTCGAAGAGGACCCGCTCGCCGTCGTCCCGTAACGACGAGCCCAGGCGAGGGGGGAGGACGCGACGCCCGTGCACCGAGCACGGCCGTCGCGTTTCGTCATTTCGGCTTCGACGCGACGTAGATCCTGCATTCATCGGGCGTCAGCCACGCGACCGCGTCGTTCGCGGTGGAGCTGAGCTCCGGCACGATGCGGACGTCGCCGAGCTTCACCGCGAGGCTCGAGCGCGTCGCGACATAGACGTCGCTGGTCGCGCTCCCTCCGTCCGGGGCTTGGTTCGCGTACTTGCGTCGCGACGTGAAGTACATCGTGCGCTCGTCGTCGGTGACGACGGCCGACTCCTCGGACGAGTCGCTGCGCGCGAGCTCGTGCGTCGCCGAACGGGCTCGCGTGATCGATGCGCCGCGCGACGTGGAGCTTCAGCGTGGCGTTCACGAAGTAGAGCGTGAGCTCGTCCCCCGACAGCGCCACGCCGCCGTACACGACGCCGATCCCTGCCAGCGCTTCGGGCGTGCCGAACGGCCGCTCGATGCGTCCCGAAATTCGAGCGCGCGGGTGCGGGCTCAGCGGAGCTTCGTGACGTACCAGGCGCCGCGCCAGGCTGTCATCTCGGCGATGTCGAGCGTGCGCTCCTTGCCCTCGAGCGTGAACTTGATCTTCGAGTGACGTACGCGCCAGAGCGGCTTCTTGAAGTTCTTCTTCGAGGGCTGGAGCTGCACGATCGAGTGGCCGATCTCGAAGCCGACGTACTTCGCGTGCTCGATCCCCTTGATGCGGTTGTGGATGCGCTCGACCGAGCGCCGGTAGTTGCCCGAGATGCCGCGGTCCCACGCCTTCTGCGGGTCGGACGACTCCTTCATCAGGACGTAGCCGTCGCGCGGGAAGAGGGCGTCGTTCGCGAGATCGGGGTTGTTCTGCGAGATCGCCTCGAGGAGGTGCTTCATGCGCTGCTGGAGGTCGTCGTCGTCGACGGCGGGCATCGCCGAGTCGTCGGGGCCGGCGTCGTTGCGCCCGGCGTCACCGGCGTCGACGAGGCTCGCGAGGAACGCGGACGCGTCGGGCGCGCCCTCCTCCTTCCGCGAGCAGCCGCTGCAGCCGGCGAGCAACGTCGCGGCGACGAGGGCGGCGACGCCTGGGCCCCATCGCGGGCGCATGCTCAGGCGAGGTTCGGGAGCTGCACGATGTCGACGTGCAGCACCTCTTCGAAGGCGCGGATCTCGGCGAAGCACGCCTCGCTCGGCCGCGAGATGACGCGCAGCTTCGCGCACGAGGCGCCGCCGCCTTCGAAGACGGTGTTCGTCACCTCCTCGACGTTGATCCCGTGCCGCTTGATGACGGCGAGCACGTTCGCGAACGTGCCGACCTTGTCGAGCATGCGGATGACCATCTGGAAGCGCGCGTTCGAGAGGTTGAGGACGTTCTGCACGTTCGGCACCGTGCCCTCGGTGAGGAACGAGCGGATGACGCGCACCGTCTCGGTCGCGATCGCGAGCTGCGCCTGATCGGTCGACGCGGCGATGTGGGGCGTCGCGTAGAGGAAGCCGCCCGTCGCCGACGGCGTGGTCAGGTTGAAGAGGTCGGGCGCGACCTCCTTCTTGCCGCGCGGCTCGTTCGGGATGACGTCGATCGCGACGCGGAGGCCACGGCTCTTGATCGCGTCCTGCATCGCCTCGTAGTCGACGAGGTCGGGGCGCGCGCAGTTGATGAACATCGCGCGCTTCGGCATCGCGTCGAAGACCTTCTTGTTCACGCACTGCCGCGTGCGCTCGTTCAGCGCGAGGTGGAGGGTGAGGATGTCCGACTTCGCGGCGAGCTCCTCGAGCGACGCCGCGTACCCGATGCCGAGCTCGGCCGCGCGGGCGGGGGTGAGGCTCTTGCTCCAGCCGATCGGGTGGAGCCCGAACGTCTTCGCGCGCGCGGCGACGTCGCGCCCGATCGCGCCGAGGCCGGCGATGCCGATCGTCTTGCCGAGGAGCCCCTCCGCCTTGCCGTACTCGAGGCGCTCCCACTTGCCCGCGCGGAGCGAGAGGACGGCGTCGGGGATGCGCCGGTCGAGCGCGACCGCGAACCCGAACACGAGCTCGGCGACGGCGGAGGAGTTCTTGCCGGGGCAGTTGGCGACGTAGATGCCGCGCTCGCTCGCCGCCTTCACGTCGATCGTCGACGTCTCGGCGCCGGCGCGGACGATGAGGTTGAGCTGCCGCGCGCTCTCGATCGCCTTCCGCGTCACCTCTTTCGACCGAACGACGAGGATCCCCACGCCGGGGATCTTGGACTCGAGCGTCTCCTTCGTGACCTCGGGCTCGTAGAGGACGTCGACCGGGAGGGTTCGCAGCTCTTCGACCGCGCGAGGATGGAGCTTGTCGGCAACGAGGACACGCATGGGACGTGGCGCGCAGCCTAGCCGAAATTCCCAAGCGCGACGAGCACCTCAACCCGCAAGCCTCACCTTGCCTCGACGGGTCGCGAGCACGACCGCGTCGCCGTCTCCGCCCTCCGCCGGCGAGAGGAAGTCCTCGAGCTGCGTCTGCGCGAAGCGCGTCATCTTCGCGTCGAACGGCCCCGCCTTCGCCTTGTCGGCGTGAGGATGCTGCACCGTGAGGTAGAGGTCGCCGCGCGGACCGGTCCGCACGGTGACCGGGTCGAGGGGCTCTTCGGTTCCATCCGAGAGCACGAGCACGGCGTCGCCGTCGACCTTCTTGATCGAGCGCACGAAGAAGGGGACGTCGTCGACGGTGAAGTAGGTCCAGTCGTAGCCGTTGGTGAGGATCCAGCGCCCGTCGTCGGGGTGCCGCCCGATCCACGTGTGCAGCGCCTGCTGGAGCTTGGCGTGCTCGACGTACGCGCCGTGGTCGTAGAACTTCCCCTCGCCGTCGAGCCGGATCCGACTCTCGCGCGATCGCCCCTCGGGGGCGGGGAACCGGAAGAACTCGGGATGCTCGCCGGGCTTCATCCTCCAAGCATAGGCCGCCGCCGCGCTCAGCGCTCTGCGACGAGGACGGCCACGTCGTCCTCACCGCGCGTGAGCGCGACGAGCGCGTCCGCGACGGCGCCGAATTTCTCCGCCCGCACCACGCGCTCGATCGCCTCGCTCCGCGTGTGGCGAAAGAGCCCGTCGCTCGCGACGACGAGGCGTCCGTCGAGCTCGCGCCGGACGGAGGCGCTGGGTCGCGCGCGGCCGGTGCCGAGCCGGGCTCGCGATGCGCCCGCCGTCAGGCGCTCGCTCGCGTCCGCGCGCACGAGCCACGCTTCGCTGTCGCCGGCCGCGGCATGCACGAGCAGGCCCGTCATCAAGACGACGACGACCGCCGTCGTCTCGCCGACGCCGACGAGCGCGCGGTCGACGTCGGCGAAGAGCCGGCTCCACGCCGCCGGGGCGGCGAGGTCGAAGTCGGCGTCGAGGACCGCCTCGCGCACGCGATCGACGAGGTGGTCGGCCGCTCTGGCCCCGTCGCCGACCCCGCCCGCGCCGTCGGCGACGACGAGCACCGCCGTCTCCCCGCGCGCGAAGACGTCCGCGCGATCCTGCGACGCCCGCGCACCGGCGGCGGAGACGGCCCGCACCACGAAGAACGACATCCCTCCGCGAACACCCGGAGCCGCCCCTCCGTTCCCGTGATGAGGGCGTCAGGGTCGTGGCGGTCTCGCGCTCGACCGGCTTCCCGGCTTCTTAGGCGCGGGCGCGACCCGGCGGCGGCCATTGACGCTCGGTCGGCGGGGTACGCCAGTCCATCCCGAACTCGTGGCGCTTCTCGCATACGTAGCGATCGCTCTCGTGGCCCTCGAAGACGCGCGTCGCCTTGGTCCACACGCCCTCGTCGCAGAGGCAGATCATGCAAGGGACCTCCGCCGCCAGCTCGCCTCCAGCCATGGATCGATCGTACCTCGCCGCGCGGCCCACCTCCGACTTCACGATGTGCCGCGCGTCTCACTGCGACCAGACGATCAACAAGTGCGTCGCCTTCAAGAAGGACGGCGAGACCTGCGACGAGGACGACCCTGGATGCCTCCCGTTCCACAAATGCCTCGACGGCACGTGCGCGCCGAACGATCCGTCGCTCTGCAAGTAGCGCTGCAAGTAGTGCTGACCACGACGCGCCCGGAAGCTCGCTCGACGCTAACTCCGCGAAATCCCGTGAGCCTTGACGCCCCGAGGGGTCGCCTCTAAGGAGGTTTCAAATCTTTTTGAAACTTTGGAAAGGTCGGGCGACGGGGCATGTATGACGGGCTGAACGCGTTCCTTGCGCGCCTCGAGAAGGAGGGGGAGCTCGTGCGTGTTCGGCGCGAGGTCGATCCGTACCTCGAGCTCGCCGAGATCGCCGACCGGACGATGAAGGCCGGCGGGCCCGCGCTGCTGTTCGAGCGGCCGCGGCTCGCGGACGGGTCCCTCTCCAAGTTCCCCCTCCTCATCAACGCGTTCGGGTCGCGGCGGCGGATGTCGCTCGCGCTCGGCGTCTCCGACCTCGAAGAGCACGCGCGCGCGATCGCCGAGCTCGTCCACACGAAGGCGCCCGGCAGCGCGAAGGAGCTCGCCGAGATGGCGCGGAAGCTCCCCGCGCTCGCGACCGCAGTGCCGCGCAAGGTCTCGAGCGCGAAGTGCCAGGAGGTCGTCCTCGAGGGCGACGCCGTGAACCTCGACGCGTTCCCGGTGATGACCACGTGGCCCCGCGACGGCGGCCCGTTCTTCACGCTGCCCAACGTCATCACGCGCGACCCCGACACCGGGATCCGCAACATCGGCATGTACCGGATGCAGCGCATCGATCGGAAGACGACCGCGATGCACTGGCAGATCCACAAGACCGGCGCGCGGCACTTCCGCCGCGCGAAGGAGCTCGGCAAGCGGCTCGAGGTCGCGGTCGCGTTCGGCGGCGATCCCGCCCTCACGTACGCCGCGACCGCGCCGCTGCCCGACGGCATCGACGAGTGGATGTTCGCCGGCTTCCTCCGTGGCAAGTCGGTCGAGCACGTGCGCTGCAAGACGGTGGACCTCGAGGTCCCCGCCGACGCCGACTTCGTCCTCGAAGGTTACGTCGACCCGAGCGAGCCGCTCTTCGACGAAGGTCCCTTCGGCGATCACACCGGCTACTACACGCCGGTCGAGGGCTTCCCGCGCTTCCACGTCACGTGCGTCACGCATCGCGAGGACGCGGTGTACCCCGCCACGCTCGTGGGGCCGCCGCCGATGGAAGACGCGTGGCTCGGCAAGGCGACCGAGCGCCTCTTCCTCCCGCTCCTCAAGATGATGTTCCCCGAGGTCGTGGACATGAACCTCCCCGTCGAAGGGGCGTTCCACAACCTCTGCATCGTCTCGATCAAGAAGCAGTTCCCCTTCCACGCCGCCCGCGTCGCGCACGGGCTGTGGGGCGCGGGGCAGATGTCCTTCACCAAGGTCATCTGCGTCGTCGACGAGGACGTCGACGTCCAGAACACGGCCGAGGTCGCGTGGCGCCTCCTCGCGAACCTCGATCCGAAGCGCGACATCTCGATGGTCGACGGCCCCGTCGATCACCTCGATCACGGCGCGTCGCAGCAGTTCTGGGGCGGCAAGATGGCGATCGACGGCACCAAGAAATGGCCGGAGGAGGGCTACCAACGCGAGTGGCCCGACGTCTGCGTTTCGGACGAGGCCACGCGTCGCCGCGTCGACGAGATCTGGAGCGAGCTCGGCATCGACCTGAACCCGAGGTCCGTGAACGGACGCGTGGAGCCCGAGCTCGCGAAGCGCGGCGCCGCGCCGGCCGCGCACGCCACCGGCAACCGCGAGATGTTCGACCGCATCGCGCCGTCGTACGACCGCATGAACCGCCTCATGACGCTCGGCATCGACAAGGGCTGGCGCAAGAAGGCCATCGACGCCATCCGCCCCGTCGTCGAGCGGGCCGCCTCGCGAAGCGCTCCGTCTTCGGAGCGCGTCATGGGGAGCGCCGGCCCACGCATCCTCGACCTCTGCGCGGGCACGCTCGACCTCGCGGCGCTGCTCGAAGAGGCGTTCCCCGAGGCAGAGGTCGTCGCGTGCGACGCCTCGGAGAAGATGCTCCAGCTCGGCGCGAGCAAGGTCCGCCGCGCGAGGCCCGTCGTCGGCGACGCGCTCGCGCTCCCGTTCGACGACGCCTCCTTCGACGCCGTCATCTGCGGGTTCGGGATGCGGAACCTCGCCGACCTGCGCCGCGGCGTCGGCGAGGCGCGCCGCGTCCTGCCGCCAGGCGGCGTGTTCGTGACGCTGGAGCTGTTCCAGCCGCGCGGCGCCACCTCGCGCCTCCTCCACGGCGCCGGTCTCCGCTACGCGCTGCCGATGCTCGGCGCCGCGATCGCGAACGATCGCGAGGCGTACGCGTACCTCGCCGAGAGCATGGAGGGCTTCGTCACGCGCGAAGCCTACGAGCAGCTCCTCGCCGCGGAGGGCTTCACCGCGGTCACGAGCATCGACCTCACCCTCGGCATGGCCGCGATCGTCTGCGCCGAGGCGAAGCCCGCGCCGCGACCCGTCGCGAACGGAGCGCGCGCATGAACAAACGCAAGATCGTCGTCGGCATCACCGGCGCGAGCGGGGCGCCGTACGCGAAGCGCCTCCTCGCGCAGCTCTCCGGGCGCGCTGACGTCGAGCTCGGGATCTGCCTCTCCCAGACCGCGCCCGAGGTCTGGGCGCTCGAGTGCGGCGGCGACATCCGCGAAGCCCTCGCCGGCCAGCCCATCTGGGGCACGCGCGACTACAAGGCCCCGTTCGCGAGCGGGAGCGCGGGCTGGGACGCGATGGCGATCGTCCCCTGCTCGATGGGCACCTGCGCCCGCATCGCGCACGGCATCAGCGACACGCTGCTCACGCGCGCGGCGGACGTGATGATCAAGGAGCGCCGCACCCTCGTCGTCGTCCCGCGCGAGACGCCGCTCTCGGTCATCCACCTCGAGAACCTCACCACGCTCGCGCGCGCGGGCGCGGTCATCTTGCCCGCGATGCCTTCCTTTTACGCCCGACCCGAAGGTCGCGCAGGTGTCGAGCCGCTGCTCGACACCGTCGTCGGCCGCGTGCTCGACCAGCTCGGCGTCGAGCACGACCTGCTCCAACGATGGGGAACGAAATGACGAGCTTCGTCGAGCGCGCGATCGAGCGCGCAGGTCTTGGTGGGGTCCTTCCGGCGCGCCGCCGCGGCGACCTCGACGCGGTGCGCGCCGAGGTCGCGAGCGCCGGCGTCGACCTCCTCGTCCTCGGCGCGCTCGCCGACGCGATCCGCGCCGACGAATGCGGCGACGTCGTGCGCGTCCACCCCGTCGCGGCGGCGGACGTGCTCTGGATCGCGCGCGAAGGGAAGAGCGAGCTCGATCTCCTCCGCGCCGTCGCGGTGGCGCGCATCACGAGCCCGCGCGGCCAGCGCATCGGCCTCGACTGGGGCACCTCCGGCCTCGAGGTCCCGCAGGTCGCGCTCGGCTTCGGCGCGACGGACCTCACCGGACCCATCACGAAGAAGAGCGGCGACCTCATCGACGAGAGCGAGCTCAAGAAGGTGAAGGGGCAGGGGATGGTCGCGAAGACCGCGCTCCGGCGCCTCGAGATCGCCGCCCTCCTCCACAACGCGGGCCGCGTCTGCCAGTTCACCGACGAGACCGCCCCCACCGCCGCGCCGAAGCGGATCGAAGAGGCCGCGCATGTCTGAGCTCATTCTCGAATCCATCCGCCAGAAGCTCGCCGCGGGGGAGCGCCTCACCGAGGACGACGGCCTCGCGCTCTTCCACCACCCCGACCTCCTCGCGGTAGGTCAGCTCGCGAACGAGGTGCGCGAGAAGCGCCACGGCGACCGCACGTACTTCAACCGCAACATGCGGATCGAGGTCACGAACGTGTGCGTCGCGTCGTGCCTCTTCTGCTCCTTCGCGAAGCTCGAGGAGCACATGCCGGGCGCGCACACGATGACGCTCGAGGAGGCGTGGAAGGAGCTCGAGGATCGAAAGGACAATCCGCCGACCGAGGTCCACGTCGTCAACGGCCTCCACCCCGGCCTCCCGTTCTCGTACTACGAGGACCTCCTCCGCGGCTTCAAGCGCATCGATCCGAAGATCCACCTCAAGTGCTTCACCGGCGTCGAGATCCATTTCTTCGCGCAGCACTACGGGATGAGCGTGCGCGAGGTGCTCGAGCGCCTCATCGCGGCGGGGCTCGACTCGCTCCCCGGTGGTGGGGCGGAGATCTTCGACGAGGACGTGCGAAAGCGCATCTCCCACGACAAGGCGACGGCGGCCGAGTACCTCGAGGTGCATCGCGTCGCGCACGCGCTCGGGCTCCGCACGAACATGACGATGCTCTACGGGCACATCGAGACGTTCGCGCATCGCGTCGACCACATCCTCCGCGTGCGCGCGCTGCAGGACGAGACGAAGGGCCTCCAGGCCTTCATCCCGCTCGCGTTCCATCCCGACGGCAACGGCATGAAGAACCTCCCCGCCCCGACCGCGGTCGACGATCTCCGCACCCTCGCGGTGAGCCGCCTCCTCCTCGACAACGTCGACCACATCAAGGCCTACTGGGTCAGCCTCACGCCCGACGTCGCGCAGATCGCGCTCCGCTTCGGCGCCGACGACATCGACGGCACGATCGTCCACGAGACGATCTACAAGGCGGCCGGCACGCGCTCGCCGGGCGCGCTCGGCTACGACGAGCTCGTGCGCCTCATCCGCGAGGCGGGCCGCATCCCGATCGAGCGCGACACGCTCTACAACGTCGTGAAGGAGCACCCGAAGGCGAAGGCGCCGGAGGCCTCGATGAAGGTCCGCGATCGCAAGCGCGCGCTGGAGGTGCTGTCGTGATCCGCGCCTACGGCGTCGACTTCCTGAACGCGCGCCCGCTCTGGGAGTCGCTCCGCGATCCGGAGCTCCACGACCGCCTCGCGCTGAGCCTCGCGGTGCCGAGCGAGCTCGCGCGCGCGGTCGCGGAGAACGAGGCCGACGTGGGCCTCCTCCCCGTCGCCGCCGCCGCGACGATCGGCGACCTCCGTCTCCTCCGCAACATGGCGATCGGCGCGCGCGGCAAGGTCCGCAGCGTCGCGATCGTCGCGGATCGCCCGATCCACGAGCTCGATCGCATCGCGCTCGATCTCTCGTCGCGCACGAGCGTCGTCCTCGCGCGCCTCCTCCTCGCGCGCCGCAAGCTGTCGCCGAAGCTGTTCGGCGCGACGCCCGACGACGCGATCGCGCAGATCGGCGGCACCACCGGCGCGCTCGTCATCGGCGATCCCGCGCTCTCGCTCGAGACGAAGTACGCGCATCGCCTCGATCTCGCGGAGGACTGGCTCGAGTGGACGGGCCTCCCGTTCGTGTTCGCGGCGTGGTTCGCGCGCGAGGGCGCCGTCTCGCGCGAGCAGGAGGACCTCTTCCGCGTCGCGAAGCAGAAGGGCCTCGCGCGCACCGACGCGATCGCGGCCGAGCACGCCGCGCGCTCCGGAATCGACGTCGACTCGCTCCGCGCGTACCTCACCGAGACGATCCGCTACGACCTCGGCGACGAGGAGATGCTCGGCCTCGAGCGCTTCTGGTCCGAGGCGGCGAAGGCGGGACTCCTCCCGAAGATCACGCCGGCGTTCGACGCGCCGCGCACGCGGCCCTCGCTCGACACGCTGCTCTCGCGCGCCGCCGACGGCGAGCGCCTCTCCGCGGCCGAGGGCGTGCGGCTCCTCAAGGAAGGCTCGATGTTCGAGCTCGGCCTCGCCGCCGACGAGGTCCGGAAGCGCAAGCACCCGCACGACGTCGTCACGTACATCGTCGATCGCAACGTCAACTACACGAACGTCTGCACCACGTCGTGCCGCTTCTGCGCGTTCTATCGCCCGGTGGGGCACCCCGAGGGCTACGTGCTCTCGCGCGAGGTGCTCGGCCAAAAGCTACAGGAGGTCGTGGATGCCGGCGGCGTCCAGATCCTCCTCCAGGGTGGCTTGAACCCCGAGCTCCGCATCGAGTGGTACGAGGACCTCTTCCGCTGGATGAAGAAGGAGTACGGCCTCGGCCTGCACGCGCTGTCGCCGGAGGAGATCATCCACCTCTCGCAGCTCGAGGGGATCTCCACCCGCACGGTGCTGGAGCGGCTTCATGCGGCGGGCCTCGACTCCGTCCCCGGCGGCGGCGCGGAGATCCTGGTCGATCGCGTGCGCCGCAAGATCGCGAAGGCGAAGTGCACGAGCTCGGAGTGGCTCGGCGTCATGCGCGTCGCGCACCACATGGGCCTCCGCTCGAGCGCGACGATGATGTACGGCACGGTCGACACGACCGAGGACCGCGTCCAGCACCTCGTCAAGATCCGCGACCTGCAAGACGAGACCGGCGGCTTCACCGCGTTCTTCTGCTGGGACTTCCAGCACGAGAGCGGCACGCACATCGCCCCGGGCGACAACGGCACGCACCTTTATCTCCGCACGCAGGCCGTCGCGCGATTGATGCTCGACAACGTCGCGCACGTCGGCGCGTCGTGGGTCACGCAGGGCCCCGCGGTGGGCCAGGTCGCGCTCCGCTTCGGCGCGGACGATTTCGGAAGCGTGATGTTCGAGGAAAACGTGGTCTCCAGCGCGGGGACGACGTTCCGCATCGGCGCGGAGGCGATCGAGGGGCGGATCCACGAGGCCGGCTTCAAGGCGACGCGGCGGAACGTCCGCTACGACTGGCTGACGGAGCCGGCGTGAGCTTCGTCGTCCACGCGGACCACGTGCTGCGTGGGGACGCTCCTCCGCTCGCGGACGGGGCCGTCGTGGTCGACGCGCGCGGCGTCGTGGTCGACGTCGGCCCGGCCGCGGAGCTCCTCCCGCGCCATCGCGGCCTCGCGACGACGCGCATCCGCGGCGTCGTGTTTCCGGGCCTCGTGAACGCGCACACGCACGTCGAGCTCTCGAACCTGCGCGGCAAGATCGCGGGGGGACGCGGCTTCGTGCAGTGGGTCGACACCCTCGTCGCGACGCGCACGGAGTCGACGCCGGAGGACGAGGCGGAGGCGGTCGAGCTCGCGGCGGCGGACCTCGCGCGCTTCGCGACGGTGGCCGTCGGCGAGGTGACGAACTCGCTCGCCGCCGTCGCCGCGCTCGCGCGCACGGGGCTCGCGGGCTGCGTGTTCCACGAGGTGCTCGGCCTCGATCGCGCGGTCGTGATGCGCCGGATCGAGGGTCTCCGCGCGGAGCTCGAGGAGCGCCTGCCGTCGTGGCCGACGAGCGATCTCACCTACGCGCCGTCGCCGCACACGCTCTACACGTTGCACGAGGACGCGGCGAAGACGCTCCTCGACGCCGCGCGCGCGCGTGGCCTCCGCGTCAGCGTGCACCTCGCGGAGCACCCGAGCGAGCGCCGCGCGGTGGAGCAGGGCGACGGCCCGATCCCCGACTGGTTCGTCGCGCGGTTCAAGGCGTCGCCGGCCTTCGCGCGGGTCCCGCTCTTCGATCTCGCGGCGCGGGTCGGCGCGCTGCGCGAGGGCGTCGTCCTCGTGCACCTCACGGAGGCGCGCCCGGAGGAGCTCGCGCGCGTCGCGGCCTCGGGCGCGTCGGTCGTCTTCTGTCCGCGCTCGAACCTCTACATCGAGGGCAAGCTCCCGCCCCTCCTCGCCGCGCGCGCCGCCGGCCTCGAGGTCGCGCTCGGCACGGACTCGCTCGCGTCGAACGCATCCCTCGACGTCCTCGCCGAGGCGAAGGCCCTCGCCGACCGCTTCCCGAGCGTCCCCGCGACCGACCTCGTCGCGATGGCGACCTGGAACGGCGCCCGCGCCCTCGGCCGCCCCGACCTCGGCCGCATCGCGCGCCACGCGAACCCAGGCCTCTACGCCGTCGACGGCGACGTCCCGTCCGACCCCGCAACGTGGCTCCTCTCGAACCTCACAAAGCCACGCCGCTGCCTCGCCCCCCGCACCGGCGCCCGCGCAACGCATCCCGTCACACCGCTCGCCGCGGAGGCGAGCACATGAAGGGGCGGAGCGTGGGGGAGCGGGTGGCTGGTTACTCCCTTCCCTGCCGAGCGGAGCGAGGCTTTGGGAAGGGCCGCCCGCCCGCAGGCGCGAAGCGCCGAGGACGGACGGGGGATGGGCACCTGATCAATGAACCTTCGCTCGTTGGTGGCGGTCTCGCATGGGAGGAGTGATGCTCGCGCGTCTTCGTCGTTGGAGTGAGCTCGTCGCGTTTTCGCATACGATCTTCGCGCTGCCGTTCGCGGCGTCGGCGGTGGTGCTCGCGCTGGCGCAGCCGCACGAGGCGCTGACCGCGGCGCGCGTGCTCGCGATGCTCGGGTGCATGGTCACCGCGCGCACGAGCGCGATGGCGTTCAATCGGTTCGCCGATCGTGACGTCGACGCGAAGAACCCGCGCACCAAGACGCGGCCGGTGCCGTCGGGCAAGGTGTCGCCGCGCGAGGCGCTGCTGCTCACGGTGGTGAGCGGGGCCCTGTTCTGCCTCCTCGCCGCGACGCTCGGCTTCTGGCCGATGGTCCTCGCGCCGCCGGTGCTCCTCGTGCTGCTCGGGTACTCGCTCGCGAAGCGGTTCACGTGGGCCGCGCACGCGTGGCTCGGCCTCGCGCTCGCGCTCGCGCCCGGCGGCGCGTGGCTCGCCACCGGCGCCGCGCCGAACCTCGGCATCGTCCTGCTCATGGTCGCGGTCATCACGTGGCTCTTCGGGTTCGACGTGCTGTACGCGCTGCAGGACGAGGCCTTCGACCGCGCGGAGGGGCTCCGCTCCGTGCCCGCGCGCTTCGGCGCGAAGAACGCGATGCGCATGGCCGCGGTCGCGCACGTGGTCACGGTGGCGTGCCTCGCGGGGGTCGCGTACCGCCTCGAGCGCGGGCCCATCTTCCTCGGCGGGGTCGCGCTCGTCGCGGCGATCCTGGTGGTGGAGCATCGCCTCGTGCGCGGCAAGGACGGCAACGCGGACCTCACGAAGATCCCGAAGGCGTTCTTCGACTGCAACGCGTACGTCAGCATGGGCTTCTTCGCCGCGACGCTCGCCGACGCGCTCGTGTTCCGGCGTTAGCGCTTCGTTCGGCGGCGGATCGCGCCGCTGAGGTCGACATCTCCGGCTTCGAGCCCAACGTGTTCGGCTTCGCAGTCGACTTCAACAACCAGCAAGGCATGCTCTTCGTCCGCTGAGGCGCTATGTGTTCCGCAGCGTGAGGTAGGCGGTCGCGGCGAGGATGGCGAGGAACGCGACGACGAAGAAGCCCCAGCTGCGTTTCGGGGGCGGGGCGAGCGACTCGACGGGAGCGAGCCGTCGCGTCGAAGGGCTCTCGGGGAGATCGTCGATGACGCTCACGTCGAGGCCGAACGCGGCGAGGATCGGCTTCGCTCGCTCGACGACCTCGAGCTGGTACGTGGCCTCCGTGAACGGCGGCGGCTTCTTGAACCGATCCTCGAAGAGGCGCGAGACGACGTCGAAGGAGCGCAGCTCCGCGCGCTTGTCGCCGGCGTGGATGATCCCGAGGACGATCGAGAGACCCTCCGGCGTGCGGAGCGTGACGTGCTGCATCCCGAGGCGGCCGCCGTCGGTGCTCCCCTCCGGCGCCGTCATGTCGATCGTGCAGTCTCCGAGCTTCCTCTTCACGAAGGCCGCGCGAAACGTGACCGCGATCGTGTTCGCGTGCTCGGCGAACTGCGTGAGGACCTTGGTCATCGTGGCACCCAACGTATCACCGGCGCGCGAGCGGGTATCATCGGCGCGGTGACGGACTTCACGGTGCGGTCGATGGAGCAGCGCGATCTCGGGGCGGTCGGGACGCTCGCGGGGAGGCTCGTGCGGATGCACTACGAGTGGGACCGCCTCCGGTTCCTCACGCCGGTCGATCCGGAGGAGGGATACCGGCGGTGGTTCGCGACGCAGCTCGACGTCGAGGAGACGATGCTCCTCGTCGCGGAGGACGCCGAGGGCGTCTGCGGCTACGTCTATGCGCGCCTCGAGCCGCGGAGCTACAACGACCTCCTCGACGCGTGCGCGTGGCTGCACGACATCCTCGTCGACGAGCGCGCGCGCCGTCGCGGCATCGGCGAGGCGCTCGTGAAGGAGACGTTCGCGCGCGCGAAGGCGAAGGGCGCGCCGCGCGTCGTGCTCCTCACCGCGGTCCAGAACGCAGGCGCGCAGCGGCTCTTCGCGCGCTGCGGCTTCCGCAACACGATGCTCGAGATGACGGCCGAGCTCGCGTAGCGCGGAGACGGCTCACGGCGTCGAGCGGAGCGGTCCGCGCGTGGCGCAGGGCGTGTCGAGGCTCGGCGAGACGACGCCGGAGACCTCCGCCGGCGTGCGGCTGTTGATGCGGACGCGCCCCGCGCCGCCGCCGCCGCCGCCCCGCGCGGTGCCCTCGGTGCGATGAAGGCCCGCGGCGCCGTCGACGCCGGCGCCCCCCGAGCCCTCGCCGCCGGCGCTGTCGGTGCCGGCCGAGCCGCCGGGCGCCGGTCGATCGCTCGGCCCGCCCGCGGCGCCGTCGTGGTTGGTGGTCCCGCCGCCGCCGCCGCCGCCGCCGTTCGCCGCGACGATGCCTGCGATCGAGACCGCGGGCGCCTCGAGCAAGACCGCCCCGCCGCTCCCGCCGCCCGAGTAGTAATACCCGCCGTCGCCGCCGACGTTGAGCCTCCCGCCCGCGCCGACGGTGACGCTTCGACCCGCGGTGAGCTGGATCGCGCCGCCGCCGGCGCAGTAGCCGTTCGACTCCGCCGCGCCCGCGGAGCCGATGAGCAGCGGCACGAGCTCCGGCGTGCCGTACGGGCTCCCGCCCGGCGCGCCGGTGCCGCCGAACAGACCGCCGGCGCCGCCCCGCCCGCAGAAGCCACCGCCCCCGCCGCCCCCGCCGGACAGGTACTCGCCGCCGCCTTGTCCTCCGCCCTTGCTCTTTGCGATCGAGGCCGCGCCGCTGCCGACGGCGGAGAAGGTCCCCTGGACGTCGATGACGTCGAGCGCGACGATCACGATCGGCAAGGAGCCCCGCACCTCGAGCGTGGCGGCGGGTTGCACGCGGAAGCGGCACATGGAGAAGACGGCGACGTCACCGGCCGGCGTGGTGACACGCTGAAACGCGTAGGACTCACCCCGCACGAAGCAAAGGTCGCCCGACTCCCCGTTGATCGGGCAGGACTGATCGACGAGGACGTCGCCGTCGTCCGCTCCCTCCGGGAACGTGAGCGTCCCGACGTCGACGTTCGACGCGGCGAAGTCGAAGCCGAGGCCACCGCACCCGCGCGCCGTCGGGACGACGCCGCCTCCGTCGCGCCCGCCCGCGCCGCCGCCGCCGCCGAGCGTGTCCTCGTCGCAGCCGGCGCCTTCGCAGCGCGCGCTGTCGACGCGCGCGTCGACGCACGCGCCCTTCACGCACGTCTGCTCCGGCCCGCACGCGACGCCGGCGCACGCGGCGCGCATCGCGATCGGCAAGGTGAGCGGCGTGCGCTCGACGAAGCGCAGCGCGCGCCGCGCGACGATGCAGCCTTGGCCGTAGTCGGGCGCCTTGCACTCGTCGACGTTGCGCTTCACGCCCGACACGACGCGGACCGCGAACTCCTCGCTCGCGTCGCCGCTCGGCGTCACGACGAGCGATCCGACCGTCCCATCGGCGGCGCACGTCGTCACCGTCGTGAGCGGCGCGCGCTCCTCGATCTCGTTCAGGCGCCCGACCGTGATCGACGTGCCCTGGAGGTCGCTGCACGCGACGTCGGTCGAGATCACGAGCGACACGTACGTCGGCTCGCGGCACGCGGTGTGGGTCGCGAGCGCGGCCGCGAGCGAGGCGACCATGAGCGCGAGCGTCTTCGAAGTCATCGCCATCGAATCACCTCTCAGAAGCTGATGAGCGGCGCCGACGTCTGGCCCGGAGGGATGCTCCCGCTCGGCGTCCCCTTCTCGGTGACGAGCGCGACGACGACGATCCCGGCGACGACGACCACCGCGCCCGCCGCGGTCCAGAACCACCATTTTTCGAAGATGGGCGCGCTCTTGTCGAGCGGCACGTAGAGCTCCTTCGTCTGCCCCGCGTCGACGACGCTCGACGCGGTCACCGAGCGGAAGCCCTCGCGCGAGAGCGTCACGCTGTGGGGGCCGGCGAGCAGCACGAGCTCGGCGGGCGTCTGCCCGGAGGGCTTGCCGTCGATCGCCACCGCCGCGCCGCTCGTGTTGCTCTTCACGACGAGGATGCCGCCCTCCTTGCGCGAGACGAGCTTCGCCTCGACGACGGTGGTCGCGCCGGCGGCGAGGTCGACGTCCTTCGTGAAGGGCAGGTACCCGTCGCTCGTGATCTCGACGCGCGCGCGGCCCGCGTTGACGCGGAACGTCCCCGTCCCCGCGACGTCGCCCACGACGCGCGTGTCGACGACGACGCGCGCCGACGGGACCGACGCGCGGACGTCGAGCACCGCCACCTTCGCCCGGAGCTGCGCGAGCAGCTCGTCGAGCCGCGGGACACGCGCGCGCAGCGCCGGCGACGCCTCGGCCTGGAACCGCTCGATCCGCTCGAGCGCCTCCGGGAAGCGCGTCATGGACTGGTACGCGCGCCCCTGGTTGTAGAGGAGCGCGGGGTCCTTCGACGCCTCGTACGCCTCTTCGTAGGCCTTCGCCGCCTCGTCGAACTCGCGCGCGTCGAACGCGGCGTCGCCCTTCAGCTTCAGCTCCTGCGCGATGTCGTTCGGCGACGGCTCCTCGACCTTCGGGGGCGCGGCCGGCTTCTTCGGCGGCGCCTTCTGCGCGCGAGCTTCGGGCGCGCCGAAGACGATCGCGAGCGTCGCGAGGACCGCCAGCGCACGGCGCGTCGAGGTCCGCTCAGAGGCGATCGGGGTTGGTCGTTGGAGCAAGAGGGGCGGGGGAAGGGGCATGGGCGGATCGAGAAGGAGAGGAGGGCGCCGGCGGCTTGGGCCGAGGCGAACGGTCGCTCGACGAAGCAGAAGCAAGAGGAGCGGCGGAGTCGATCGGGGCGAGGCGCGGCGGCGCCGGCTCCGGCTCCGGCGCGGCGGCGGAAGGTGGCGGCGACGCGCGCTCGTCCTCGACCGCCGAGCTCGACGGCGACGCCGCGCTCGCGTGCGTCCGGCGAACGAGCACGACGCCGACCGCGAGCGATCCGGCGACCACGAGCGTCGCCCCGATCGCCGCCGCGACGAGCGGCCATCGCGTCTTCGGCGGCGCGACGTACGGCGAGACCGACACGATCTCGGTCTCGGCGAAGCCCGGGCTCGAGATCGGCGGAGCGGGCGGCGGGAGCTTCAGCGTCGACCCGAGCACCTGCCGCGTCGTCGGAGCGAGCTGCGCGAGCTGCGCCGGCGGCGGGAGCGACTCGAGCGCCTCGACGACGGGCGCGGACCTCCGCGCGAACGGCGCGATGGCGCTCGCGAGCGCCTCCACCGAGGGGAAGCGGCGCGCCGGATCCTTCTCCAGCGCGCGCATCACCGCGTCGCGCACGGCGGGCGGTACGTCGGGCCGACGGATCGGCGTGCACGCGTCGGGCCCGAGGATCTTCGCGATCACCTCCGCCGACGAGCCTTCGAACGGCATCCGCCCCTCGAGCGCGCGGTACGCGACCACGCCGAGCGCCCACACGTCTGCGCGCGCGTCCACCGTCCTCGAGTTGCGAAGCTGCTCGGGCGACATGTAGTGCGACGTTCCGAGGACGTCGCCGCTCTGCGTGAGCTCGCTCTCGGAGGCCATCTTGCTCACGCCGAAGTCGACCACCTTCACGAGGTTCGCCGGCTCCGACACGAGGAAGAGGTTCGCCGGCTTGAGGTCGCGGTGCACGATCCCCGCCGCGTGCGCGCGCGCGAGGCCCGCCGCCGCCTGGACCAGCCACGCCGTCAGCTCGTCGACCGCGATCGAGGGACGAGACCGGATCTCGGCCGCGAGATCGCGCCCCTCGAGGAACTCCATCACGATGTAGGGCGCGCCGCTCTCGTCCGTGTCGACGTCGTAGATCGTGACGACGAACCGGCTCTTCAGGCGCGCGGTGGCCCGCGCCTCGCGGAAGAAGCGGCTCACGCTCTCGGCGTCGGTCGAGAGCGTGTCGCGCAGCAGCTTGATCGCGACGCGCGCCCCCGTCGCGACGTTCTCCGCCTCGAGCACGACCCCCATCCCTCCGCCGCCGAGCGGCCGGAGCACGCGGTACTTTCGTCCGAGGGTCTCGCCCGCCGAGGGCGTCTGTCGTGCCCCCGCGTGCAGCACCACCTCGAGAGAGTACCTGGAAAGGGCCACCACGCGCGACTTCCGCGTGCGCGCGGCGGCGTGCGAACATGGCGCATGGCCGAGCGCGAGGACGATCCGCTCTTCGCGCCGACGGAGCCGCGTGCGCCGCGCGGGCGACGCACCGCTCGCGTCGTCGTCGTGATGTGGCCGGGCGGCTCGCTCCGCCGGCAAGCCCCCGCCGCCGGCGCGCTCGTCGTGGGCCGCGGCCCCGACGTCGAGCTCTGCGTCGAGCACCGCTCGATCTCGCGACGCCACGCGAAGATCACGATCGACGCGCGCGGCGTCACGATCGAGGACCTCGGCAGCATGAACGGCACGGTGGTGAACGGCGCGCGCGCCGAGCCGGGCGTCGCCCTCGCGTTGCCGGAGGGAGGCGTCGCGCAGGTCGGCGACGCGCTGATCGCCCTCCACGACGAAGCGCCCGAAGCGCCCGAAGCGCTCGAGCGCGGCGCCGCGGGCGATCGCGTCGTCGCCGACGAGGTGATGCGCCAGCTCTATCGCATGGTGGAGCTCGTCGCGAAGAGCCAGGTCAACGTGCTCGTTCACGGCGAGACCGGCGCCGGCAAGGAGGTCATCGCCGAGGCGCTGCACCGCGCGTCGTCGCGCGCCGCCCGACCGTTCTTGGGGATCAACTGCGCGGCGCTCCCCGAGGCGCTGCTCGAGACGGAGCTCTTCGGGCACGAGCGCGGCGCCTTCACCGGCGCGGTGAGCGCGAAGGCGGGGCTGCTCGAGGCGGCCAGCGGCGGCACCGTGTTCCTCGACGAGATCGCCGAGATGCCCGCGCCGGCGCAGGCGAAGCTCCTTCGTGTCCTGGAGAAGCGCGAGGTGATGCGCGTCGGGAGCGTCAAGGTCACGCCCGTCGACGTCCGCTTCGTCGCGGCGACGCACCACGACCTGCGCGCGCTCGTCGCGGAGGGTCGCTTCCGCGAGGACCTCTTCTTCCGGCTCGACGGCATCACGCTCGAGGTGCCGCCGCTCCGCGAGCGGCCGCGCGAGATCGAGGCGCTGGCGCGCGCGTTCCTCGAGGCCGCGTGCAAGGCGACCGGGCGCGCCGGCGTGACGATGGGCGACGAAGCGCTCGCGCTCCTCCGCGCGCACGCGTGGCCCGGCAACGTGCGCGAGCTGCGCAACGTCGTCGAGCGCGCGCTCTTGCTCTGCCAGGGCGACGCGATCGGCGCCGAGCACATCGTCACGGGCGCGCTCTCGGCGCAGCCGAAGAAGGCGGCGCCGTCGTCGCGGTCGCTCGCCGACGAGGTGGCCGACCTCGAGCGCCGTCGCATCCTCGAGGCGCTCGAGCAGGCCGGCGGCAACCAGACCGAAGCGGCGCAGCTCCTCGGCGTCCCGCGGCGGACGTTGATCGCCCGCCTCGAGCAGTACGGCGTGCCGCGCCCACGAAAGCGTTGACGTCGTCACTGGAGCTCGATGAAGCCCTTGACCTCGCGTCCCTGAGCGTCGAGGGCGGGCGCGACCGAGATGACGCCGACCAGCCAGTCGCCTTTGGTCTCGACCGACGCCGCCCGACCCTCGAGCGTCATGAACGCGCGCGGCGTGGGGATCCGGGCGAGCACGGCGGCGGGGACGACGAGCTCACCCGCCGTCGCCGGCGCCTCGCACATGATGCTGAGGGCGGCGTCCTCTCCGATGGTCGACAGCAGGAGCTGGACGGTGCCCTCGGTCCCGTCGGTCCAGGTCGCCTTCAGGTCTTGCGACTTCGCGTGCGCGAGCGGCTTGGGGACGATGCCGCCCGGGAACACCGGCGCCGAGACCGCGACGATCGACGGCGCCTTCACCTCGAGGTCGAAGGCCGGCGCGCCTCCCGCGGCGCCGGAGGCCCTCCCCTTCAGCGTGTCTCCCGGGCGCCAGCTCACCGGCTGCGCCGCCACCCAGAACCCGTTCGTCTCCTTGAGGGCGACGTCGGTCGCGCCGACGCTCGCGGAGACCTCGCCCGCCGGGAGCGGGGCGAACGTGATGCCGCCGCTTCGGCTGGGGACGTTGCACGTGCGGATCGCGCAGCTCCCCGAGATCTCGGGCGCGGAGCAGCCGGCGGACGGGTCCGAGGACGTGTTGCTGAAGGTCGCGGCGACGACCTGCGCGCTGTCGCTGCCCTGGCGCTGGGTCTGGAAGTTGAACGTCCCGAAGTTCTTCGCCGTCGGGGCCGGGTCGGTCGCGGCTGTGTCGTCGTTGCCGTTGCCGTTGTCGGCGGCGGTGCAGGCGGTGAGGGCCGCGGAGAAGAGGAGAGCAAGGGACCGCGCGTGCGTTCGGATCATGCAGCTCGACGACTGCAATCGAAAGGCCACCCCGAAAACCAGCAAAAATAGGGCGTACGCGCCGTGGGTTGTGCAAGGTTCGCACTTCACGTCAGGCCGGGCTCGCGTAGAGTGGTCGTGGGGTGAGGTTTCGCTCGACGATTCAAGGCATCGCGGTCGGCGTCTTCGCGCTCGCCGGCGCGTCCGGCTGCTCGAGCCCGAACACGTACGCGACCGCGCGCACGGTGGCGCCCGGGAAGTTCCAGCACACGTTCGCGCTCGAGGCGGTCGGCTTCCACCACCAGCACTCGGGGACCGGCGCGCTCCCCATCCTCCCGACCTACGCGATGCGCGTCGGCGTGGTCGACCGCATCGACGTCGGCGCGCGCATCGGCAGCCTGACGGAGCTCGGCGCGGACCTGAAGGTGAACTTCATCCGCGGTCGCTTCGACCTCGCCGCCGCCGCGGGCGCGGAGGCCTTCCTCGAGTGGAACTACGATCGCGCGGAGACGCGTCGAAGCGGCGCCGCGGCGTATTTCCATTTCCCGCTCATCGCGTCGATCAACGTGAGCAAGAAGCTCTCGCTCGTCGCGACGCCCGGCGTCACGTACGTCGTCGGCAAGCAGGTCTCGTCCGACTTCGCCCGCACGCAGGTCTTCGGCGGCGACACGTTCGCGGCGCGCATCGGCTTCGGCATCGACTACCGGCCCGAGGCGCGGCGCGCGATCCATCCGGAGGTCACGGTCCTCCAGGCGGTCGGCACGCCGGGGACGATGGTGGTCTTCGGGATCGGGTTCAACTTCGGCTCGGTGCCGGACTACTCCGACATCAAGAACGACGACGACGAGCCGGTGAGGCCGCCGGAGCCCGCGCCCGATCGTGCTCCGACGCCGGATCCCACGCCGGCTCCGGCGCCGGATCCTACTCCCGCGCCCACACCCACGCCTCCGCCGCCCGACGATCCGTCGAAGCAGGGCGAGGAGATCCTGTGAGGCTCGGGCTCGCGCTCGGCGTGATGGCGGCGTGCGCGCTCGCGGCACCTTCCGCGGGCGCGACCGCGGCGGTGCTGTTTTCGGGCGAGAGCGGCGCGCGCGTGAACCGTCACAACATCACGGTGTCGCTCGGCGCGAGCGGGACGGTGACGTGGGACGCGATCGATTTTTCGGGCGGCGCGTCCGACGTCGGGCTCATCGTCGCGGTGAAGGCGGGCGGCCGCGTCGAGATCACGGCGCCCGCGTTCGTCGCCGCGACCGAGCGCGCGACGCGCGTCATCGTGCGCGCGCTCCCGACCGGCGTGACGTGCAACGCGATCGGCGGGGGTTCCAGCGGCGGCTCGTTCGAGGGCGGCATCAACGTGTCCGGCCACGTCCCGGAGGGAAGCAGCAGCGGCTGCGGCGGCGGGAGCGGCGGCGGAAGTGGGAGCGGGAGCGGCAGCGGAGGGGGCGGCTGCGGTTGCGGCGGCAGCGGGAGCCGAGGGAGCACGTCCGAGGGCGAGGCGCAGGGTGGCTGCCTCACGTCGTCGCAAGGGGGATGCGGGAGCTGCGACAGCGACGGATGCGAGCCGTCGGATCACGGCCATCCGGGCTGCAGCGCGATCCACGGATGTGGCCCGGGGGAGGGCTTCGGCCCCGGCGGAAGGAACGACGACCGGCCACGCGACGGGGGCAGCGAAGATACGGTCGGACCGTACGAGCGCGAGCGGCTCCAGGCGGGTGACGGGAGCGCGTCGCGCTGGCTCGCGCGCTACGAGTACGACGCGCCGGCCGGTTTCCTCGACGGCCTCCTCGCGCTCGAGGCCGACGGCTACGAGGTGTACGGGTTCCGGGCGCGCGCGCCGGCGCCGGTCTCGATCGTTCAATCGCTCCGCGTCGTCACGACCTCGCCGAGCCCCGCCGTCCCGCTCCGCCTCGTGCGGATGAGCACCGGCGCCGATCAGGCCGCGACGCCGGTGACGCTCATCACGCTCGCGGCGGGGGCGCAGGACCTCGTCGCGCAGCCCGTCGTCACGATCGACGAGAGCAAGCTCGCGATGCAAGGCTCGTCCTCGAACTACGAGTCGCTCGTCACCGTCGCGCTCGGCGCCCCACCCGCCGCCGACGGAGGTGCGTCCGACGCGGGCCCGGGCGCGTTCGACGCAGGCGCAGGCGCAGGCGCGTCCGACGCGGGCGTGGCGGTCGAGACGCGCTGGGTCCTCGAGTCTTCGCGCTCGCTCGTCGCGCGCACGAGCGACGCGGGCGCGGACGGCGGCGCACCGAGCACGCTCGGCGACATCTTCCGCGACGAGTGCGGTCCGCGCAGCGCCGAGCCGCACCTCGTCTGTTCCGTGGACTCCGAGGAAGAAGACGATGCCGGCGTATCCGACGCAGGCGATGAAGATGCGGAAGCCGACGACGCCGGCGCCGACGACGCCGGAGCCGACGACGACGTGCCGGAGGGCGGCGTCGCGGACGCGGGGACCGACGACGCGGACGCCGGCTGCACCAACGTCTCACGCGAGCGCTGCGACGACCTCGACCTGGCGCTCCCCGCCGGCGTGAGCGTGGCGACGCGGTACCGCGGCCTCATCGGCGGCACGGCGTCGTTCGTGGGCGACCTCACGTTCGCGGCCAACACGGGCCCCCTCCGCGACGCGCGCTACACGGTGCGCCCAAACGGCGAGCCAGGCCTCTGCGAGCCGTTCGACGACGACGACGACGACGGCGTCGCAATCGACGTGGTGGGCCAGGGCTCGACCGCATGCAAGGCGGTCCGCGGCAGCTACCGCATTGACCTCGGCCCGCTCGTCACCTTCCTCATCGTCGTCCGCACCCTCTCCACCCTCATGCGCCGCTCCCACCCGCGAGCCGACGAGAAGAAGAAGCGCCGCAGCAGATAGCGCACCCCGCCGCGCGCGCGTGCCCGCAGCCCAGTCGGCGGCGAACGAAAGCAGGAACGCGCCGCGTGCTCGTCGGTCGCGAACGAGACCAGGAACGCATGCCCGCGACCGAATCGGCGGCGCACGTGATCTGGAGGCGTTGTCGCGACGCGCTTCTCGCCGGTGACGAGCCCGCGGCGTGGCGACGGCGGCCATCACGGCGATGAGCTCGGCGTAGGGCAATGCCGTTCGCGGCGCAAAAGACGGCCCGATCGAGCTGGCGGTCACAGCCCGACCGATGAGCGCCGCTTCGGTTGCGTGACGTGGACGGCGCGCCGCGTGCCCGCTGCTAGTCGGCGGCGAACGTGACCTGGAAGGCGTTCGTTGCGATGCGCTTCTCGCCGGTGAGGAGCTCGCGCTGAGGCGTGGCGACGGCGTCCATCACGGCGATGAGCTCGGCGTAGGGCATGTCGTTCGCGGCGTGGACGACGGCGCGATCGTGCTGGCGATCGGTCGGGCTGTGATGAACGCCGCTCGCCTTGTACTCCTCGGAGACCTTCGCTGCGAGGGTGGGGAACCCGTTCTTCTGCCGCGTCTCGCGCGGGATCTCCGTCGAGCGCACGACCGTGCGTCCCTCCTTCCACGCGAGGACGAACTTCGAGGGATCGCTCGTCTCGACGTGGAGCTTCGCCTCCTCCTTGCGGTCGGTGCAGGGCGGCTCCGCCGTCGGCGGCCCCGGCACCTGCGCGTCCGCTTCCATCCGCTGCGAATGCACCCACACCGCGGTGATGAGGAGGAACGAGATCGTGACCATCAGGAGGTCGATCATCGGGATCATGTTGATCTCCGAGTCCAGCGACCGCCGCTTCCCACCACCACCCTCGACATTCACACCACCCATCGCGCGCACTCCTCCTTCTCGGCAACAGCATCACGCCGGCCCACACGACCGAAACCCCACGCCCCCCAAAGTTCCAGCTCCCCCCAAAGCTCCAAGCAAAAGGGCCCCAGAAGCGGCCGCGAAAGCGGGCGCGAAGCGCCCCGAGCGCTCCGCGCGAGGGCCGTGTCTGGGGTGGGGGTGTCGGGGGCAAAGCCCCCGACGTTGAGTAAAGCCCTACCTCACCCCTCGCTGCGATCGAGGCGGTCGAGCCAGTGCAGCGACTCGATCGTGCCGGCTTCGCGGAGCCACGGCTGATCGTGCGGGCCCGGCACCACGCGGAGCTCGTGCTTCATCGCGCGCGCGGTGAACGCGGCGGCGAGCGCCTCGCTCGACGTCTTCCAGTGATCGAGCGTGCTCGTGAGGAGGAGCATCGGCTTCGGTCCCGCCTTCTCGATCCGCTGCGCGTAACCCTCCGCCGCCCACGTCCCGATCGCGGTCTGCACCCCGGCCCACGCGCCGAAATGAGAAGGAAGGCGCGTCAGCATCTCGAGCGACACGTAGCCGCCGAGCGAGACGCCGCAGAGGTAGGTCCGCGCCGCGTCGCCGTGCACGTTCGTCTCCTTTCGGACGCGTGGAAGGAGCGACGTCTCGAGCCACTTCGCGTACGCGTCGTGATCGGGCGCGCCCTTCGGGTTCGGCATGAAGGGGCACGCCATCGCGAACCCGCGGAAGGGCCGCGCGGCGAGGTCGGCGTTCACCTCCGCGAGCCGCGCGTCGGTCCACTCTCCGCGCTTGCTCGTCCGCTCGATCGGGGCGCGCTTCAGGCGCTGCCACGCGAGCCCGAGCCCGTATTTCTCGAGCCACGCGTACGCGCCCAGGCGCTCGTTCGTCGTCTCGCCGAGCCCGTGGAGGAAGACGACGAGCGGGATCGGCTTGTCAGCGTTCTGGTAACGTGGCGAAATCAGCGTGAAACGGCGGCCTCCCTCGGTGAGGTCGGCGAGCCGCAAGTTGCGGAGGTCCGCCTCCGCGTCGTAGTCGTTTCCCCCTCCGTCCGCGCGCGCCCGCCCCGCCGCTGCCGCGAGCGCCCCTCCGGCGGCCGCGGCGAAGAGCTGTCTGCGCGTGAATGTCCTTGGTTTCATGGCCTTACGGCCCCGCCGGAGGGAACATTTCGGATTCGGAGACGTAAAATAATATTGCCGCAACACCGCTCCAGCGCCAGTACAGGCGCCGCGTCACGAGCTTGCCACGCCTCCGTGCGAGCTCCCGCCCGACGCGCTGGAGAATCATGCGCAAGTCCTTCTTCCTGGCTCCCCTGTTCGCTGCCGCCCTCGCCATCGCGTGCAGCAGCCAACCGCGCGAGAGTTTCTATCAGGACAAGGCCCCCACCGAGCCGGACGCCGGTCGCGGGATGGGCTTCCAGCCCGACGACGAGCCGGGCACCGACGGCGAGGACGGCGGCTGCTCGCAGTCGCAGACCGAGATCGCGCGCACGCCGGTCGTCATCGAGTTCGTCGTCGACGACTCCGGGAGCATGGACTTCGACGGCGGCGGAAAGTGGGAGGCCGCGCGTGACGCGCTCCTCGCCGCCTTCGACGACATGAGCACGAACGCCGACCCGGCGACCTTCGTCGGCTCGATGCGCTTCGGCACGTCGATCCGCAACAAGATCGCGCCGAAGCCGATGAGCGACTCGAGCCACGTCGACGAGCTCAAGGACGCGATCGACACGCCGACCGCGGGCGGCGGCGGCACGGAGAGCGTCCGCGCGCTGACCGAGGCGTACAAGATCGTCAACAAGTTCAAGCCGCCGGCAAGCGCGGGCCTCGACTCGTCGAAGATCAAGCGCGTCGTCGTCTTCATGAGCGACGGCGAGCCGAACGGCGGCGCGACCGCGAAGAAGCAGTGCGAGGAGCTCGCCGCCGAGCAGCTCGCCGAGCAGCCGCCGGCGGGTCCGGTCACGACGTTCTCCGTCGGCATCGGTCCGTTCCCCACCGGTTCGAGCTACGACCCCATCTTCATGAGCAAGGTCGCGCAGGCGGGCGGCACCGCGCCGGCCGGCTGCGATCCGGAGGCGACGGATCCCTCGGCGGTCTGCCACTTCCAGATCACGCCGGGCGACGACGTCACCGCGATGAAGCAGGCGCTCATCGACGCGATCAACAAGATCCGCGCGCTCAGCGCCTCCTGCGAGTTCTCGTTCAAGGTCAGCAGCAACGTCGACCTGAACCGCGTCACCGTCACGATGACGTCGGCGGACGGCAGCGTCACCGCGATCCCGAAGGACGCGGAGAACGGCTGGACGTTCGACGATCCGAAGAAGCCGACGAAGGTCATCCTCCACGGCAACGCGTGCTCGGTGTCGAACGGCACCGTCTCGGGCCGCGTCGACGTGACCCTCGCCTGCAAGGGCGTGCTTTAGTTCGCATCCTTCCGCGCGTCACGCCATCGGCCTCGAAGCTCCGGCTTTCGGGGCCGATTGTCTTTTTGGTGCGGGTCAGCGGCGGCCGGAGAGGCCGCGTAGGATGCGGAAGAGGCCGACCAAGATGAAGCCTGTAGACAAGATGTCGCGGCCGCCGATGCCGGGAGCGGCGGCCTCGACACCGAAGGCGATGGCGAGCCCGACGAGCATCGACACCGCGCCCAGGACGATGTTCGCTCTGTTGGGTGGTGGGCGCGGCGCGATCGAGACCGGCGCGCCGCCGGCGCTCGCGGCCTCCGCCGGCTTCGGGAGGCTCGGCACGAGCTTCGCGAAGAGCGCCATCATCGCCGCGCACGCGACGCCGAAGGCGGCATAGATCGACCAGATGAGGAACGGGTTCCGCTCGCCCAGCTCGGGGAGGTACGCCTTGACGAGCGGGCCCGAGACCTGGCCGCCGATCCACGCGCCGATCGCCGACGGGACGAACGCGAGGCCCATGTACAGGCCCGCCTTGCCCTTCGGCGCCATGCTCCCGAGCTGGTCGTAGAACTTCGGCGTGAAGGTCATCTCCGCGACCGCGAAGATCGCGGCGGAGAGGCACGCGCCGGCGTACCCCGGCACCGCGCCCATCGCGAACATCGACAGCGACGCGATGAGCACGCCGGCGACGTTCGTCCAGATCGGCGCGAACCTCTTGAGGAGGCGGGCCGACGTGCGCGTGATCAAGCCGCCCGCGACCGCGATCGTGAGCGGGTTGATGAGCGTGATGATCTCGAGCGGCGCCTTCGGATCGATGTGGCGCGTCAGGTACTGCGGGAACGTCATGTAGAACTGCTCGATCATGAAGTAGTAGCCGCTGATCATGAGCAGGAAGGCGGTGAACCGGAGGTCCTTCAGCGCGTCGGCGTAGCCCCTGAGCAGATCGGTGAAGGCGGGTTTGTCGTCCTTCTTCGGCGCGCCCGGCGGCTCCTCGTAGAGGAAGCTCGCGATGCCGAGCGAGATGATGCTCGCGCCGACCGACGACGCCGCGACCCAGCGGATCGCGATGAACGCGCGGACGCCGTAGGCGATGATCTTCCCGACCACGCTGCCGGCGTTGACCATGCGGTAGAAGATCGAAAAACCCTCCTGCTGCCGTCCGGGCGGGCTCGTGCGCACGACCGTGCCGGTGATGACGGGCTTGAGGAAGCCGCCCGACACGGCGATGAGCATCAGCGCGGCGACGACGGCGGCCTTCTGCGGGAAGAAGACGACGGTGCCGTAACCCGCGGCGTAGCCGACGAACGCGATCTGGAGCGATCGCTTGAACGAGATCTTGTCCGCGATCGCGCCGCACGGGATCGGCGCGAGGGACCCGACGAAGCGGAAGTTGCCGAGCGTGGCGCCGACCTCGATGTCGTTCATGCCGACGACGCTGCGGAGGTAGAGCGCGAGGCTGATGTAGAAGCCGTAGTGCGCGAGCCGCTCGAAGAGCTCGATCACGTTCGCGTAGTAGAACGTCCGCGGGAACTTCGCCGGCGGCTCGGGCTTCGCCTCTTCCGTCATGTGTCTGCGAGCTTACGACAGACGAAGCTCGAGGAGGTCCGAAGGCGTCGCCGCGTCGTCGCGGTCGGTCACGACGAAGAGCCGCTTCTTGTCGGCCGGATCCCACGCGAGGCCCTCGGCTTTGTCGAGGAGCGGCTCGCCGTCCTCGTCGATGATCGGCTCCACCGTGAAGGTGCGTTTGCCTTCGTCGAGGCGCCCGAACGCGACCTCGCTGACGGGGCCGTCCTGCGTCGCGTCGGGACAGTCCTCCGCGCAGGCGAGGAACGCGAGCCCGCCGTCGGGGGCGACCGCGCCGTCGGTGAACGTGAGCCCGCGCGGGAGCTTCCACTCGATCACGTCGTGGAGCGGCGGCAGCGGGCTGCCCTCGCGCACGTAGGCGAGGAGCGACGCGAGCGCGATGCGCGCGGTCGCGTTGACCGGCTTCGTCCCGTCGGCCCCGGGCGCGCCGTTGCCGCGCTGGAAGAGCACGAGGTCGTCGCCGTGCACGACCGCGCCTTCGATGTTCAGCTCCGAGCCCGAGAGCTCGCGGTGCGAGCGCAGGAGCCCGTAGAACGCGGGCGCGTCGAACAGCATCACGCGCGGCGCCTCCGACGCGGGCTCCTCGATCAGCACGAAGCGCTCGCGGAGCGGCGACGAGCCGGAGCCGAGCGCGACGAGCAGCTTGTCGTGATCGGTGATGAACGCGGCCTCGAGGTCGAGCTTGCTCTTCTTGTTCCCGCGCGCGTCGTCGAACTGGCGCACCTCGCCCGGGAACGGGACGTCGCGCACGCGGCGCGATCGGCGATCGATGACGGCGAGGAAACACGCGTCGTCCTGCACGACGGCGAGGTGGTCCTTCCACGCGACGAGCGCGGAGCCGGCGCGCACGTGGCCGGGACGATCGAGCGTCGGGTCGGCGCCGTCGCTGTAGAGGAGCGGCGTGCGGGCGACGACGCGGGCCGGCATCAGCGCGACTCGTACGTCCGCGTCGCGGGCAGCTCGAGGATCGTGAGGAAGCCGCCTTTGCCGCAGCCGGTGTCGATGACGGTCACGTTCTCGCCGACCCACATGTCGAGCGGATCCTCGGGCGTGAAGCTCGAGAGCTCGGGCGGCAGGTTCTCGGTCGCGGTGTGACCGCAGACGACACGCTTTCCTCGATAACCCTGGAAAAAGCGCATCGTGCGGACCCAGAGGAGCTGGGTCGGGTGCTCCGTCTCCGAGGGATGGAGCCACTTGCCGTCCTTCTCGATGAGGCCGGCGTGGACGTAGATCGCGTGGTCGTCCTCGTACCAGAACGGCAGCTCGTTCATCCAGTCGACGATCTCGTCGGGGATGAACTCCGCCGACTGCATCGCGTGGATCTCCTCGCGCGTGGGGAGGTCGAGCTCGCGGTAGGGCTGCTGGCGGAAGGAGCGCAGCGTCGCGAGGCAGCCGTTGGCGAGCGGGATCACGAACTCGGGCCAGCCGCCGGAGGCGACGCGGAGCCAGCCGTCCTCGTGGTTGCCGCGGAGGCAGACGATCTTGCCGGGGAAGCGGCGCGGCAGCTCCTTACGGATGAAGTCGACGACCTTCGCGCTGTCGGCGCCGCGATCGATGTAGTCCCCCATGAGGACCATCGTGTCCTTGGTGTCGAGCGGCGGCAGCTTCGCGAGCGCCCGTTCGAGCGCGGCGAGGTCGCCGTGGATGTCGCCGACCGCGAAGGTGCGGTTCGCCATGAGTACGCGCAGCGTATCATGCGCACGATGGCTGGATCGCTCGGTGAGTGGCTCGCGGCGGCGCCCTTCGCGCTGACGATGTCGTCGGGCTTCTTCTCGTTCTATGCGCATACGGGCTTCCTCTCGGTCCTCGAGGAGGAGGGGCTCCTCCCCGCGCGGATTTCGGGCTCGAGCGCCGGCGCGCTCGTCGGCGGAGCCTGGGCGGCGGGCCTGCCGGCGGCGGAGCTCGCGTTGGAGCTCGAGCGGCTCGAGCGGAGGGACTTCTGGGATCCCGGCGTCGGGCCCGGGCTCCTCCGCGGGCGCCTCTTCCGCGAGCGGCTCGATCGGCTCCTCCCCGTCGCGACGTTCGCGGAGACGCGCGTCCCCGTCGCGGTGAGCGTGTTCGAGATCCGCGGGCGGACGACGCGCGTGATCGAGCGCGGCGATCTCGCGCCGGCGATCCACGCGTCGTGCGCGGTGCCCTTCCTCTTCCATCCGGTCACGATCGAGGGGCGCCGCTACTACGACGGCGGGATCCTCGATCGGCCGGGCCTCATGGGCATGCCCGACGCCGAGGAGCGCGTCCTCTTCCATCACATCGCGTCGCGCTCGCCGTGGCGCCTCGCGTCCGAGCCGCTGCCTTCGCGCGTGGGGATGGTGACGCTCGCGATCGACGATCTCCCGCGCTCGGGTCCGTTCAAGCTCGACGCCGGCCGCGCCGCGTACCGCGCCGCCCGCGAAGCGACGCGCCGCGCGCTCGATCGAACGATCGAGGACGCGCGGGTCGTCGTGCGCGCCTGAGGCCCGGCGCGACCACGGTGTTCGCGTCGTCCAGGGGTGATCGGACGAATTCCTGAAGGGTCTCGAGGCTGGGACGAGATCACCCCACTGGCCTTCAAGTGCCCGTTTTCGCTTTTGTTTGCGCGCGCTCGAGCGGGCTTTCAGAACGGATTCATGCGCACGTTTGCCTTCCTCCTCGCACTTACGGCCCTCGGCACCGCCTGCGCGGCGACGACGGACGGCGACGGCGACGGCGACGGCGACGAGGCGGCGACGGACGAGGCGGCGGCGACGACGGGCGCGGTGACGGCGACGGTCCGCGATCGTCTCCGCGTATCGAACCCGCGCGACGAGAACCGCCTCTGGGCGATCACGGAGGGCAACCTCCTCCACGGCGACTGGCTGCTCCAGATCCCGGGCAAGGAGACGTGGGGTCAGAGCGCGCTCGGCGGTCCGATCCCGTGCGACGGCTGGAGCGGCTGCGAGGCGGACTTCAAGCTCGCGACGTGCGCGCGAGACTCGGACTGCGGTCCCGTCGGCAAGTGCGTCGCGCTCGAGGCGACGAAGAAGGACGCGAGCGCGGCGGCGGCGAAGGTCTGCGCGGGTCACTCGGACAAGGCGATCCTCGACGCGATCTACGGCGTGATGACGCGCACGAACGCGTACCTCGACGTGACGTCGCTCACGGCGCCCGACGGCCGCTTCCTCGCGACGATGCGCAACGCGCTCACCGTGCTCGACAAGAAGAACACGAAGATCACGGTGCGCTTCCTCTTCGGCGACTACCCCGGCTACACGCCGAACCTCGGCGCGATCCTCGCCGACCTCACGCGCGACGTGCGCGGCGGCAAGCTCGAGGTCTCGGTCGCCTCGCATCAGCGCAGCCCCACGAGCTGGAACCACTCGAAGATCATCGTCGCGGACGGCCGCGAGGCGATCGTCGGCGGCATGAACCTCTGGAGCGATCACTACCTCGACGCGGAGCCGGTGCGCGACGTCTCCACCCACGTCCGCGGCCCCGCCGCGACGGCGACGCAGCGCTACGTGAACGAGCTCTGGTCCACGCCGTGCCGCAACGGCAAGATCCGGAACCGCCGCGGCGGCAACCAGTGCCCGGCGGCGTACCAGCCCACGGTCGCGACCGCGCCGATGGGATCGACGCGCATGATCACGATCGGCCGCACCGGCGCCGCGTTCGACAACCCCTCCGACACCGCGCTCGTCGCGATGATGGACGCCGCGCGCTCGAAGATCCTCATGTCGCAGCAGGACGTCGGCTCGTACCGCGTCCTCGGCGGCGGCACGATGCCGAACGACTACTTCGACGCGATCACGCGCGCGGCGCGCCGCGGCGTCGACGTGACGATCGTCACCTCGAACGAGGGCTCGTGCGGTGGCGACTGCGCGGACAAGTCGGACGCGTACTACAACGGCTGGACGCCGGAGGCGCTGTGGCGCGGCCTCATCGCGCGCGCCGACGAGCAGTGGCCGGGCTCGCACACGCAGCTCTGCAAGCGCGTGCACTTCGCGCGCCTGCGCCAGAGCCCGCAGGCGACGTGGGCGAGCGGCCGCCCGCTCGCGAACCACGCGAAGGTCGTCATCGTCGACGATCAGGCGCACTACGTCGGCTCGCAGAACGTCTATGACGCGAACCTCGCCGAATTCGGCGTCATCGTCGACGACCAGACCGCGACGCGCCAGCTCCTCGCCGACTACTGGACCAAGCTCGCGCAGCACTCGACGCCTACGGCCTACCTCGATCGCGCGTGCCGCTGAGGACCCCGACCCGCCGAACCCGAAGCCCGCGCTCGCGCCCCCGGCAGATGTGCACCGGTTGCTCGGCAGATGTGCACCGGTTGCTCGGCAGATGTGCACCGGGGGCCCGTTGCGGGGGGGGCGGGCGTGGTGGTTCGGGAGCGGCGAGCTGTTGCGCGCCGCGAGTGATGTGAGGCACGCCGGGAACCGCGCGGGTGGTCGTCGACGTGCTCGTGTGGCTGGGGCGATCTCGGGCAGCACCGGTGATCGGTTCCTTCGTGGATCGGCGGTGCGTGGTGAGGACCCTGCTCCTCGCGGCAGGGGAGGGCAGGGAAGTTGATAGGTGCTCGGAATCGCTAGGTCACCCCCCTCCTCGCGGGGGCGGTACGCACCTTGTAGGTGGATGTGCACCTACCATGAAGACCACGAAGATTGCTCCCCTTTTTCTGACGGTTGCTCTCGCTTGCTCGGTCGGCGCCGTGGGGTGCGCCGACATGGAGGAGGACGACGCCGCGTCCGCGGAAGGTGAGCTCGGGGCTAGCGCCGGGGTCGAGTTCACGAGCGCCGTCGGCGCCGTCGTCGTCAACGGCAAGAAGGTCTGCACCGCCGCCCTCGTCGACGTCGACGCGGACGCGCGCATCGGCAGCGTGTCCGCGCGCGGCCGCCAGATCCTGATGGGCGGCGCCTGCGTCGGGAAGCTCGCGAACGGGTTCACCGGCGCGGCGGTGTTCGTCACGCAGCAGAACGGCGTGTCGGTCTCGACGCCGATCGTCGCCTTCGACTTCGAGAGCCAGGCCGAGGCCGGGCTCGCGGTCGGCATCCTCGGCAAGAAGGTGCCCGGCGCGCAGCCGATCGACGTCATCGGGACCTCCGCCCTCGTCAACGCCGGCGCGCGCGTCGCGTCCGTCATCGAGGCGAACGAGGACGGCATCCTCATCGGCGCCGCGGTCGAGATCCACGCCGGCGTCGAGTTCTCGCTCAAGACCCAGTGCACCTCGTTCCAGTTCGGCGTCCAGGCCGGCGTCGCGGTCGGCGCCGGAGTCGCGCTGCGCGACGACGGGCTCGGCGCCGCCGCCTTCGTGAAGGTCCAGGGCAAGCTCTATCTCGCGGCCCACATCGACGGCGGCTGCGTCGTGCGCAAGGTCGGTCGCGGCTTCAAGAAGCTCGGCAACGGCGTCCTCACCGCCGCCAACGAGATCGGCAACGCGTTCTCGAGCATCGGCACCGGCGAGATCATCGCCGTCGTCCACACGAAAGAACGCTTCACCACCTTCGCCGTGAAGATGACCGAGCACGTCGAGGAGATCCGCATCAACGGCCAGGGCCGCATCAGCGCGAAGGACTCGCGCGGCGCCGCCTGCGACAAGATCCCGCTCGTCATCTTCGGCGGGCCGTGCAAGCTCGAGTCGCGCGGCGGCTACCGCAAGGGCGAGCTCGTCACCATCACCGTCGACACCCACGCCAACGTGTTCCCCGACGGCGACCGCGGCCAGCAGCTCACGATCTCGACGAAGTAAGCTACCCAGCCTCGCCGCCCTCGTTGCCGTCGTGCGGCACGGGCGGCGAGTCGCGGAGCGCGAGGACGTCCAGCGTCGTCGCGTCGAAGCGGTAGAGGAGCCACAGGTTCCGCCCCGGCACCCGGCGCGCGTACGCGAAGCCGGGCTCGAACGAGATGCGCGAGTCGACCCGCCCCGGCAGCTCTTCTGCGGACATGAGCGCCGACACCCCTGCACCCGCGGCGAGGCGCTGGGGCGAGCCGGCGGGCCCGAGCTTCACGAGCGCGCGCCGGAACGCGACGCTCAGCTGTCCGATTCGGCGAGCCATTCGTCGAGCCCCGGGCACGTGCCCGTCGCGGCCCACTGCTCCGCCATCTCCGGCGTGAGCGTGAAGCAGCGGCCCGCCTCGATGTCCACCACCGCCCGCCGGAGCTCCGCCTCGAGCTCGGAGTCAGCGTGCTGCGCGACCGAGACCTGCGCGGGAGCGGGCGTACTCATGCCTGAAGGATGCCTCAAGACGGCCGATGGCGCGAGAAAGACGTTACCTCAGCCCTTGATCGCCGCGCGCGCGACGCGGAGCAGGGTCTTCCACGACGGTGCGGCCTCGTGCTCGACGAGGCGCATCCCCAGCTCGCGCAGGTTCCGGTGATCGCCGAACCACGCCGGCGTCGGCCGGATCCGGAACGGCGCGCGCAGCACCGATTTTTCCGGATGGTCGAACATCCAGGCGTTGTGCACTACGCCCGTGCCCGACTGGATGTCCTCCGCCGTGTGGCCCGGGAACGCGCCCCACGTCGGCGACACGAGGCCGTAGATCGCGCCCGGCCACGCGTTGATGCCGATGCCGCCGTAGCGAAGGTCGCGGATCGCGCGCGCGAACGCCTGCTCGTTCTCCTCCTCCGACCGAGGGTGGATGAGCACGCCGCACGAGAGGGTGCCCCAACACTCGTCGTTCGCGAACGTCACCGCGGCCTCGAGGAAACGCGGGACCGACGCGCCCGCGTAGTCCGGCGCGTCGAGCTCCACGAACGCGACGACGCCGCAGAAGGCCTCGTTCGTGAGCGCGTACTCGTTGCCGTCGAGGCGCGGGATGATCGTCCACGGCACCGCGCCCTCCGCCTCCGCCCCGACGACGCGCGCCGTCGGATACTCCGCGCGGAAGCGGGCCCAGCGATCGGCCGCGCCCGGGTAGTACGCCTTCCGCGGCGGCGCCTTCGCGAGCTCCGCCTCCACCTGCGCCAGGAACGCGTCCTTCTGCAGCCACTCGCGCGCGACGACGACGACCTTCGCCGCGTTGCAGTTGAAGCTCGCGTTCTGCGTCACCATCGACGCCACGTGCCGCGCCTGGAAGCGGATGTCCCCGTCGGACCACGGCCCCGGCACGACGAGGACCGGCGTCACGCACCCGAGCTCCGCGGTGAACGGTTTGTCGTTCTTTCGCGTCTTGCCGGGTCCCTTCTCGTTTTTCCCCCACACGATCGCGTCGTAGGTGCGATCGGAGCCCGTGACGTGGAGCGAGCCGATCTTCGGATGCGCCGCCGCGTGCGCGCCGACGTCGGCGCCGCCGTAGACGATCGCGAGCCAGCCGCCGTCGACGAGCGGCGCGAAGGCGCGCGCGAGGACGGGCCCGACGTCCTCGTTGACGGGGTTCATCTTGAGGAGCACGACCTCGTCGTCGACGAACAGCTTGTAAAGTACATCCATCGCCGGGATCGACGAGACGTTCCCTCCGCCGAGCACGAGCGCGACGCGGCCCTTGCCCTCACGCTTCGTCCCTTGCGTCGCCGGCTTGCCGGGCTGCATCCACACGTCGGCGGAGAACCCCGCGAACATGAGGCGCTCCATCAGCGTCGACGGGAACACGCGCGCGACGGTGCGCCCGTCGGGGGCGATGCGCGTCGCGGCGGGCGGGGGCCTCTTGTCGTGACGCAGCGCCTCAGCGAAGAGGCGCGCGTTGCGGATCGTCGGCATCACGCCAGCGAGCCACTCCTCGCCGGCGAGGTCGTCCGTCGGCGCGAGGCCCTTGATCTTCGCGCCCGCCGCGACCCAGTCGGGCGCCGCCTTCAGCGTCTGCTCGATGCAGCGCTCGAGGAGCTCCACGCGCTCGGCGTTCGAGACCCTCCGCCAGTCGTCGCGCTTCTTCTCGAGCGCGGAGATCGCCGCGTCGACGTCGGCGAGCGAGGTCGCTTCCATCACGGCTCAGAGGACGCCGGCGGCGGCCTTGTCGAGCCAGCCGTCGATCGCCGCCATGATCTTCGTGTTGCCGTCCTGCTGGTACGTCGCGAGCTTCGCCTCGCAGGCCGGGACCGCGGCGAGGAAATCGTGGATCGTCTTCGGATCGTCGAGCGAGTCCGCAGAGCGGCCGTAGCCCTCGAGCTCGAGGTAGCGCGCGTTGAGGACCTGCTCGAACTGGCCCTCGAGCGGGACCGCGAGCATCGGCTTGTGGAGGTAGACCGCCTCGCCCATGAGCGTGAAGCCGCCGCCGGCGATGACCGCGCGCGCGGTCGCGAGGTCGTCGATGAACTTGTCCTCGCTGAACGGCTGGAAGCGGAGGTTGCCCTCGACGACCTCGTGCTCGAGGCCGCGGCGCATGCCGTAGATGCGGCACTCGAGGCCGGTCGCGGCGAGCGTCTCGCGGATCGTATTGTTGCCCTCGCCGGTGGTGTAGACGAGGAGGTGATCGCCGCGCCGCTGCTTCGCCTTCGCGGCGAGGATCTCGGGGCGGAGGATCGGCGGGAAGAGCCGCGTCTTGGCCTTCCGGATCTCGGGGTGGAAGAACGTGGTGACGAAGTACTCGTCGCACCACGGGAGCTTCGTCTTGATGAAGGCCTTCGTGAGCTGGAACTTCGCCTTGTTCCCCTCGACGATCGGCGCGGGCAAGGTCGTGCGGTTGATGATCTGCATGTTGTCGATCGAGAGGACCGGCAGCCGATGCGTCATCCCGTAGAGGTAGGTCCACGACTCGAAGTCGCTGATGACCGCGTTGGGACGGAAGTCCTGGATGAGGTCGAAGTACGCGGCGATGTTCTTCGGGAGCCCGATCGCGCCGGTCGTCACGTTCGACCAGAGCGTCTTCATCGGGCGGACGCGGTTCTCCTCGTAGATCATGTGGAAGCCGTGGATGCGGTTGACCCCGTCGAACCGCTTCGCGAGGAAGTCGACCGCGCGCCCCGACGCCATGATCTCCACGTCGTGCTGCTGCGACACGAGGTGCTCGAGGATCACACGCGAGCGCATCGCGTGCCCCATCCCTTCGCCGACGACGCCGTAGAGGATCTTCATGTCCACGCAGCATACACTCGAGGCCCGACATGGAGCGCCCGTGGCAAGATCGCGTCTACAGCGAAACATTGCCGTGGGACGAGCTCCTCTCCGTGCCGACGCTCGCCCTCCTCGCGCGCTACCGCGTCGAGCTCGTCCTCGCGGTCCGGCCCTGGGACGTGGAGCGCCTCCCCGACGCCGCGCGCGCGCTCCGCGACGCCGGCGTCCCGCTCTCGATCTGGCCGATGCTCGCCGACGACGCGGGGCGCTGGGCCAACATGCACAATGCACGCGAGTTCCGCGCGCTCGCGCTCGGGATCTGTGACGCGCTCGACGCGGCGGGGGTTCCGCCACGCGACTTGCTCTTTGATCTGGAGCCGTTTTTCTTTTCAACGTCGGGGCTTCGCCCCGACACCCCACCCCAGACACGGCCCTCGCGCTTCGCGCTCGGGGCGCTTCGCGCCCGCTTTCGCGGCCGCTTCTGGGGCCCCGGGCCGGAAGAGGAGGCGGCGAGTGGGGGGGCGGGATTGTATGAGCTTGGGGCGGGGGAGTTGGGGCGGGCGGCGGGGGAGGTGAGGGCGCGGGGGATTGGGGTGTCGGCGGCGGTGTGGCCGCTCGTGGCGCTCGATCCCGAGGGCGGTGACGGCTGGCAGCGCACGCTCGGCACGCCCGTCGACGTGCTCGGCGCCGCGCACGTCAGCGTGATGATGTACACGTCGATCCTCGAAGGCTGGTCGCGCGGCGCGGTCCGCCGGCGTGACGCGCGCCTCCTCCTCGCTCGCGCGACCGCGCGCACGGCGCGACGCTGGAGCGCCGGCGCGGGCATGTCGCTCGGCTGCATCGGGACCGGCGCGTTCGAGGACGAGCCCACCTACCGCGATCCTTCGGAGCTCGCGGAGGACGTCGCGATCGCGCGCGCGGCGGGGTGCGCGCGCCTCTCGCTCTTCGACCTCGGCGGCGTCCTCTCGCGCGCCCCCGCCGAGCCGTGGCTCGAGGCGTTCACCGCAGGAGCCGACGCGGAGGTGGGGCCATCCAGCAAGCGCGTGCATTCTGCACGTATATTCGCGCGCGCCGCGACGTGGGCGCTCGGCCGCCGCCGCTGAGCACGGCAGTTGCTTGTCGTTGGGGCATGAACGTCCCCGTCAGCCCCCCGGTCGATCTCCGGAACCTCCGAGAGCTCGCGCCGGAGACCGCGGAAAAGAAGCTGTCCCGAGCGATCGTCGTGCGGAGGCGCCGCCTCGCCGACGTGGCGGCGCCCGCGCTGGCGCTCGGCCTCGGCGTCATCGCTGCCACGGGTGTGCTCGCGTGGCGCGGTGCGACCGCGGAGCTCGATCGCCGCAGGCGCCGGAGCGGGCTCCTCCTCGCGGGCGGGCTCGGCCTCGCCGCGATCGGCCTCGGCGCGTGGCAGCTCCAGCGTTGGTCCTTGCCGTCACCTCCGTACGAGGTGGAGCTCCGCGCGGGCCGCTTCGAGGTGCGCCGCTATCCGTCGCTGCAGGTCGCGGAGACGAAGGTCGACGCGCCGTGGGACCACGCGTTGATGGAAGGCTTCCGCCGCCTCGCCGGGTTCATCCTCCGCGACAACGACGCGCAGCAGGAGATCGCGATGACGGTCCCGGTCCTCGGTACTGGCGGCGAGGACGGCTACCGCCTCTCCCTCATCATGCCCGACGACGTCCTCGTCCCGGCGCCGACCGACGCGCGCGTCGCGCTCGCGAACGTGCCCGCGCGTCGCGTCGCCGTGCTCCGCTTCACCGGCCGCTACACCGCGGAGAACCTCGCCGCGCACAAGCAGGCGCTCGCGCGCGCGCTCGCGCGGCGCGGCCTCGAGCCGAAGGGCGAGGCGATGTTCGCGGGCTACGATCCTCCGTCGACGATCCCGCTCCTCCGCCGCACCGAGCTCTGGGTCGAGCTCGCCTGAGCCACCGACCTAAGGGCAGCGCGCGACGCGGTACTCGACGCCGTCCTCGGTGCGGAACGACGACTGGATCGTGCCGTCGTCGGTGACGATGAAGTCCTTGAAGGCCTCCTCCGGCATCATGCTGCTCTCGATCGCGACGCGGCCGATGACCTTGCCCTCCGCCGGCTCGAGGCACGCCACCGTCACCGCCTCTTCGCCGCCGACGCCGGCGTAGATGATCCCGCGCGCGTCGGTGTCGAGGAGCGCGACCTCGCGCGTGGGCTCTGGGTACGGGATGACGCGCGCGAAGCGGAGCGTGCCGCTCGCGCGATCGAACGCGTTCACGGTGAGCTTCGAGCCGACGAGCGTCGCCGAGACGAGGAGCTTGCCGTCCTTGCTCGGGCGCCCGCTCAGCTTCACCGCGTCGGCGAGGCGGCCGTCGGTCGTGCCGATGCGCACGAGCGCGCCGTGGCTCTCTTCGAGGTACACGTCCTTGTCGTCGGTGAAGAGACCGGTGACGAGGCCGGGATCTTTCACGCGATCGGTCGGGATCGAGAGCTGCGCGCGCTCGCGGCCGTCCTTGTCGTAGAAGCGCAAGGACTTCTCCTTGAGGCGATCGAGCGTGACGATCGTGCCGTCCTTCGCGACGACGACGTCCTGCGTCGTCGCGGTGGCGGCGAAGCTGCCGACCTGCTTGCCGCCCGAGTAGCGGACGATGCGGTTGTTGACCTGATCGAGCACGAGGAGATCGTCGCCCGCGCGCGCGAGGCTCATCGGACCTTCCGGGTTGCCCTCGGCCTGCACGAGGTGCCCGAGCTCGTTGTCGCCCGCGCCCCACTTCGTGCGGAGGGTCGGGTCGACCGCGCCGTCCGCCAGCGACACGACCGGCGCCGCGCTCGGGGTCGGCGGTTGTGGGTTCGACGGTGCCGCGGATGCCACTCCAGATCCGTTCGGCGGCGGTTCGCTGCTGTTGGACCTCTCTCTCCGCCCCGCGATCACCAGCACCGTGATGATGGCAGCCGCAATCACCGTGATCGCGACGATCCTCGTGCGAGCGTTCATGAGGTGGGTCCTCGCGACCCACGCGCGGCCGGACGCGGAGACGTTCGCGAGACCGCGCGCGCGCATGCTCGTCCGATGTGCGCCGGCACACGACGTGTCGATGCACGATCGCCCTGTTTTTCCGAGGTAAAATCTTGATCACGGTAGGAGATCGCCGATTGGCTCGGGGCTTGCGGTACGGGGGGCATGCGCTCGCTCTCTCTTGTCGTAGCCACTTTCGTGTCGATGTCGGTTGCCATCGGATGTGCGGCCCAATCCTCCGACGAATCGCTCTCGTCGTCGACCAGCTTGGTCGAGCCGGAGGAAGCAAGCGGTGATGTGGGAGACCTCGAGGACGTCCCGCTCACGGCGGTGGACGACAGCGCGGCGCCGTCGGACGCGGACGTCGACGCGCTCGCGGGGATCCCGGAGGTGAAGACGACGGCGGCGGTGAGCCTCCGCAAGGACGCCGACGCGACGGCGGGCGTCCTCGCGATCGTGCCCGAGGGCATGGTCCTCCAGGTCGAGTCGCAGGCCACGAACGGCTTCTACAACGTCTCGTGGAACGGCGTGAGCGGATACGTCTCCGCCTCGTACCTCGCGCCGGAGGGGAACATGTCTGCGCTCGACGAAGGCGAGGAGGACGCGGCGGTCGACGTCGACGGCGATCCCTCGCCCGCGAACGCGATCGCGCGCGCAAAGCTCGCGATGGGCTTCTCGTATTACTGGGGCGGCGGCGCGTGGACGAAGGCGGGCGTCACCGCGTCGACGAAGGGCTCGTGCACGGGCTCGTGCCCGAACTGCACGCACCGCGGCTCCTACGGCGCGGACTGCTCCGGCCTCGTCGCGAAGGCGTGGCAGTACGGCGCGAAGAACCTCTCCACCAACTCGCATCCGTACGGCACGATCCACTTCGTCAGGGACGTCGCCGGCAAGTGGAAGACGATCACGCGCGCGAGCATGAAGCCGGGCGACGCGCTCGTGTACAACAAGAACGGCAGCGGCCACATCGTCATCTACGAGAAGGGCGACGCGTGGGGCGCGCCCACGGTGATGGAGTGCCGGAGCTGCGGCTACGGTTGCGTGCGCAATGCACGTAGCTTCGGCTCGCAGTACCACGCGATCCGCCGCACGGGCTTCTGAGTCACGACTGCCATAGCTCCCGCAGCTCGGGCGGGAGGTTCGCCTCGACGTGGCGCGCCTCTCCGCTCGAGATGCGGGAGCGGAGCAGCGCGAAGATGGTCCGCGCGAGCGTCTCCGCCTCCGCCGGCGTCAGCCCGAGGCGCGTCGCGACGCGGCGGCAGAAATGCTCGCGGTCCATCTTCGGGAGGTCCGCGATCGGCTCGTGGCTCAGCAGCTCGTCGAAGCGCGACGGCAGCTGGGCTTCGAGGTCGCAGACCTCGCGGAGCGGCAGGACCTCCTCGAGCGTCGCGACGACCGCGATCGCAGAGCGCTCCGCGTCGTCCTCGGGGAGACCGGTCGCGTCGGCGATGCTCCGCACGAACGTCGTGTACGTCGTCGCCGCGCGCGACGCATGACGTTCGCGCGGGCCTCCGGCGTCCCGCGCGGGCGATGCACGCCCGACCTCAGCTCGTCCTCTCGCGCCTTCATGGACGTGAATCGGTGCATTCGACGTGCCGGCTCAGATCAGAGCGCGGGCTGCGGAGCGCCGCCGGCGAGCGGGAGGGCGGCGATCCGGCGGTGGCCGCTCGCGTGCTCCTCGCACGCGTCCTCCTCGCGGATGGGCTCGTCCTCGCCCGCGAGCGCGATCCGCCAGGCCGCGGTCGCGCCGCAGAGGTAGCAGCCCCGCGTCGCGCGACGACGCGACGACGGCGGCGCCGCGCCTCGACCGGCGCCGCGCGACAAGAGCGCGCGCACGGCGTCCGCGATCGCCGCCGCGTCGATGCCGGCGGCGGCGAGCTGCTCGGCGGGCTTCGCCGAGCCGGGCATCGCGCGGACGGCGAGGCGAACGACGCGCGCCGCGATCGGATCGCGCGGGGTCGTGAGGCACTCGAGGACCGCGTCGCCGAGGCCGCCCTCGGGCCAGTGGTCCTCGACGACGACGACGTTGCCGTGGGTCGCCTGCGCCGCGTCGCGGATCGTGTCCGCGTCGAGCGGCTTGACCGAATACGCGTCGATCACGGAGGCGCCGATCCCTTCGGCCGCGAGCCGCGCGTGCGCTTCGAGCGCCTCGTGGACGGTGATGCCGGCGGTGACGACGGTGACGCGATCGCCCTTCGCGCGCCTCAGCACCTTGCTGCCGCCGACGCGGAAGACGTCGTCGGCGTCGTAGAGGACCGGCGTCTTCTCGCGCGTCGTGCGCAGGTAGACGACGCCGCGCTGCTCCGCCATCGCCGCGACGAGCTTCGCGGTCTGGTTCGCGCAGCACGGATAGAGCACGGTGCTGCCGTGAACGGCGCGCATCATCGCGAGGTCCTCGAGCGCCATCTGCGACGGGCCGTCCTCGCCGATCGAGACGCCGGCGTGGGAGCCGCAGAGCCGGAGGTCGGCGCGCGAGATCGCCGCCATCCGCACGAAGTCGTAGGCGCGGGTCAGGAACGCGCCGAAGGTCGACGCGAACGGCGCCTTCCCGCGCACGCTCATGCCGACCGCGGCCGCGACCATCTGCTGCTCGGAGATGAACATCTCGAAGTAGCGCTCCGGATGGGCCTTCGCGAAGTCCTCGGCGTACGTCGAGTTGTTCACCTCCGCGTCGAGGACGACGACGTCGGGGCGCGCCGCGCCGAGGGCGGCGAGCGCGTCGCCGTACGCGCGGCGGGTCGCGACGCGCTTCGAACGTTCGTAGCGCGGGAGCGCGAGCGGCTTCACCGCCGGCGCGGGCGCGGGCGCCTCGGACGCCGGCGCACGGAGCGCGATCGTGAACGATCGCACGCTGCCGAGCTCGGCGATCGCCTTCGCGCACTGCTCCTCGTCGAGCGCCTTGCCGTGCCATCCGTCCTCGTCCTCGAGGAAGGAGACGCCCTTGCCCTTGACCGTGCGCGCGACGATCAGGGTAGGGACGTCCACCCCGCGCGAAGCCTCCGCGTACGCCTCGTCGATCGCGGCGAGGTCGTGCCCGTCGATCTCGATCGCACGCCAGCCGAAGGCGCGCGCCCGCGCCGCGTACGCGCCGGAGTCCCAGCCGAGCGGAGTCTCGCCGCGCTGACCGAGCCGGTTCATGTCGAGGACCGCGATCAAGTTGCCGAGCGCGTAGTGCCGCGCGTGATCGAACGCCTCCCAGATCGAGCCCTCGGACATCTCGCTGTCGCCGACGAGGACCCAGACGCGGCAGTCGCTCTCCTCGAGCCGGCGCGCGGAGAGCGCGACGCCGACCGCGATCGGCAGCCCTTGTCCGAGCGAGCCGCTCGCCACGAGCACACCCGGCAGCGGCGGCACGGGGTGGCCCTCGAGCCTGCTCCGCGCGCGCCGGTAGGTGAGGAGCTCCTCCTCCGAGATCACCGCGGCCGCCTTGAGCATCGAATAGAGCAGCGGCGACGCGTGCCCCTTCGAGAAGATCAGCTGATCGTCGCTCGCGCGCGGCGGCGTGCGCCGGAGGTCCGCGCGGAGATGCGACGAGAGCAGGACCGCCATCAAGTCGGCGGCCGACAAGCTCGACGTCGGGTGGCCGGAGCCTGCCTCCGTCGAGCAGCGAAGGCTGTCGACGCGGAGCTGCGCCGCGAGCTCTCGCGCGTGCTCGAGGTGTTCGTGATCGCTCATGCCGGCGCGTGACAGCAAGGCAGGTGCCGCGCACGCCGAATGCATTCGGCCGCGCATGCGATTCGAACCCGTCCCCGCGATCGTGCAGCGAAGGTCTTCGATCGCCTCGCTGTGACGCCGGCGCACGAGAGCTCGTGTGCTTGCCCCGTTCACAGTCCATCGAAAAGGAGAGAAGAGATGAAAGTCGAACGTTTGATGACCAAAGACGTGAAGACGTGCGGACTCGAGCAATCGCTCGCCGAGGCCGCGAGCCTCATGTGGGAAGGAGACTGCGGCTGCATCCCCGTCGTCGACGCCGAGGGCCGCGCGATCGGGATCATCACCGATCGCGACATCTGCATGGCCGCCTGCTTCGAGGGAAAGACGCTCCGCGAGCTCTCGATCGGCGAGGCGATGGCGAAGCAGCTCCTCTCCTGCCACCCCGAAGACACGATCCAGCACGCGGAGAGCATCATGCGGCGAGCGCAGGTGCGTCGCATCCCCGTCGTCGACGCCGAGGGCCGCATCGCCGGCATCCTCTCGCTGAACGACGTCGCGCGTGAGGCGGAGCGCGAGAAGGCGGCGCGCGCCCCCGCGGTCCCGCTCGACGACGTGGCGCTGACGCTGAGCGCGGTCTGCCGGCAGCGCGGGCCGCAGGCGGTCGCCGCGTCGGCCGAGTGATCGTCAGCGCAGCAGGTCGGCCGGAGCGGCGGCGCAGCCGACGATGCCCTTGTCGGCGCACCGCTTCTTCGTGCAGTCGGCGAGGGCCTCGCGGCCCACCTCGCGGAGCCCCGACACCGCGAGGCGGCACTCGCTCGCCGACGAGCTCGGGCAGCTCTTCGCGATCGCGTCGCACGTCGTCACCGCCGTGCCCGCGGGATCGTCGCACGCGTTCATGAGCGCCTGGTGCGCGCAGAGATCGATGCGCTTCGGGTCGCACTGCTCCGCGTAATTGAGCTTCTTCAAGCACGCGACGGCCGCCTGCGCGACCTTCGGCTTCATGAGCTTCTTGAAGTCGTTGCAGCGATTGAAGGCGAGGGGACCGCAGCCGCCCTCGACCGTGGGCAGACCGATCGGCGGGCAGGAGTCGGGCTCGCCGATCGAGTCGTCGCAGCTGGGACCGGCGTCGACGACGGGAGGAGGCGGCGGCGGCGCGCTGACGCTCACGGCGGGCGGCGGCGGTGGTGGCGGCGGCGGCGCCTCCGGTTTCTTGAGGTGCGGGACGAGGTCCTTCTCCGACGCGATGTAGCCAAGGGCCCCGCCAAGCGCGATGGAGGAAACGAACACGAGGTAGCCGCCACGATCGACCTGCACCCCCCCATTGTACGCCGCTCAGTCCCTCTCGGGGGCCGGGGGCGCGGAGCGCGTCTTCGCGCGACGGCCCCCGGCGGGAGAGCTCGAGAGGGCAGAGCCCTCTCGAACAAGACTAATGCGCGCAGCCGGGGACGGACTTGCCGTCGGGCCAGCGCCACTCGCAGTGCATCGCGGGGCCGACCGGCGAGCGACGCTGCGGGCCGAGGCCGAAGACGTCCTTCGCGTTCGTGCAGCCCCAGTGGCCGTTGAAGTCGATGATTACGCGCGCCGCAGTCGTGAGCGGGTGCGCCACCTCGCCGAGGTTGAAGGCGCGATCCTTCACGTCTGCGACGAGCCACCCCACGCCGCCGCCGGAGTGGGCGTTGAGCTTGATCGTGATCGGTCCCGCCTTGTGCTCGGCCTTGCCCCACGTGCCGGGCCAGCCCTCGTGCCCGCCGCGCTCGATGTACAGCTTCACGTGCTCGAAGCCCTGCGCGTCGATCCAGAACTCGGCCTGGTTGTCGTCGAACTTGGGCCGCTCGCGGTCGTCGAAGATCGACCCGACGCTGGGGTTGTACTTTGCACCTTTCACGGAGGTGAAGCACGACGTGCACGCGGCCTTCGTCCCCGCCGGCACGGTGAAGAACACCTCGATGCCGTGGATCATGTAGCCGAGCTTCGCGACCGCCTTCGTCTCGCGATCGACCCAGACCTCTACCCCGGTCCAATCGCCCTCGTGATCGCCGAACGAGCCGAGGCCGAGCACGGTGATGTCTTGGTCGTTGAACGCCCAGTACTGCCAGTACTCGATCTTGTACGTCGCGCGCCCGTTCACGAGGTCGTTCGAGACGTGGCCGTAGAGGCCGGTCGCCTTCGCCTTCGCCTCCGCGACGCTGACGCCGGCGCGCCGCGCGTCGGCGTGGTTGAGGCAGTACTTCGTGATCTTCTTGTTCCGCGTGTAGCTCGTCTCCGGCTTGCACGTGAGGAGCGACTGCGCGGGGACGAGGTGCTTGTCCCGCGCGTTGCCGCATCCCGCGAGCGGGGCGGAGACGTCGTCGTCGCCCTTCATCTCCTTGAGCTGCGACGTCTCGATCTCGGCGATCGCGTCGGACGGGAGATGCGCCTCGGTCTTGTTCCCTTCCTTCGTGAGCTCGTAGTAGGGGCGGTAGCGGCGGATGAGCTGCTCCTCGAGCGCGTCGGGGATGCCGTCCTGATCGAGGTCGGCGGGATCGGTCGCCTCCGCCGCGGTGGTGGGGTCGACGTCCTTCGCGAGGATCGCGGAGAGCTCCGCTTGCTGCTCCGCGTCGATGTCCTCGTCGTCGGCGGCGCACGCGCCGAGGAGGAGGGCGCTCACTATTAAGGAGGAGGGGACGAGGGCGAGGCGCACATTATCCCACCTAGCAACGCGGGTGCCGCGAGCAAGAGCTTGGAATCTTTGTGTTTCGATCGGGCGATCCCGGGGCTCGGACGCGATCCGCCGAGGTGTCGGCCCATCATCCCCACCCGCGGCCAAGCGCAGCCGCCTGCGCAAGGTATCCTGCGGCGATGACGACGAACCCCACCTGGGACCTCTGCGTTATCGGTGCCGGCCCCGCCGGCTACGCCGCGGCGATGCGCGCGCACGACCTGGGCAAACGGGTCGTCCTCGTCGAGCGCGATCGCCTCGGCGGCACCGGCATCCACAACGGCGCGCTGTCGTCGAAGACGATGTGGCACCTCTCGAACGACTACGCGACCGCGCGGCTCACCGATCGCGGGTACCGCGCGCCGGGCGGCATCGACGTCACGTACGCGTCGGTGATGGAGTCGGTGCGCGTCGCGGTCTCCGAGCGGCGCGCGCTCCTCGATCGTCAGCTCGAAGGCCTCGCGCGCCCGAGCCCCGCCGGCGGGGTCGTCACCCTCGTCCGCGGCAAGGCGACGTTCACCTCGCCGACGAAGGTCGAGGTGAAGAAGGTCGACGGCACGACGGAGACGATCGAGGCGAAGAACTTCCTCATCGCGACCGGCTCGCACCCGCGCGTGCCGCCGGACTACCCGGTCGACGGCGACGTCATCGTGACGAGCGACCACATCGAGCAGTGGAAGGAGTTCCCGACGAGCATGGTCATCGTCGGCGCCGGCGTCGTCGGCTGCGAGTACGCGACGATGTTCGCGAGCTTCGGCAAGACGAAGATCCACATCATCGATCGCCAGCCGCGCATCCTCCCGTTCGAGGACGAGGACGTGTCGGAGGAGGTGTCGAGGAGCTTCGAGTCGCTCGGCATCACGATCCATCGCGCGGCGAAGCTCGAGAGCCTCAAGGTCGTGGACGGCCGCGTCGAGTACGTCGTCACCAACGCCGACGGCGCGCAGGAGACGATCCACGTCGACAAGGCGCTCGTCTCGATCGGCCGCGTGCCGAGCACGAAGGACCTCGGCCTCGAGGCCGCGGGGGTCGCGCTCGACAAGGGCGGCGGCGTCGTCGTGAAGGACTGCCAGTCGACGAGCGCGCCGCACGTCTGGGCGGCGGGCGACGTGACGATGGACATCGCGCTCGTGAACGTGGCCGAGCTCGAGGGGCGCTTCGCGGTCGAGAAGATGTTCGGCCTCGAGCCGCGCCCGATCCAGTACGGGGCGCTCTCCTCGATCATGTTCCTGAAGCCCGAGGTCGCGGCGGTGGGCCTGAACGAGACGCAGGCGAAGAAGGATGGCATTCCCTACCGCGTCGGCGTCGTCGACAACCGGCTCGTCAGCCGCAACATCGCGATGCGCTCCACGCGCGGGTTCGTGAAGCTCCTCGCGGCGAAGGACTCGTCGAAGATCCTCGGGCTCCGCGTCGTCGGCCCGCAGGCGTCGAGCACGATCCAGGGCATCGCCTTCCTCATCCAGCTCGGCGCGACGCTCGACGAGCTCGATCACACCGTGCACCCGCACCCCGCCGTCCCGGAGGGCGTGCAGGAGTGCGCGCGCATGATCCTCGGCCGGAGCGTGCTGAAGCCCGACGTCTTCGGTCCCGAGGGCCTCCTCCGCTGCAGCGACGGATGATCCACGCCCGGCATCGGATCTCCTAGTCCTGCCGATGCCCCCGCGCCGTCGACCGAAGCCCAAAGATCCGCCGAAGGTGCCGCTCCGCCGCGCGCTGCGCGAGGCGGGGGGATACATCCGGCGCGCGCTCGGGCTCGTCTGGAGGTCGTCGCCGTCGCTCACGGTCGCGTTCTCGGTCCTCGCCTTCCTCGGCGCGTTCATCGGGCCCGCGATCGCGGTCGCGGGCAAGCGCCTCGTCGACGCGGTCGTCGACGGCTCGCGCCGCGAGACCTTGTTCTGGGTCGGCGCCGAGCTCGGGCTCGTCGTGCTCCAGGCCTCCGTCTCGCGCCTCTCCGCGATGACGCGGATGATCCTCGGCTCGCGGCTCGGGACCGACATCAACATCGCGATCCTCGAGCGCGCGCAGACGCTGGAGCTGCGTCACTTCGAGGACCCGGAGTTCTACGACCGGCTCCAGCGCGCGCGGCGGGAGGCCTCGTCGCGGCCCCTGTCGCTCGTGAGCGAGACGTTCTCGCTCGTGCAGTCGATCCTCACGCTCACGGGCTACGTCGCGATCCTCGTGCGCTACAGCCCGTGGGTCGTGCTCGTGCTCGTCGTCGCGGCGCTGCCCTCCACCGTCGCCGAGATGCGCTACGCGAAGCAGGGCTTCCGCATCCGGAACTGGCGCTCGCCGGACGCGCGGAAGCTCAACTACCTCGAGTACGTCCTCGCCAACAACGAGCACGTGAAGGAGGTCCGCCTCTTCGGCCTCTCGGACCTGTTCCTCGGCCGCTACAAGGAGCTCGCGGAGCGCTTCCACCACGAGGACTCGAAGCTCATGGTCCGCCGCACGATCGTGACGTACCTGCTCTCGCTCCTCGCGACGCTCGCGTTCTACGGCACGTACGCGCTGATGGCGCTGTCGGCGGCGGCGAAGGCGATCACGCTCGGCAGCATGACGATGTTCGTCCTCGCGCTCCGGAGCGGGCAGTCGTCGTTCCACTCGATCCTCACCGGCATCGGCGCGATCTACGAGCACAACCTCTACATGTCGAACCTCTTCGCGTACCTCGACGCGGACGTGGCACCGGCGCAGAAGAGCCCCTCTCTCGGGGGCCCCCGGCGGGAGAGCTCGAGAGGGCAGAGCCCTCTCGAACCTGAGCGCGGCCTGCGGCTCTCGGGGGTGAGCTTCCGGTATCCGGGCAGCGAGAAGTGGGTGTTGCGGGACGTCGACCTCTTCATCCCGGAGGGGCAGAGCGTCGCGATCGTGGGGCACAACGGGGCCGGGAAGACGACGCTCATCAAGCTCCTCACGCGGCTCTACGATCCGACGGAGGGGCACATCTTCCTCGACGGGAAGGACCTCGTGGACTGGGACAAGGACGAGCTCCTCCGTCGTTTCGGCGTCGTGTTCCAGGACTTCAACCAGTACGAGCTCACGTTCCGCGAGAACGTAGGGGTGGGGCAGGTCGAGCACCTCGCGGACGACGAGCGCGTCGTGAAGGCGACGAAGCAAGGCGGGGCGGAGCCGCTCCTCGCCGGCTACGAGGCGGGCCTCGACACGCAGCTCGGGCGGTGGTTCGACGAGGGCGTCGAGCTGTCGGGCGGGCAATGGCAGAAGATCGCGCTGTCGCGTGGCTTCATGCGCGAGGACGCCGACATCCTCGTCCTCGACGAGCCGACGGCGGCGCTCGACGCGGAGGCGGAGCACGCGGTGTTCGAGCGCTTCCAGGAGCTGACGCAGGACCGCACGACGATCATCATCTCGCACCGCTTCCCGACGGTGCGGATGGCGGACCGCATCCTCCTCATCGAGGACGCGAAGATCGCGGAGGACGGCACCCACGCGGAGCTCGTCGCGGCGAAGAAGACGTACGCCCGCCTCTACGAGCTGCAAGCGCGAGGATATTCCTGAAGTGGCTTAAGGTCCGTCCAGCGCCGCCGTTCTAGCGAGGGATGCCCAACCTCAAGAAGCTCGCGATGGAGGACTCGGAGTGGTTCAGCGACGACGAGGGCCGCAAGCGCAGCGGCAAGGTCGTCCGCGTACGCCGGCGCGAGTCGCCGATGTCGCCGCGGGTGACCCGCAAGATGGCGAAGATCGACGCCGCGCTCCTGCTGCACGCCTCCGGCATCGACCCCCGCGCCTCTCTCGCCCCCACCGCCCCACCCCCCGCGCGCAACGTCGCGCCCGCGCGCAACGTCGCGCCCGCGCCCGCGCGCAAGGGGCCGCCGCCGTTGCCGGTCGCGTTTCCGTTTCCCTTCGCGAACGCGGCGAATCCGCTGACGGTGACGACGACGAGCGAGGACTTCGTCGACGTCCGCGACAGCTGGCTGATGCCGGCGCCGGACGATCCGATCGCGGCGCGCTCGCTCAAGAGCCTCGTGCCGCGCGAGCCCGATCCGTTCTCGATGCGCCCCCCGACGTACTCGTTCCTCCCTCCGCGCTGAGCACGCGGAGCCCGCCCGCGCCTCCAACTGGCCCCTGGCCTGGCCCTGGCCTGGCCGGGCCATATGGTCACGCGCGATAACCTCCCGAGATCGCTCGCGCGCGCCGTTGGCCTGGCGCGTGCTGGAGCGGCGCCCATGAGCGACGGAATCAATCAGGTGTTTCTCATGGGCAACCTCGGCGGCGATGCGGAGCTCCGCACGTCGGAGAAAGGATCGGTGCTGAAGATGAACCTCGCGACGACGGAGTCGTGGCTCGACAAGGACAACGTCAAACAGGAGAGGACGGAGTGGCACACGGTGAAGGTCTTCGGCCGGCGCGGTGAGGCGCTCGCGAAGCACCTTCGCAAGGGCACGAAGCTCTTCGTGCAGGGCCGCATCCAGTACGGCTCGTACGAGAAGGACGGCCAGAAGCGCTACACGACCGACGTCGTCGCGCAGGAGATCAGCTTCGCGGGCGGACCGTCGAACGGCGCGTTCGTCTCGAAGGGCTCCGACCCGAAGCCACAGTCGCTGCCCTTCTGATCGTCACGCCCGCGCGGCGCTTGGAGCGCGAGCAGGAATCGAAGCCCCTCTCGCCGCGGCTCCCCTCTCGGGGGGTCCGGGGGCGCTGAGCGCGTCTTCGCGCGAAGGCCCCCGGCGGGAGAGCTCGAGAGGGCAGAGCCCTCTCGAACAAGAAAGACTCAGAACGAGGAGCCGGGTTGCTTCAAGAACGCGACCTCCTCCGAGGTCGAGTCGCGCCCGAGGATCTCGTTGCGGTGCGGGAAGCGGCCGAAGCGCTCGATGATCTCCGCGTGCTGCTTCGCGTAGTCGAGGCCGTTCGCGACGTACTTCTGGAGGTCCGGCGGCGCCTTGTCCGCGAGGACGGCGAACGCGGCGATGCACTTGCGCTGGAGGTCGCTGTCCTCCGCGTGCATGAGCGGCATGTAGAGGAACGTCCGCTCGATCGGCTCGAGCTGCCGGTCCTCGCCGGTCGAGAGCGCCTCGAGCGCGAGGTCGCGCGCGCGATCGTCGCACGCGAACGCGCGCGCGTCGCCGCGGTACATGTTGCGCGAGAACTGATCGAGCACGATGACGAGCGCGAGGCGGCCGCGCGGCGTCTCCTTCCATTCGTCGAGCTTGCCGGCGGCGGCGAGCGCGTGCGTCTCGCCGAAGCGCGCGCGGACCTCCGCGTCGAACGCGGCGTCCTTCGTGTACCACTTGGTCGACGACGCGAGCGGCGGCGACCCGGGCGGACCGAACCAGAACTCGAGGACCTCCGCCGGGCTCATCGCGCTACGCCTTGCTCAGGAGATCGTCGAACGCGCGATCGAACTCGTCGTCCGCGCCGACCGCGACCTGACGCACCGGCTGCTTCGGCTCCGCCTTCGCGAGACGGCGGACGCGCTCCTGCACGTCGCGGTAGTTCGGGTCGCGCCGCATCGCCTTCTGGAAGTACGAGAGCGCGTCCTTGATGAGCTTCTTCACCTCGTACGCCGCGCCGATCTCGTAGCAGAGCACCGTCTCCTGCTGCGGCTCCTTGATGCGCGCGTTGAGGCCCTGGAGGAACGCCTCGATCGCCTCGTTCACGCGGCCGCGCTCGATCTCGATCATGCCGATCATCGAGCGGCAGACGCACTCGCGATCGGGATCGCGCGCGGCGGTGTCGAACTCGCGGATCGCGTCGTCGAGGAGGCCCATCTCCTTGTAGGCGATCGCGAGGTCGTAGTGCGCGCCCGAGTCGTCGACGCTGATCTGCTTCGCGACGCCCTCCTTGAACTTCGCGAAGACCTCCTCGACGTCGACCTGCTCTTCCTGGTTCGCGTGGCCTTCCGCCGGCTCGATGTTCGCGTAGTCGAGGCTCTCCAGCGCGTCGAGCGACTGCGCGATGTCGAACGCGCGGTCGTTGCCCTCCGCGCGCGGCTTCTCGCGCGCGCCGCTCCCGCGCTGCTCCTCTTGTGACTCGATCTCGGCGAGGCGCTCGCGGAGGAGCGGATGGTTCGGGTGCCGCGCGAGCTGCTCGGTCAGGATCGCGCGCGCGTCGTCGAAGAGGCCGCGCGAGCAGAAGAACTCCGCCTCGTCGAGCGCGTCCTCGAGCTCCACGCTCGCGCCCGACGGCGGCGGCTTCGACATGCTCCGCGGCACCATCGAGATGCGCCCGAACGCGGGCGGCGCAGCGGAGACGCGGATCTCGGCGGCGCTCTCGGGGTGGACGACGGGCCCTCCTCCCGTGAGCCCGCCCGCGAGCGGCGGCGGCCGGCGCGACCCGCCGTGCAGCGGGCGCAGCGGCGGCGGAGGCGGTGGCTCGTCTTCCTCCGGCGGCAGCGAGTGGATGTCGCCCTCGTAGTCCTCGACCGCCTCCGGCTCGTCGAGCGGGAAGCTCGGGAGCGCCTCGCTGCCGACCGGCGCCTCCTCGTCGTACGCGGCCGCGCCGCGGACGTGCACCTGCCGCTCGTCGGCGTAGTGCGAGGCGACGTCCGACGCGCCCATCTCCTCGAGGTCGTACGACGGGAGCCGATCGTGCGTCGCTTGCGGCTGCTCGTCTTCGTAGACGCCGCCGTCTTCGTAGCCGCCGTCCGCGCCCACCTCGATGTCGGCGCTCTCGTTCTCGTCGACGATCTCGTAGCCGAGCTCCTGGAGCATGTCGATCGCGCGCTGGTTCTGCGGATCGAACGCGAGGACGTCCTGCAGCGCACGCGCGGCCGAGTCGCCGTCGAGCGCGTCGACGTAGAGGCTCGCGATGACGAGCATCTCCTCGACCGCCTCTTCCGTCTGCTCCGACTCGATGAGCACGTCGCGATAGACCTCGTGGAGGTCCATCGATCGCGGCTCGACGTCGAGGCCCGCGCGCAAGACGTCGAGCGCCTTCGCGTACAGCCGCACGCGCCGGAACGCCGCCGCGTCCTCGAGCGTCTTGTTGACCATCTCGGTCGTGTCGGCGCCCGACGGCGGAGGCTCTTCGAGCTCGTAGCCCTGCTGCTCGTAGCCCTGCTGCTCGCCGTACCCCTGCTGCTCGTAGCCCTGCTGCCCGCCATAGCCTTGCTGCTCGTAGCCCTGCTGCTCGCCGTACCCCTGCTCCGCGTAGTCGCCCTCGGGCTCGGGCTCGAGGTTCGATTGCCCGAACCCGTACGGCTGCTGCTGCCGCATCGGGCGGCGGTACGGATCGTCCGCCTCCGCCGTCGGTTGATCGAGCTCGTCGTAGGAAGCCTCCGCGCCGTAGCCGTCGTTCGGGTCGCCGTAGCCCGCGTCCTCCTCGACGACCTCCGCTTCGTCGACGACCTCCGCGTCGTCGTACGACTCGTACTCCTGCTGCTCCTCGTCGGAGATCTCGTGGACGCCGTGGCGCGCCGCGGGGTACGCCTCGGTCTGCGCGCGCGGCGGCACCGGCTGCGTCGCGCCGCGGTTCGGCTGCGGCGGCAGCGGCGCGGGGCCCGGCGGCACGTACGGAATGACGGGGCGCGGGGCGGCCTCGTTGCCGTACACGGCGGCCGGCTCGTTCGGGTACTCCGGGTACGGGTTGCGCTGCGCGGGCTGCGGCGTCGGCGGGGGAGGCGGCGCGCCCGGACGAAGACCACCGCCGAACTGCGGGGCCGGCGCGCTGAACTGCGGGGCCGGCGGGCTGTACGGCGGCTGCGCGCCGAACTGCGGGGGCTGCTGCGCGCCGAACTGCGGGGTCTGCTGCCCGCCGAACTGCGGCTGCGGCGCGCCGAACTGCTGGGCCTGCTGCCCGCCGAACTGCGGCTGCGGCGCGCCGAACTGCTGCGCCGGCGGGTTGTACTGCGGAGGCGGCGCGTTGTACTGCGGGGGCGGAGGCTCTCGCTCCGGCGGCGGCTCCGGCTCCGGCGCGGACGCCGCGACCGCCGCCGCGCCGTAGGGCGGCGCTTGCGCCGCGCCGCCGCCGCCGGTCTGCGCGAGGCGGCGCACGCCCTCGTCGTGCGGCGCGACGCGGTTCAGCCGCTCGAGGATCTCGCGGAAGAGATCCATCTTGCCCGTGTCGCGCGCGACGCGGGCCATCTCCTTCTGCACCTCGATCGCCTTCGCGCCCTGCCCGATCGCGTTGAACGCGCGCGCGAGGAGCGACAGCGTGTCGAAGTCGCGCGGGTTCGCCTGGAAGCAGACCTGCAGCTTCGCGAGCGCCTGCATCCCGTCCTGCGCTTGCCCGCGCGAGAGGTACAGCTCGGCGCAGATCTTCGCCTGCTCGGGATCCTGCTTGTGGTGCAGCAGCCGCTCGAGGACCTTCAGCGCGTCGTCGCGTCGCCCGATGCCCTGCAGCTGCTGCGCCGCCGTCTTGAACTCGTCGACCGCGCCTTCGACGTCCTTCACGCGCGAGAGCGCCTCGGCGAGGCGCAAGTGCGGCAACGGGTTCGTCGGATCGAGCTCGACGATTTTCCTGAAAACCTCGATTGCCTCCTGATCCTTCTGCTGTCGCTGGAGGCGCGTCGCGACCTCGTCGAGCGCGGCGAGCGCGTCGCTCGTCAGCCCGAGCTGCTGGTAGAGCTCCGCGAGCTTGGGCGCGATGTGGCCGTACCGCTCTTCGAGCTGCGGCACGTGCTTCGCAATGATCTCGCGGATTTGCTTGTATACTGCAATCGCTTTGAGCGCGAAGCCCTGCGTCGCGTAGAGCTTGCCGACCGACTCGTAGGTGTTGATCGCGTCGGCGTAGGCCGACTGCTTCGCCTGCAGGTCGCCGATCTTCAGCAGCGTGCGGGCGTCGTTCGGATCCGCCTCGACGAGCTTCCTCAGCTCGACGACCGCCTTGTCGAATTTTTTCTTCTCGACGAACTTCTGGGCGGCCTCGAGAACCTTGTCTCGGTTAATCGCCACGTCGTCGAGCGCCTTCCTGTTGGAACATGCCGCGGATGACTGAGAATAACGGTACTTCCGAAAGGTTGCCTAGTCGCGCGTGACGGATCCGGCATTCTCTCGTGTTCGAGAGGGGCGCCGCCCCTCTCGAGCTCTCCCCGCCGGGGGCCGGTCGCGCGAAGACGCGCTCTACGCCCCCGGACCCCCACGAGAGGGGGGCCGACAGTGCGCCTAGGCGCCTACCTCGCGCTCGCGCGCGCGCAACGCCTCGCCGGCAGTGTGTGCAATTCGCGTCTCGACGGCAGCGCGCCCAACCTCTCACTCCACCGACAGCGCGCAACCTCCTACCGAAACGCGGCCGCGTGACGATAAGTGGTTGAACCACTGGATGAGCGTACCTAAGTTGGCGGGCGTGAATCTCCGCGTTCTCTTCGTTTTCGTGCTTTTTGCCGTCGTGTCTGGGTGCGTCGTGGGGTCTCCGATCCCGAAGCAGAAGTTGCGCCTCTACGTGCCGGCGAGCGGGGAGCTCGGGGTCATGGCGCGCGCGGAGGTCTCGGGGTGGGAGACGCAGCTCGGCGGATGCGAGGTGTACATCGGCGTCGTATGCGAGGACTCACGCTCGCTCTCCGGCACCGTCGACGCCGTGACGTGCGAGCCGGCCGACGCGTGCGGCTCGATCACGCTCGAGGGCCCGCGGGCGACGTGGATCCCGCTCCGCACGTCCTACGTCGTCACCGTCGCCGGCACCGTCGACGGCGAGCGCCTCGAGGAGACGCGCACGTTCACCGCGACGCCGCCGCGCGTGAGGTTCGAGGGCGTCTACGCGCTCGCGAACGACCCGCCGCCCGCGGCGTTCGCCGGCGAGCCGCTGACGATCTGCATCGCGAAGGAGGCACGCGAACGCATCGTGTCGCCGCTCACCGTCACCGCGGAGCTGGGAACGACCGAGCTCGCGCGCGATGACCAGGACGGCTGCGTCACCGTCACACCGGCGCGGAGCGGCGCGCTCGTCGCCACCGTCACGCTGCAGCTCGAGCCACCGGTCGAGCTCCGCCGTCTCCTCTACGCGATCCACACCGTCGACGAAGCGGAGCGCGTGGAGCTCGACCACCTGCGCTGCTCCTCGATCGACCGCGTCTGGCTCGTGGCGTCGGAGAACCACGAGAACCACGAGAAGGATCGCGCGCCCGGCGAGCGCACCTACGGCGCGACGCTCCCGTTCGTGCTCGCGTTCGAGGACGGCGCGAAGCTCCCCGCGCCCGCCTCCGTCTTCACGTACCGCGACGGCGACGAGGTCGTCGCGGCCGCCGCGGGCCCGAACGGCGGAGTGAGGCTCGAGGTCCGCAAGGAGCCGTCGCCCGCCGCCAGGCTCGAGGTCCGGGCGGGGAGGTTCGCCCGCGACGTGCCGGTCTCGGTCATGTCCCCCGGCGGGCGCTGCGACGGGAAGTAGGCGGAAACGCCGCGCTGGAAGCCATCGGCCATCAGCGGTAGGGTGGCCGGTCATGGCCACGCAGTCCGCGCTGTACAAAGCACCTTTTGGCCCCGGCGGCGCGAGCGAGATCGACGTCCAGATGGCCTCGAAGCTCCTCGCCGTCGCGCTCTCGAAGGGCGCCGACTACGCGGACGTGTTCTTCGAGTACCGCGCCGCGGGCGGCTTCGTCTACGACGAGGGCATCCTCAAGAGCGCGTCGCGCGGCGTGTCGATGGGCCTCGGCGTCCGCGCGCAGCAGGGCGACGCGACGGGCTACGCGTACACCGAGCGCCTCGACTGGGACTCGATGAAGCGCGCCTCCGAGACGGCCGCGTCGATCGCGACCGGCGGCGGCTCCGCGATCCCGCAAGCGGTGACGTCGCACGCGCTCCCGAGCCGCTACGACCTCGACCGCGTCACGCTCGACGTGCCCGGCATGGACAAGCGGAAGCTCCTCGAGCGCGCCGCCGCCGCCGCGCACGCGCACGACCCCCGCGTCGTGAAGGTGGAGTGCTCCTTCGCCGAGGAGATCCGCGAGATCCTCGTCGTCACGAGCGACGGCCGCCTCGCGCGCGACGTGCAGCCGCTCATGCGCTTCGGCATCCGCGTCATCGCGGAGAAGGACGGCAAGCGCCAGGAGGGCTCCTCCGGCGGCGGCGGCCGCACGACGATCGGCTACTTCGACGGCAAGTCGCCGGAGTGGCACGCGACGCAGGCGGCGACGCAGGCGATCACGATGCTCGACGCGCAGGAGGCGCCGGCGGGGCAGATGGAGGTCGTGCTCGCGCCCGGCGACAGCGGCATCCTCCTCCACGAGGCGGTCGGCCACGGCCTCGAGGCGGACTTCAACCGCAAGGGCACGAGCAACTACGCGGGTCAGGTCGGCAACATGGTCGCGAGCGAGCTCTGCACCGTCGTCGACGACGCGACGCTCCTCATGTCGCGCGGCTCGATCAACGTCGACGACGAAGGCCACGAGCCGCGCTCGAGCACGCTGATCGAGAACGGCAAGCTCGTCGGCTACATGCACGATCGCCTCTCCGCGAAGCACTACAACCTCGGCCCCTCGGGCAACGGCCGCCGCGAGAGCTTCGCCTGCGCGCCGATGCCGCGCATGACCAACACGATCCTCGTCGCGGGCCCCCACGATCCGGAGGAGATCCTGAAGAGCGTGAAGCGCGGCGTCTTCGCGAAGCGCTTCGGCGGCGGTCAGGTCGACATCTCGAACGGCGACTTCGTCTTCTCGCTCACCGAGAGCTACCTCGTCGAGGACGGCAAGATCACGGCGCCGCTCAAGGGCGTGAACCTGATCGGCAACGGCCCCGACGTGCTCCGCAAGGTGTCGATGCTCGGCCACGACGTCGAGACGTCGGACGGCGTTTGGACCTGCGGGAAGGACGGGCAGAGCGTCCCCGTCGGCGTGGGCTGTCCGACGATCAAGATCAGCTCGATCACGGTCGGCGGCACGAAGGTGTGAGGGTGTGACGGCGAAGGCCTTCGTCCTCGTCGTCGCGCACGAGCCCGACCTCGAGGCGGAGGCGGGCGCCGCGAACATGCTCCGCACGCTCGGCGCGGAGGTGAAGACGCGCGGCCTCTGGGAGGACGCGGGCGGCCTCTTCGAGGACACGCACGCGAAGGTGCGCGCGATCGTGATCGAGACGGGCGAGCGCCCCGACCTCGCCGCCTCCGCCCTCCGCGCCGTCCGCAAGACGACGGAGCTCGCGCAGACGCCCGCCATCGTCGCCGTCTCCGCGCGCCAGGTCTCGCGCATGGACCCCGCGAGCGGCTTCGACGACTTCATCGTCACACCCTGCACCCCGGTGGAGCTCTACGCGCGCATCCGGCAGCAGGAGTGGAAGCGGAGCGAGTTCTCGACCGAGGAGCGCCTCAAGGTCGGCCCCCTCCTCATCGATCGCGCCGCGCACGAGGTCCTCGTCGAGGGCCGCGCGGTGGTCCTCACCGCGAAGGAGTTCGCGCTCCTCTCGTTCCTCGCGCAGAACCGCGGCCGCGTCTTCTCGCGCGAGACGCTCCTCTCCCGCGTGTGGGGCGCGCGCTACGAGGGCGGCCCGCGCACGGTCGACATCCACGTCCGCCGCCTCCGCATGAAGCTCGGCGAGTCGCTCCCGCTCGAGACCCTCCGCGGCGCCGGGTACAAGCTCCGCACCCCGAGCGATCGATGAACGATCGAGAGACGATCGAAGGACGAAATATGGGCCTCGCACTGACGTCGTCTCGCGCGCGAGGTCTCGGTGTGGGGCGTTTCGAGCGTCTTCTCACCGGGGAGGTCCTCGGGTGAAACCTCGCGTCGCGATCAGCGTGGGATGCCCCTGCGGGATCGGCCCCGAGGTCGCGGTCGTCGCGGCGGCGCGCTTCGCGCGGAAGGCGCGCGTCACGCTCGTCGGCGATCGCGGCGCGCTCCTCGCCGCCGCGCGCCTCCGCGGCGTCGACGCCACGAAGCTCGAGGTCGTCCAGCCCACCGCGTCGCTGCCCGCGCCGGAGCGCCGCCCCGGCGCGCCCGGCCGCGCCGCGGGCGCCGCGCAGCTCGCGTGGATCGACGCGGCGACGGACATGGTCCGCGCGCGCGAGGCCGACGCGCTCGTGACGGGCCCCGTGTCGAAGGACGTCATCGCGCGCTCCGGCGGCGCGGTCGCGCGGCGCTTCCGCGGCCACACCGAGCACCTCGCGGAGCGCCTCGGCGCGGCGGAGGTGACGATGGCGTTCTGGAGCGAGAAGCTCACGACCTCGCTCGTCACCACCCACCTCGCGCTCGCCGACGTCCCGCGCGCGATCACCCCCGCCGCCGTCGCGCGCGCGACCTTCTGGACCGGCGACTTCCTCGCCCGCCTCGGCGCGCGCGGCGCCCTCGCGGTCGCGTCCCTCAACCCGCACGCAGGCGAGGGCGGCCTCCTCGGCAAGGAGGAGTCCCGCGCGATCGCGCCGGGGATCCGCCGCGCGCGCGCCCGCCTCGCGAAGGCGCGCGTGGCGATCGACGTCGTCGGCCCGGTCCCGGCCGAGAGCGCCCTCCGCCTCGGCGCGACCGGCGGCTACGCCGGCGTGGTCGCGATGTACCACGACCAGGCGACGATCCCGATGAAGCTCCTCGGCTTCGGCGAAGCCGTCAACGTCTCCCTCGGCCTCCCGATCATCCGCACGAGCGTCGACCACGGCACCGCCTACGACCGCGCCGGCAAGGGCACCGCCGACGCCCGCGGCATGCTCGAGGCCATCGCGCTCGCGCTGCGGCTCGGTGCTTAGCGCATGATCCGAACCACGAAGCCCAGCGCCATCGTCGCTGCGACGGTGGCGCTCGTCGCGGCGATGGGGCGGTCGGGGCGGTCCTTGCTGCGCCAGAGCAGGAGCGCGGCGGCGAGCGCGAGGAGCTCGGCGAAGACGCGGATCGCGGCGTCGCCGTTCTGCTCGTCGCGTGTGACGCCGAAGAGGGTGACCGGGTCCCCGTCGTAGCGGAAGCCCGTCGCGACGTGGCCGATGTCGACGAGGCACCACGCGCGGACGTCGTCGCAGTGGAGCTTGCGCGGCGTGCAGTCGAAGCCGGTGGACAGCGGGGTGTCGGGGCGCTCGGAGGAGAGGTAACAGGTCCCGCGCTTCCACTCGTCGCGGCGGATCCGGTACGCGGTGCCGTGCACCGTCAACGCCGGGCCGTTCGGATGGAGCTCACCCGCGCTCGCGAGCGAGGTCACGTACGAGACCGGCGGCTGCGCGATCCAGAGACGCCACGACATCGGGAGCGACGGGAGCAGGCACGCCGTCACGAACGCGACCGCGGTGATCGCCCACGCCGCCGGCGGCGCGACGCGCGGCACGACGTAGAGGACGACCCCCGCGAGGAAGCCGAACGCGGAGAGGAGCCCGAGCGCGAAGACCGACAGGACGAAGATGGCGCTCGCGTCCCCGGAGGAGACGGGGCTGTCGTCGAACGCCGCGAACGGGACGAGCGCGAGCAACATCGCGATGCCCGGGATGTGCTTCTGGTCGCGCCAGTCGCCGCGCGCGGCGAGCGCCGCCTGGCCGAGCGCGAGGAGGAAGAGCGGGATCGAGGCGACGAACGAGCCCCAGTCGTCGGCGTCGTGCGGGCCGATGAGCGCCGTCGTCGAGAGCAGGAGCGCCACGAGCGCGGCGACCGACGCGAGGCCGATCGCGACGCTCATCGGCGATGCGGGAGGTAGACGAGCGCGTAGCCGAGGTACGTGATCACGACGAGGAAGAAGAGCACCGCGGCGACGTTCCATTGCCACGGGGTCTTCGTCCGCGGCGGCGTCTTCGTCGCCATCATCATCTGCGTCGCCGCGACGACGATCGCGTTGATGCGCTTGTCGGCCTTCGCGCCCTTCTCCGCGTCGTCCTTCAGATCGCGGTAGCGGCCGGCGAGGTCCGGGAGCTTCTCCGATTTGAGCGCGTGCTCGAGGATCGCGTTGTGGGGTTTGTCGTCCTCCCACGCCTCGAGGCAGCGCTTCCAGAGCGCCTCGAAGATCGCGTCGTGGTCGCCGATCTCGGCGAGCTCCTCCGGCGAGGGCGAGGGCGCGTCGTCCTGGACTTCGCTCACGGTCACGGCCTCATCATAGTAGCCGGAGGACGCGGAGGACGAGGCCGCATGCGATCGCCGAGGCCGCGAGCGCGCTCGCGGCGAGGACGGGCCGTTCGTCCTCGTGCTCTCGTCGCTCTGTCCGCCACGCCTTGAAGAGGAGCCACGCCGCGACGAGGGCGAGGACCTCGGCCGCGCCGCGGACGGAGGTGGTCACGCGGGAGCTGACCACCTCCGCGTCGTCCGGCGGTCGCAGGACGATCCCGCCGCCGTCGTACGACGCGCCTTGCGCCCATCGACCGTCGGAGACGACGCACGCGCGGAGGTCGTCGTCGCAGTAGACCGGCTCCTCTCGGATGCACGCGCGCTCGACGACGCTGTTGGTGGTGGGGGAGCGCTCGTGCCAGAAGACGATCTCGCAGTCGGAGGAGCCCATCGTCGCGCGGCGCAGCTCGAAATGGATCCCGTGCGCCACGACCGGCTCGCCCGTGATCGTCACCACGCCGGCGACGGGGCTCCGCGTGATGCTCGCGCCGTCGTGGTGCCGCCGCGGCTGCCACGGGCCGGGGAGGGAAGGCACCACCGCCGCGCCGACGAAGGCGAGCGCGGTCACCGCCGTCGCGAGCGGGAGCGCGACGCGCGGCGCGCGGCGGAGGCCGGTCCCGATCCACGCCGCGACGCAGGTGAAGACGAAGAGGACGGCCGCGAAGCCGAGCGTCAGGATCGCGTCCATGTCGTGCGCCACGCTCGCGCTGCTGAAGTCGATCGAGCCGCGGGCGACGACGGCGACGAAGAAGAGGGGAGAGAGCGCGACGATGCCGGCGACGTTGTTTGGATCGCGCCAGCGGCCGGCGGCGACCACGATCGCCTGCGTCAGACCGACGACGAACACCGGCGCGATCGCCGCGGCGAAGAGCCACGGATGGTTCCACGGGCTCGGCGTCGAGAGGACGCCCACCGTCACGGCGAACGCCGCAAAGACCGCGACGAAGGCGAGGAGCACCGACCGCACGAGGACGTCGTTGGACGGCACTCCCTACGAGGTCTTCACTTCGCGCTGTCGATCCAGATCGTCACCGGGCCGTCGTTGAGGCTCGTCACCTTCATGTCGGCGCGGAAGCGGCCGGTCTCGACCTGGATCCCGGTCGCGCGCGCGGCGGCGACGAAGTCCTCGTAGGCGCGCTCCGCCTCCTCCGGCGGCATCGCGCCGTCGAAGCTCGGGCGGCGGCCCTTCCTCACGTCGCCGTAGAGCGTGAACTGGCTCACGACGAGGAGCGCGCCGCCGACGTCGACGACGCTCTCGTTCATCTTGCCGTCCTTCTCGAAGATGCGGAGCCCGAGCACCTTCGCGAGGACGAAGTCGCGCTCGGCCGCGCCGTCGCCCTTGCCCGCGCCGAGGTAGACGAGGAGCCCCTTCTCGATCGCGCCGGTGACCTCACCCCCGACCTCGACCTTCGCCCACGCGACGCGCTGCACGACCGCGCGCATGTCAGATCCGGAGCGCGCGCCGGAGCTCGGCGACCTTCGCGAACCACTCCTGCCGCTCGTACGGCTCGTTCAGGATGTGGAAGTCCTTCTTCGAGAGCCCCACGCACCCGAAGCAATACGTGCAGCCGCTGCAGGCGACGCAGCGGACGAGGTACGCGCTCTGCGTGCAGCGCTCGCAGCGCTCGCAGTGGGAGCACGCGACGCAGCCGGTCGACGCGGTCGTGTGCGAGCACTCGGTGCAGTCCGTCGAGCTCGTGCAGTAGTGCGAGCGCGCGACGTTCTTGCAGTCCTTCAAGAAGGTCGAGTCCGTGCAGCGCTCGCAGCGCTCGCACGCGAGGCAGCCCGCGTTCGCGGTCACCTGCGCGTGGCTCTTCGCGAGCTCCTGGAAGCGCTTCTCGAAGTCGCTCGGCGTCATTGGGCGCGTTCGTAGATCGCTCTCGAAAAAAGATCCTCCGTTTCTTTGGCCCAAGTCGCCAGATGTAGGACTTTACCCACATACGCCGGCGTACCGCGCCGTGCGCAGAGGAGGACCTCTCATGAAGCCCGTCGTTTCGTCGCTTGTCGCACTCGTGATCTCGATCGCGCCGTTGTCAGCGATGGCGGCCAAGTCCGCGCACGGCCACCACGCCAAGAGCGCCCACGTGCAGAAGAAGGTCGAGAAGAAGTCCGACAAGTCCGACAAGTCCGCGCTCGTCCGCGTGAAGGCGGGCAAGAAGGACGGCGCGGCGATCAAGCCGGTCGTCCACCACGCGAAGGACGTCGACGTGAGCGGCGCGGGCCACCACGAGCCCGGCATGACGCCGCCGAAGAAGAACGATCACGGCGGCGCCCTCGTCTCGGCCTCGATGACGACGAAGATCGCCAAGGTGGACAAGAAGGCGAAGCCGGGCAACGAGCTGCCGAAGCTGCCCGCGCACGTGAAGAGCGGCAAGCCGAGCAAGGGCGGCGCCGAGAAGGGCGCGCGGAAGCCCGCGAAGTCCGAGCCCGCGTCCGCCGACGATGGCGAAACCTCGCGCGACGAGGAGCTCGCCGAGCTCGTCGCGCGGATCCGCGGCGTCCACGGTGACGCGTCCGCGAAGTCGGCGCCTTCGGCCCAGGGTCCGAAGCAGGTGAGCCACAACGCGCCCGCGCGCCCGCCGTGCACCAAGGAGCCGGTGGAGATCGTGCGCGGGCCGGAGGCCGAGCGCTTCGAGCTGACGAAGTGCGACGGCACGATCGCTCCCGGCGCGCTCGAGCGCTTCTCCGTCCTCATCCGCCCCGGCGGCACCGCGCGCCCCACCGCGCCCGCGTCGGAGCTCGCGAAGAAGCCGGGGCCCGACATCGCGCCCGGGATCAAGCGCGTGGACGCGCGCCTCGTCGAGCGCGTGCAGCGCCTCGCCGATCACTTCGGCAAGCCCGGCGCCCCCGCGCGCTTCTTCGTCATCTCCGGCTACCGCCCCGCGTCGATCGGCAGCATGCACTCGAGCGGGCGCGCGATGGACTTCCGCGTCGACGGGATGAAGAACGAGGACGTCGTCTCGTTCTGCAAGACGATCAACGACACCGGCTGCGGGTACTACCCGAACAGCTCCTTCGTCCACATGGACGTGCGCGAGCCCGGCACCGGCCACACGACCTGGATCGACGCGAGCGGCCCGGGCGAGAGCCCGCGCTACGTCACGCAGTGGCCCGAGCCGGCGAAGCACACGAGCCCGCTCGACCGCGTGACCGCGACGGAGTCGATCCCGACGACGCGGCTCGAAGAAGAGGGGGAGGACCTCCTCCGCGCGCGGCGCCCCACCAGCGACGACGAGCAGCCGATCGACTCCGGGATGGTCTCGCCGTTCTGAGCCCTGACAGCTGAGTCAGTCCGCGGCACGCCGATCATGCCACGAGGACGCGCGCTCCCGAGAAAGGGCGCGCGTTTTCGCGTTTTGTGGGCCATTTCGAGCGGGCACGGCCTTCGCAATCCTCCTCCGCATGAAGCGAATCTGGACGGCGGCGATGGTTCTCTCGGCTCTCGGCCTGGCGGCGTGCGGCGGCGACGACGACGCCTCGGCGTTCTCTGTGGCGGGGCGGACGGCCAGTGACTCTCCCAGCGGCGAGAACGCGGGCGCGGCTCCGTCGGGCGGCACCAGCAGCGGCGGCAGCAGCACCAGCAGCGGCGGCATCGCGGCGCCTCCGTCGCCGAACGCGCCGTCGAGCGACGAGACGCCGGGCGCGCAGGCCGGGCTCCTCACCGCCGGCGTGTGGGACGACAACCTGAACTTCGAGTTCTACAAGAAGTACATCGGCCTCTCCTCGAACCTGGCCGGTCTCCCGTCGTTCTCGATCACGGAGCGCGAGCAGGCGCGCGCGCAGTGGACCGCGCGCGGCGCGAAGACCGAGCTCGACATCGCCTTCCTGCTCGACACGACCGGCAGCATGGGCGACGAGCTCAAGTACATCCAGAAGGAGATCGACGGCATCGCGCAGTCGATCAAGGACAAGCACCCGCAGATGACGGCGCGCTTCGGCCTCGTCCTCTACCGCGATCACGGCGACGCCTACCTCACGCGCGAGCTCGACTTCACCGGCCTCGACGAGTTCAAGGCGAAGCTCGACGAGCAGTCGGTCGGCGGCGGCGGCGACTACCCGGAGGCGGTCGAGGAGGGGCTCGCCGCGACGCTGAAGCTCTCGTGGCGCGCCGGCTCCGTCGCGCGGATGGCCTTCTGGGTCGCGGACGCGCCGCACCACCACGGCGACGAGGGCTCGGTGAAGGACTCGATCCTCGGCGCGGCGGCGAAGGACGTGCACATCTATCCCGTCGCCGCGAGCGGCTCGGACGAGCGCACCGAGTTCACGATGCGCACCGCCGCGCAGATGACGGGCGGCCGCTACGTGTTCCTCACCGACGACTCGGGCGTCGGCAACGCGCACGCGGAGCCGAAGATCCCCTGCTACCACGTGACGCGCTTCGACGGCGCGCTCGTCCGCATGGTCGAGAGCGAGCTCACCGGCCAGCACGTGCAGCCGGACGCGAAGGCCATCCTCCGCTCCGTCGGCAACCCCGTCAACGGCCAGTGCGCGACGAAGTCGAGCGGCACAGTAAGCATCTATTGAGTTCGAGAGGGCTCTGCCCTCTCGAGCTCTCCCGCCGGGGTCTCTCCGCGCGCGCGGGGCGCGCGCTCCGCCGCCCCGGGCCCCCGAGAGGGTTGCCCGAGCGATCATGGCGGCGTGGCGGGCTCAGCTTGGGAGCGCGCAGAAACCCTCGTAGTCGATGTATTTGGTGATGCTGGGGGTGGGGCCGCAGACGATGCAGTTTGGGTCGCGGCGGAGCTTGAGCTCACGGAACTTCATCTTGAGGGAGTCGTAGGTGAGGAGGCGGCCGGCGAGGACGTCGCCGCGGTTGAGCAGGAGCTTCACCGCCTCCGTCGCTTGGAGGACGCCGATGACGCCGGGCAGGATGCCGAGAACGCCCGCCTCCTGGCAGCTCGGCGCGAGGTGGGGGGGCGGCGGCTCCGGGTAGAGGCAGCGGTAGCAAGGGCCCGCCTGGATGCCGAGCTTCTTCGCCGCCTTGTCCGGCACGAAGGTCGTGAGCTGGCCGTCGAAGCGGAAGATCGAGCCGTGCACGACCGGCTTGCCGAGGAACACGCTCGCGTCGTTCACGAGGTAGCGCGTCGGGAAGTTGTCGGTGCCGTCGACGACGACGTCGTAGTCGGCGAAGAGGCGATCGACGTTCGAGCTGTCGAGCCGCTCCTTGTAGCCGACGACCTTCACGTCGGGGTTCAGGTCCTTCAGCACCTTCTCCGCGCTCTCGATCTTCGGCGCGCCGATGCGCGAGGTCGCGTGGAGGACCTGGCGCTGGAGGTTCGACGCGTCCACCGTGTCGGCGTCGACGAGGCCGAGCGTGCCGACGCCCGCGGCCGCGAGGTAGAGCGCGGCCGGCGAGCCGAGGCCGCCCGCGCCGATGAGGAGGACCTTGCTCTTGAGGAGCTTCGCCTGTCCGCTCTCGCCGACCTCCGGCAAGAGGAGGTGGCGCGAGTAGCGATCGCGCTGCGCGTCGGAGAGCTGCGGCGGCGTCTCGATCGGATAGCCGAGGTCCTTCCAGCGCACGAAGCCGGGGTTCGCGGTCTCGACGTTGGTGTAGCCGAGCTCCGCGAGCGTCTTCGCCGCGAGGGCGGAGCGCGTGCCGCCCGCGCAGTACGCGACGATCTTCGCGCCCTTGTCGGGGAGGCGCCCCTCGACCTGGATCTCGAGGAAGCCGCGCGGGATCGAGACCGCGCCGGGGATGAAGCCGGCGCGGTACTCCTCCTTCTCACGCACGTCGAGGAGCGTGTAAGGCTCGTTCGCGTCGAGGCGCCGCTTCACCTCGTCGAGCGAGACTTCCTTCGTTTCGCGGCGCGTCTGCGCGATGAGATCGGTGTAGGTCGTGGGCATGACAGAGGATCCGTTATAACGGACATAGGATGCTCCGTCGAGCCGCGCCGTTGCGTCAGCGCGCGGACGCGAGGAGACCGCGCTGGCGCAGGCGCATGAGCCCCGCGTTGACGGCGTCTTCCGACGCGTCGAGGGCGCGGACGAGCTCGGCGAGGTCGAGCTCGCGCTTCGTCGCGCTGAAGAGGCGGCGATCGAAGTCGAGGTCGGCGAGGCAGCGCTTCGACACCGTCTCGACGACCGCCATCGCCGCGTCGCCCGTGCGCGCCGCGTAGTACGCCCCGCCCGATCCGACGCCGAGCCGCGTGAACGCGCGCTCCAGCACCTTGTCGTAGAAGGGCGTGACGGACGGGATCATCCCGAGCGCGTGGAGGAAAATGCCGTTCTCCTCCAGCGTGTTCGCGACGTCGTCGAGCGACATGCCGGTCGGATCGATCGCGAACCGATCGGGGTGCGGTCCGCGCTCTTCGCTGCACGCGTGAGGCGGCGCGTCGCCGACGAGGACGCAGACGCGGTACGCGCCCGCGCGCCACGCGAGATCGACGACCGCGGCGAGGCCGGAGAACACCGCCTCCGCCGCGTCCGTGTTCTCGGGCGGGCTCTGCACCTTCAGCTTGTCGAGCACCGCCTTCGTCTTCGCGCTGTTCGCGGCGAAGGGATGGACCTCGACGAGCTTCACGACCGTGCCGTGATCGCGGTAGCCGACGACCGCGACGCGCACGTCGACTCCCTCCGTCGCGCGGAGCGCATCGAGGATGCGTACCATCTGCGCGCGCGCCGCCTCGATGAACGGCGTCATGCTGCTGGTCAGGTCGACGCAGAAGACGAGATCGAGCTGGGAGATGACGTCGCTCATGAGGCGGCGCAACCTGGGCACGGCGCGGCCACGGCGCAAGATGGTATCCTCCACCGCGATGGCGAAACCGGTGCGCACGGAGACGGCGGTCACGCCCGTCGCTGCGCCTCCGCCGCCGGCGGAGAGCTCGCCGTGGAAGGCGGGCGATCGCCTCGGCCGCTACCAGCTCGTCGCTCCGCTCGCGGCGGGAGGCATGGGCGTCGTGTTCGCCGCGCGCCTCACCGGCGCGCACGGCGTCGAGCGCCTCGTCGCGCTGAAGACGCTCCGCCCCGTCACGTCGAAGAGCGATCGCGCCGCGCTCCTCCGCGAGGCGCGCGTCACCTCGCGCCTCCATCATCGCAACGTCGTCGGCACGCTCGACCTCGGCGAGGTCGACGACGTGCCCTACGTCGTGATGGAGCTCGTCGACGGCGTCTCGCTCGCGCGCCTCGCCACCGCGTTGAAGGAGCGGCGTGACGAGCTCTCGCCCGAGCTCGGGGCGTGGATCGTCATGCAGGCCGCGAGCGGCCTCCACGCCGCGCACGAGCTCTCGGACGCGAACGGCGCGCCGCTCGCGCTCGTGCATCGCGACGTCTCCCCGCAGAACATCCTGCTCTCCACGAGCGGCGAGGTGAAGATCGCCGACTTCGGCATCGCGAAGTTCGAGGGCCGCGAAGAGGCGACCGCGACCGGGATGATCAAGGGCAAGTTCGCGTACATGGCGCCGGAGCAAGCCAACGCGCTGCCGCTCGATCGACGCTGCGACGTGTTCGCGCTCGGCATCGTCCTCTGGGAGCTCCTCACGCTCGAGCGCCTCTTCCACGCCGACACGCCTTCCCAGATCATCCTCAAGGTCGTCCACGAGGTGGTGCGATCGCCGGCGGAGGTCCGCCCCGGCGTCGGCGACGACCTCGCCGCGATCGCGCTCAAGTGCCTCGCGAGGGAGCCCGCCGCGCGCTACGCCACCGCGGCCGACGTCGCGGACGCGCTCCGCCGCGTCCTCCGCGCGCGCGCGCCGGTCGACGAGAGCGATCTCGCGCGCCTCGTCGATCGCTGGTTCGGCGTCGAGCGCCGCGAGGCGATGACGCAGCTCACCGCGAGCGTCGACGGGACGACGATGACGATGGCGGAGGAGAGCCAGGTCGCGGCGAGCCCCGCCCGCACCGCGCCCTCGCGCGGCGCCCGCTTCGGCGTCGCGGCGACCGCGTTCGTCGTCGTCCTCGGCGCCGGCGGCGCCCTCGCGTGGCGGATGCGCGCCCCCACCGTCGACGCGCGCGAGCCCTCCGCGGCGGCTCCTCCCGAGCCCGAGGTCTCCGTCTCGCCGCCGTCTGCGGTGGAGTCCGCGCCGCCGCCGGTGCCCGCGCCGCCGCATCCGAGCGAGACGGCGTCGGCGGCTCCACGTCCGCCGCCGAAGCGCCCGCGGGCGGCGCCGGCTCCGAAGTCGAGCGGCGGCTCGACGCTGTTCCCGACGCTTTGACGATCAGAAGGCGCCGCCGACGCGGAGCTGCGAGCCGTCGAAGCCGACGGTGACGCGCTTCGACGGGCCGAGCACCGCGATCGCGATCGTGATCCCGGCGAGCACCGCCGGCACCGCGTACGAGACGTAGTGCAGCGTTCGCCACGTCTCGTACGTGTCCTTCGCGTCGGCGTAGCGTCCGCTCCCCCGGCCGAGCGCGCGCGCGTCGTCGCCCTTTCCGTCCGCGACGAGGTACGAGGCGACCGGCAGCGCGACGCTCGCGAGCGTCACGCCGGCGCCGACCCAGACCCACGCCGACACGCCGCGCGGCGGCGGTGGCTCCGGCGGCGGCGCAGGTGGCGGCGGCGCGGGCTCCTCCGGCGGCGAGGTGTCGACGACCACGGTTTTACCCTTTTCGACGATCACCTCGCGGCGCTCGATCTTCTGCGTGCCGACGTTGACCTCGATCGCGTGCGTGCCCGGCGCGAGCCAGACGACGTAGCCGGCGGGGCGCGGCTCGGAGGTGCCGACGCGCGTGAGCACGATCGGACCGCTCTTCGGCGCGCGCACGTCGACCGCGCCGTGGGTCGACTCGAGCTGCTCGAGCCGCGTCGTCGCGTCGGCGCTGCGGGCGACGAGGTCCTTCCCCACGTTCTCGCGCCGCTTCACCTGCGCGACGAAGGCGCGGTACCGCTCGATCGCGCGCGTGACGTCGCCGCTCGCCTGGTACGCGACCCCGAGGTTGTACAGGATCTTGTAGCCGCGGCCCTCGCCGAGCGTGGCGAGCAGGTTCTCCCAGGTCGCGATCGCGGCCGGGCGATTGCCCTTCTCGTACTGCTCCATCCCCGCGCGGAAGACGGCCTCGTGCTCCGGCGTCGGCGGCGGCTCGTTCGCGCGCGCGGCGGCGGCGAAGAAGAAGAGGGCGGCCGCGGCCGCGGCAGCGCGCTCACGCATCGTCGACCTTCGCGCCGAGATCGGAGAGCACGCGATAGAGGTTCGCGCGCGACATGCCGAGCCGATCGGCCGCGCGCTGCACCGAGCCGCCGCACTCTTCGACGACGCCGGGGATCACCGCGCGGTGGTACGCGTCGAGGAGCTGCCGCTTCGCCTCGGCGTAGGGGTGCGCGGCGAGCGCGGCGAAGTCGAAGCCGCCGCGCGCGGGCTCGTCGTTGCCGGAGGGATCGAAGAGCATCCGCTCGTCGGTGTTGTCGAACGTCGCGAAGCGATCGATCACGTTGCGGAGCTCTCGCACGTTGCCGGGCCAGTCGTAGCCGGTGAGGACCTTGACGAGCGCGGGCGGGAGGACCGCGTTCGCGTCGCCGCTCGCGATGCGGAGGAAGCGCTCGGCGAGGAGCGGGATGTCCTCCTTGCGATCGCCGAGCGGCGGCACCGACACGTGCACGACCGCGAGGCGATAGAACAGATCCTGCCGGAACTCCTTGCAGCGCACCGCCTCCTTGAGGCGCCGGTTCGTCGCCGCGACGACGCGCACGTCGAACGAGATCGGCGCGCGCCCGCCGATCCGGCGGACGGAGCGGCTCTCGAGCGCGCGGAGGAGCTTCGGCTGCGCGTCGAGCGGCAGCTCGCCGATCTCGTCGAGGAAGATCGTGCCGCGATGGGCTTGCTCGAACGCGCCCGCGTGCGCCGCGACCGCGCCGGTGAAGGCGCCGCGCTCGTGGCCGAAGAGCTCGCTCTCGACGAGGTTGGCGGGGATCGATCCGCAGTCGACGACGACGAACGGCCCGTCGCGGCGCGGGCTCTCGGCGTGGAGCGACGACGCGAGGACCTCCTTGCCGGTGCCGGACTCGCCTTCGATGAGCACGGTCACGTCCTTCGCCGCCGCCATCTCGAGGACGCGGAAGACGTGGCGCATCGACTCGCTGTGCGCGACCGCGCTGCCGAAGGTCGTGCGCGGGGAGAAGGGGAGCTTGAGCGGCTCGCGCCCGAGCGTGAGCGCGAGGCGGGTCGATCCGAGCGTGAGCTCGACGTCGCTCGTCACGCGCAGCTCGGTGACGCGCGCGCCGTGGAAGAAGGTGCCGTTGCGGCTCCCGCGATCGACGATGCGGACGCCGCCCGGCTCGCCGTGGACCTCGAGGTGGCGGCGCGACACGAGCGGATCGGAGAGGCGCAGATCGCACTGCGTGCCCGATCCGACGTGCACGGCGCCGCCTTGCGTCTGCACGCTCTGCCCCGCGTCGGGACCTTCCACCACGACGATGCGCGCGTCGCGTACGAGGAGCGAGTGGATGTCCGCGAGGGCGACGCCTCGCGTTGTCGGATCGTCTCCAGACACGGCCGCTCAGCCTATCAGGGCACGTAGAACGGGACGATACAGTCGACCTCGACCTGGCCCGTCGCGGTGAGCAGCATGTTCGTCGGCGCGCGGCCGTTCAGCACGAGCCCCGGGAGGAGGGCGACGTCGGTGAACTCCGCGCTCGGCGTGACGTCGGCGCTCGGCGGGTTGGAAGGCGCCTGCGCGCCGCCGAACGAGGCGGTGAGGGTGGACGTCCCGCGCGCGCGGATCATGAAGCCGAGCCTTCCGGTCCCCGGCAGCGCGGGGAGCGCGACGCTCAGCGTGGCGCGGGCGCCGATGACGGGCCCGTATCCGTCGCACGCCGCGGCGCAGCTCCCGCAGCCGCATGCGCAGGTGAGGGGACCGATCGGGAGCGACGTCGTCACCTCGTAACACGTCGCGCCGCGCACGCGCTCGAGGACGGAGGGCGGGCACTCGGGCGGCGGCGTGCACTGGCTCGCGCCGGCGCACTCTTCCGCCTCGGTGCACGCGCACGTGCGCCCCTGCGTCTGGAGGCACGGGATCGCGAGCGAGCACTGGCTCGGAGATGGAAGCGCTCCGCCTTCCGGCGACGGCAACGGCGGCGACGACGTCGCGCTCGGCGCGGGCTGGAGCGGACACGCCGTCACCGACGCGAAGCGCGCCTCGGCCGGGCACACGAGCGGCTCCGGCAACGACCCGAGACACGCCGGCGCGATCACGAGGACGCCAGCGCTCGCGGCGAAGACGAGCCGCGAGAGCTGACCTGCACGCACCACGCGCGCCAGAATACAGGTTCTTTTCAACGTCGGGGCTTCGCCCCGACACCCCACCCCAGACACGGCCCTCGCGCTTTGCGCGAGGGTCGCTTCGCGACCGCTTGCGCGGCCGCTTCTGGGGCCCCGGCTTGTCTTCAGCTCTTCGGAGGGGGAGGGGCGCAGCAGCGGATTCCCTTGGGCGGGACGGGGGGCTTCGCGGGGGTGGCGCCGTTGGGAGCGGGGGGAGCGGGGCGCTCGCCGGTGGTGTTCTTCGGCGGCGCGGGGGGCTCGGGGAGCGCGCCGTCTTCGAGCGCGGGAGGAGCGCCGCCGAGGCGCGGGCAGACGAGCGGGGCCTCGAGCTCCGCGCCCTCCGGGATCGCGCCGTCGTCCTTCACCTCGATGTCGCGGCAGCCCTCCTTCGGGATCGGCGGCAGGTTCACCGCGCGGCACTCGAGCGTGATCTTCGTGACGCTGCCGGCCTCGCAGCCCTCGTTCTCGTGCGCGACCGGCACCGGGATCTGCTTGTCCCCGCAGAGCGACTTGATCTCCTCGAGCTTCGGCTCGAAGAGCTCGCGGATCGACGCGCACGCGCCGTCGTCGCTCGTCAGCTCGAGCGACGCCGCGTTCTCGACCTTCGAGAGGACGAGCGCGGACGACGTCTCGCCCATCTCTTCGAACGTCATGTCGTCGTCTCCGCTCGGGGCCGACGAGGAGGAAGCGCCACAAGCGATACCGAGAAGCGAGGTCGCGACGACGAAGACGACAGAGCCGGTGCGGACGAGGGACATGGGCAAGTTCTCCTTGGGAGAGGGTGTGTCCCGTCCCTGGAGCAGCCCGTGTGCCACCATGAAAATTCGCGAAAAATCGGCCGTTTTTCTCTCATTTCGTCCAAGCCTTTGGACGTCGTCTCGAAAGTTGGACGGCGGCGCCGCCGCTCCATGAGGAGAGAGGCGCGCGGACGCGACGGCACGCCGGCTGCTCGTCGAGAGGACATGCCGAACCGCACGTCGCTGATCGTCCGCTCCCCCCTCTTCGCCCTCGTCCTCGCCGCTTGCTCGGTCGACGCCGCGCCCGCCGACACGATCGCGCCGGCCGGCGAACCGACCAGGCCCGCGACGAACGACGACACGACGACCGGAGAGGAGACCGCGCCGGGAACGCCGGCCGCGCCGGCCGAGGAGGCCGCCGCCGTCGCGCCCGCGGCGTGCGCGACCGCGCCGAAGCTCGCGACGGGCCACGCGTACGAGACGGTCGAGTGTCCGACGCAGCTCGGCGGGATCAACCACTGGGCCTCCGCGAACGCGTGGAAGAAGCTCGACGCGGTGCCGGTGACGGTCGCGGTCCTCGACGGCGCGTTCAACACGGAGCACCCCGATCTGAGCGGCGCGTTCGCGCTCACCTACAACTTCGCGAAGCCGCAGTGCGCGACGTACGACGCCGGCGACGCGGCGTGCACGAACGTGAGCCCGCCGCCGTCGCCGCCCGCGGCGCAGCTCGGCGCGATCAACCACGGGACGATCATCTCCGGCGTCATCGCGGGACGCGGCGAGCCGGGGAGGGGGATCGTCGGCGTGAACCCGAGCGCGAAGATCCTCGGCGTCGGCCGCGACGCGAGCAACGACAACCTGAAGGCGCTCGCGTGGGCGGTCGGCCAGAAGCCGGACGTGATCTCGATGAGCTGGCCGCTCGGCCCCGCGCCCGGCGAGAGGGAGGTGCCCGCCTTCGAGGCGCTCCTCGAAGAGGCGACCGCGAAGGGCATCGTCGTCGTCATGGCGGCGGGCAACACGAAGACGAACGTGGACGACAAGGCGCTCTACCCGACGCGCTACTCCGCGATCCCGGGCGTGATCGCGGTCGGCGCCGTCGACGACGACGGCGCGTTCTTCGCGCAGTTCTCGAACTACGGCCCGCGCTACGTCGACATCGGCGCGCCGGGGAAGGTCATCTCGAGCGGCGGCGACTACGCGACCGGGCGCTACAGCGTTCAGGCCGGCACGTCGTTCTCGGGCCCGCTCGTCGCCGCGGCCGCGTCGCGCGTCATCCAGTACCTGAAGGACAAGGACGTCACGTACACCGCGGCCGACGTCGAGCGCCTCGTCGTCGAAGGATCGAAGGCCGACCCGAAGCTCGAGCCCTACTTCCGCGAGGGCCGCGTCCTCGACATGACGACGCTCCACGCGCACGTGACCGCGAAGCACTGAGCGCCGAAGCTCACCCGAGGTTCAGCTCGACCTTGAGCCGCGTGAGGATCGAGCGCCCGTCGGCGGGCCGGCCCTCGTCGGGCCCGGTGCACGCCGCCGCGAGCATGCGGTACGGCGCGATCGCGGGCGCGTGCTCCTGCCCGATCACGGCGAGCGCCTCCTCGAGCACGCGGCCGTAGCCGTAGACGTCGTCGCGCGGATCGCTCGGCCGTCCTTTCATCCGTTCGGGCGAGATGAACCCGAACGAGCCGGGCGGCGGCGGCTCGCCGATGCGCCGCGCGGACCCGAAGTCGGTGAGGATCGCGGCGTTCGTGCGCGAGAGGATCACGTTCGCGGGCTTCACGTCGTGGTGCACCCAGCCCGCGGCGTGCACGCGCGCGAGCGCGGTCGCGAGCGGCAGCGCCCAGCGATCCATCGGGAGGAGGCGCCCCGCGTCCTTGCCCCGGATCGGATCGCGCAGCGCGCCCGCGGGCGCCCACTCGAGCGCGATCCAACCGTGATCGGGATCGACGTCGAAGACGCGCACGATGGCGGGGCCCTCGAGCATCACCGCGACCCGCGCCTCGTGCGCGAGCTGCGTCTTGTCGCGCTCCGGCTGGTGGTAGACCTTCAGCGCGACGTGACGACCGAGCTCGCGGTCGACCGCCTCGTACACCGCCGCCGCGCCGCCGCGCCCGACCTCGCGCAGGAGATCGAACGGCGCGTCCGCCTCGCGCGCGACGACGGTCGCGCCCGCGGCGATCGGCTTGTGCTGGAGGTCGAAGCCGAGCGACGCGCGCCACCGCCGATGACGCTCCCGCGCGCCGGGGTGATCGAGATCGCGGAGCAGCACGCGCTCCACCAGCGCGAGCGCGGTCGCGAGGTCGTTCTTGCGCTCCGCGAGATCGGCGAGGAGCACGAGCGCGGGCGACGACGACGCGGCGGAGAGCACCCGCTGCGCGCCCTCGGCCTCGCCGCGATCGAGCAGCGTCGCGCCGAGCGTGAGGAGGAGCCGATCGGGGAGCTTTCGCATCTGCGCGACGCGCGAGAGCTCCTCCACCGCGCGCGCCTCCTCCATCGTGCCGCGCATGCGCTCGAACGTGTCGACCGCCTCGGTCTCCCCCGGCCCCGCCGCCTCCCCGACGCGCAAGAGCCGCGCGAGCTCCTTCGACATGCCGGGCGGGGGCGCGGGCTCGATCGGCGCCTCGGCCTCGAGCGCCGGCGCCGGCACCGCGGCCGCGGGCGGCTTCTTGCGGAAGAAGTCGAAGAGACCCATCAGGTGCTGATCACGCGGAGCACGGCGCCGCCGTTGCGGGTGGTGGAGAGCGCGTCGCCGAGGAGCAGCGTCGCGCGCGGCACGAGCTCGACGTCGCCGGCGAACGCGCTGCCGACGAGCTCGAGCCACCCGTCCGCCCCGGCGGCGAACGCGATGCCTTCGAGCGGCGTCTTCGTCGGACCGAGCGACGCGTAGTAGGTCTCGCCCGCGACCGCGATCTCGATCGTCCCCGCGAGCCGCTTGCTCGGCCGGATGCGGAGCGGCACCTCCTTCCCGAGCTTGAGCTCGAGCCCTTCGCCGACCGCGAGCGCCCCGGCGAGGTTGATCCCGCGGAGCTGCGTGCCGTTGCGGCTCTCGAGATCGCGCACCATGATCGCGTCGCCCTCGCGCGCGATGCGCACGTGCTCCCGGCTCACCGCGTTCGACGGCACCTTGATCGATCCCTCCGTCCGCCCGAGTACGACCTCGTCGCCGGTGACGAGCGTGTAGCGCTCGCCCGCGGCCTCGATCGTGACGAGCGGCGCGAGCACGCGGCGCGCGCGGAGGCCGTTCGCGCGCTCCCGCAGCGGCGCGTCGTCGGGCGTCTTGGCGAGGAGCTCGTCGAGCGCCGCGAGCGCCTCGCGCCGCCGGCCGCAGCCGATCATGACGTCGACGTCCTTCGTCCGCTCGTCGCGCGCGCGCGAGGACCGCTCCTTGTACTGCTCGGTCGAGAGGAGGAACTCGAGCTCCTCGACGTCGCCCGCGGCCTGGAGCGCGCGGGCCTGACCTTCTTTGTCACCCGCGCGCGCGTAGGCGTCGGCGGCCTTGCGCGGCTCGTTGATCGCCTCGAGGTCCCGCGCCGCCTCCACGATCTCGTGCCGCGCGACCGCGCTCACGGCCGCGTCGCCCGCGAGCGCGAGGAGCAGCTCGGCGCGCTTCAGCCGCGCGCTCCGGTTCGTGTCGGTGCCGTCGGGCGCGACCTTCGCCGCCTGGGTGAAGAGCTGGAGCCGCGCGCGCGCGTCGGGCTCCGCGTCGCCGCGGAGGACCATGACGCGCGCCACCTCCTCCTCTTTCCCCGCCTTGCCGAACAGCTCGGCGGCCTTGATCAGATCGCCGCGGAGCTCGCTGGCCCGCGCTTGCTCGGCGAGGCGCCCTTTGCCGAACCATTTGTCGTAGAAGGCCATCGAGGTGGGACGCGTTGACGCTTTTGCCGGCGGGGAGTGTATCCTACGCAGGCATGTCGAACACGAACAGGCTCGGTGAGCTCCTCGTCCGCGAGAAGCTGATCTCGCTCGCGCAGCTGCGTCAGGCACAGGACGAGCAGAACCGCTCGGGCCAGAACCTCGGCTACACGCTCGCGAAGCTCGGCTACATCAGCGACCAGGAGATCACGAATTTCCTGTCGCAGCAGTACCGGGTCCCGACGATCAACCTCGAGGAGTACGAGATCGACGCGGAGATCCTGAAGCTGGTGTCGCGCGAGCAGTGCGAAAAGCACCGCGTCATCCCGGTCTCCCGCGCGGGCTCGTCGCTCATCGTCGCGATGGCCGATCCGACGAACCTCCACGCGATCGACGATCTCAAGTTCCTCACCGGCTACACGATCGAGCCGGTCATCGCGTCGGAGACCGCGATCGCGACCGCGGTGGAACGCTACTACTCCGCGGGCCCCTCCTACGACGAGGTCATGGCCGGCTTCGACGAGTCGGAGATCGAGTTCACCGGCGACGAAGAGGAGATGAACGCCCTCGAGCTCGAGAAGGCGAGCGAGGACGCGCCGGTCGTGCGCCTCGTGAACATGATCCTCCTCAACGCGATCAAGAAGGGCGCGAGCGACATCCACATCGAGCCCTACGAGAAGAAGCTCCGCGTGCGCTACCGCATCGACGGCGTCCTCGTCGAGGAGATGACGCCGCCGCTGAAGCTGAAGAACGCGATCGCCTCGCGCCTCAAGATCATGAGCCAGCTCGACATCGCCGAGCGCCGCCTCCCGCAGGACGGTCGCATCAAGCTGAAGCTCGGCAAGGGCCGCGAGATGGACTTCCGCGTGAGCGTGCTCCCCACGCTCTGGGGCGAGAAGATCGTCATGCGCCTCCTCGACAAGGGGAACCTCCAGCTCGACATGACGAAGCTGGGCTTCGACAACAAGCCGCTCGAGGACTTCCTCTGGGCGATCCGCCAGCCGTGGGGCATGGTCCTCGTCACGGGCCCGACCGGCTCGGGCAAGACGACGACGCTCTACTCCGCGCTCTCCGAGCTCAACAAGGTCGTCTCCAACATCTCCACCGCGGAGGATCCGGTCGAGTACAACCTCGCCGGCATCAACCAGGTGCAGATGCACGACGAGATCGGCCTGAACTTCGCGATGGCGCTCCGCGCGTTCCTCCGTCAGGACCCGGACATCATCATGGTCGGCGAGATCCGCGACTTCGAGACCGCGGAGATCGCGGTCAAGGCGGCGCTCACGGGCCACCTCGTCCTCTCCACGCTCCACACCAACGACGCACCGGCGACGATCTCGCGCCTCCTCAACATGGGCGTCGAGCCGTTCCTCATCACCGCGTCGGTCAACCTGGTCCTCGCCCAGCGCCTCGCGCGCAAGGTGTGCGTCGACTGCCGCCAGCCGATCCAGATCGAGCCGCAGGCGCTCGCGGAGGTCGGCTTCACGAACGAGCAGATCAACATCGCGCAGGGCCGCCTCGTGAAGGGCTTCGGCTGCCGCACCTGCAACGGCACCGGCTACAAGGGCCGCGTCGCGCTCTACGAGGTCATGCGCTTCAACGACGGCCTGAAGGAGATGGTCCTCCAGGGCTCGTCGACCGCGGAGCTCAAGGCCGCCGCGATCAAGCAGGGCATGGTCACCCTCCGCATGGCCGGCATCATGAAGGTCCTCGACGGCGTCACGACGACCGAGGAGATCCTCCGCGTCACGATGTCGGACTGACCGGGCGCGCCCCGAACGCGTCACGTGCGCCGCGCCTGGCTGCTCCTCTTCCTGACGCCGCTGCTCGCGGGGGCGTCCTGTCACGACCTCTCCGGTTTCACCGCGGGCGGGGGTGACGCCGGAGCCGTCGAGGCGGACGGAGGCGCAGAGTCGGGCGCGGTCCCCCCGCCGATCGAGGTGCCCGACGCCGGCGCGGACGCGGAGGCCGGGACGTCGACGTCGGCGCTCTCGATCGAGCCGCCGCAGCGGAGCCCCAGCGGGACGATCGACCTCACGGCCGAGGGCAGCGTCGATTGGCGCGAGCACCACTCCGACGACGGCGCGACGAACCGTTGCGGCTCCTGCCTCCCCGCCATCTCGGAGATCCGCAGCAGCACGGGCGGCTACTCCGACTACTCCGACGACGATCGGACCTTCGTGTGGTCGAACGGAGCGCCGATCGAGGCGGGGAGCATGCGCGGCGGCGTCTACGTGACGGACGTCGGGAGCAAGCTCTCGCTCGACGTCGCGTCGGCGCCCGAGCCGCGCGCGCTGGTGCTCCACATCAACACGTACTTCACCGGCGCGACGATCACGGCCCGCCTCGAGGGCTCGGACCTCGAGCCGGTCACGACGACGCTCCCCACGGAGCAGGGGGCCGTGAAGTACATGGTCCGCATCCGCTTCGCGTCGGCGGCGCCAGGCACGCTCGTCGTCGACTACACGCTGTCGGAAAAGACCCCATCGGCGCCGGACTTCAACATCGCGTTCAGCGCGGCCACGCTCGCCCCCGCGCCGTGAGCCCCGGCCGCGTGCGTCTCCATGCCACGGGTGCGTGCATGTCGCACGCATTTTCTCCCTACTGGTTCGGAGGACTTTCAATCTCGCGCGCGATCAGGACCATTGTGAGCCCGAAAGGAGCGCCCCGATGCGTCGTTTGTTCTCGGTTGGACTGATCTCGCTCGGAGGCTTCGTCGCGGCGACCGGCGCGTGTGGCAGCGAATCCGGTGATAACACGTTTAACGGCGGAGACGCCGGAAGCGACGCGCCGTTCGGGACGAGCGGCTTCAACCCCGGGACGACGACGTCCTCGACGAGCGGCACGAGCGGCGATCCGATCCCCGACTCGGGCCCGATCATCGACGCGCCCGTCCCCGCGTGCGGCAACTCGATCCTCGACGGCGACGACGAGTGCGACGACGGCAACCCGACCCCCGACGACGGCTGCTCCGCGTCGTGCAAGGTGGAGGACGGCTACGTCTGCAACATCCCCGGCCAGCCCTGCGCGAAGATCGGGGCCTGCGGCGACGGCGTCCTCAAGGAGGGCGAGGAGTGCGACGACAAGACGACGGTGGGAGGCGACGGCTGCACCGCCGACTGCAAGCTCGAGCCCGGCTGGGCCTGCCCGATCCCGGGCGTCGCGTGCGTCGCCGAGAAGTGCGGCGACGGCATCATCGCCGGCGACGAGGAGTGCGACGACGGGGCGAACGGCGCGGGGTGCTCGAACCAGTGCCTCCTCGAGCCCGGCTACAAGTGCCCCACGCCCGGCGCGAAGTGCGTGCCGACGACGTGCGGCGACGGCCAGATCGAAGGCACGGAGCAGTGCGACGACGACAACACGCTCCCGTACGACGGCTGCTCGCCGACCTGCACGAAGGAGCCGGTCTGCCCGAAGGCGGGCGGCGCGTGCGCCGGCGCGTGCGGCGACGGCATCGTGTTCCCCGGCGAGGAGTGCGACGACGGCAACACGAAGGACGGCGACGGCTGCTCGAAGGACTGCAAGCAGGAGCCCGGCTTCGAGTGCACCCTCGCGCCCGAGTCGCTCCCGAACGAGATCGACGTCCCGATCATCTACCGCGACTTCTCGCGCGGCGACAAAGACGGCGTCTGCGCGCCCGACGGCTGCGCGAACGGCCACCCCGACATGGACACCTACAGCGCGACGGTGAGGGGCATCGCCGGCTTCGCGCTCGACGCGACGGGCCAGAACGCGACTAACCTCGGCCGCCTCGACGGCACCGACGGCAAGCCGATCTACGGCTGCCCCTTCACGAGCGGCACGAACGACTGCACCGTGACGAGCGCGACGACGTTCAACCAGTGGTACCGCGACCTCCCCGGCAACGGCACCACGACGCGTGTAAACTACACGATCCCCCGCAACCTCCCGCTCACGCGCCTCAGCGCCGGCACGTACCGCTTCACGAGCAACGCGTTCTTCCCGATCAACGGCCTCGGCTTCGGCAACCAGTACGAGGACGGCAACTCCGGCGGCGACAACAACTTCCACTTCACGAGCGAGCTGCGCTTCTGGTTCAAGTACGACCAGGAGGCGATCGACAGCCCGCCCCAGTTCGACTTCACCGGCGACGACGACGTCTTCGTCTACGTGAACGGCATCCTCGTCGTCGACCTCGGCGGCGTGCACACCGCCCAGGACGGCTCCGTCACGATCAACCCGGCGACGGCGGCGAAGCTCGGGCTCGAGAAGGACAAGGTCTACGAGTTCGCCCTCTTCCAAGCGGAGCGCAACCGCTCGCAGTCGAACTACACCGCGACGTTCAAGGGCTTCGCGCGCGCGAAGAGCGTGTGCGTCCCGAAGTGCGGCGACGGCGTGAAGACCAAGTTCGAGGTCTGCGACGACGGCGCGAACAACGACACGAACGATCCGCCGGGCTACGGCAAGTGCGCGAAGGACTGCAAGTCGCGCGGCCCGTTCTGCGGCGACGGCACGACCCAGGACCCGCCGGAGAAGTGCGACGACGGCCCGTACAACGGCGGCTACGACAAGTGCAAGGTCGACTGCTCGGGTCCGGGCCCGCGCTGCGGTGACGGCGTGATCGACGCCATCTACGGCGAGATCTGCGACGACGGTCCGAACAACGACACCAACGTGCCGCCGGCCGCCCCCGCCTACGGCAAGTGCAGCTCCAACTGCCGGGCGAAGCCGCGTTGCGGCGACGGCATCGTGCAGTCGCCGGAGCAGTGCGACGGCGCCCCCGTCGGCGGCGTGGCTTGCAACAATGCAACGTGCAAGCTCGACACCGGCGGCCCCAAGTAGCTGCTACCCTGTGTCGAGATGACGCAAGAGGCACCCCGGGTCGGACTCCAGCAGCTCCTTCGCGCGATGGTCGAGAAGGGGGCGAGCGACATGCACATCACGGTGGGCGTGCCGCCGCTCTTGCGCATCGACGGCGAGGTCATCCCGCTCAAGCTCCCTCCGCTGACGAAGGAGGACACGAAGCAGCTCTGCTACTCGGTCATGACGGAGGAGCAGAAGATCCAGTTCGAGAAGGACAGCGAGCTCGACCTCGCGTTCGGGGTGAAGAACCTCTCCCGCTTCCGCGCGAACATCTTCCTCCAGCGCACGAACGTCGCCGGCGCGATCCGAACGATCCCGTTCAAGATCCTCTCCTTCGACGACCTCGGTCTCCCGCCCGTCATCTCCGAGATCGCGAACAAACCGAACGGCCTCGTCCTCGTCACGGGCCCGACCGGCTCCGGCAAGTCGACGACGCTCGCGTCGATCATCGACAAGATCAACACCGAGCAGCGCGTCCACATCCTCACGATCGAGGACCCGATCGAGTACGTGCACCAGCACAAGGCCGCGGTCGTGAACCAGCGCGAGATCGGGCAGGACACGGCGACCTTCAAGGGCGCGCTCCGCTACGTCCTCCGTCAGGACCCCGACGTCGTGCTCGTCGGCGAGATGCGCGACCTCGAGACGATCGAGGCGGCGCTGACCATCGCCGAGACGGGTCACCTCGTCTTCGCCACCCTCCACACGAACACCGCGGTCTCCACCATCAACCGCATCATCGACGTCTTCCCGCCGCACCAGCAGGACCAGATCCGCAACAAGCTCTCGTTCGTGCTCCAGGGCGTCATCACGCAGCAGCTCCTCCCCCGCGCCGGCGCGCCGGGCCGCTGCCTCGCGATGGAGATCATGGTCCCGAACGTCGCGATCCGAAACCTGATCCGCGAGAACAAGATCCATCAGATCTACGGCTCGATGCAGGTCGGCCAAGAGAAGTACGGAATGCTGACGCTGAACCAGTCCCTCCTGAACCTCTACGTCCGCCGTTTCATCACGATGGAACAGGCCATCAGCCAGTCGACCGAGCCCGAGGAGCTGAAGGGCATGATCGAACAAGCCTCCGCCAAGATGGGCATGGGCCAACAGCGCCCCCAGCCCCCGTATCGCTAGCCGCCGCAGCACATCGGTGGCGACGCGTCATCCATGTGCATTTATTAGGCGCGCACGACTCTCCAGTCCACCGCAACGCCTTCGGTATGCGGCGTCGCGAGGATCAGCCTTTCCGCTCCACATCACGCCCACACCCCCGCCAACGCACCCTCCCCGAGTCCACCACCCCACCCCCCGCACGCACGCGCAACGCCGACCGCACCGGCGCGGATCAACGTCCTGGCGATGCTCCTTCATCAGGATCTGGGACTGGTCCCGGAGCCGGAGCCGGTTACCGGTTCCGCGATCCGGAAGCCGGAAGCCGGTTCCGCGATCGGGATTGCGGATTTGCGGTGACCGGATCCGGATCCGGTCCTCGGAACGCGGAATCGGAATCGGAATCGGATCCGGAATCCGGAGGAAACCGCGTGGGAAGGCTGGATTCGCGCCGCCGGCCGTGCCGCCGGTCAGCGACGTGAGGACAACGTGCAAGACAGAGAGCGCACTCGCGTGAGGGGCGTGGCCGAAGCCGGCGTCACGCAAGCTGCGCTCGGGGTCGGCGAAGCCGGGCCGAGACGCCCGGCGCTACCGCCAGGAGTCGCCATGTCCCTTCGCATCCTCGACGACATCGCCATCGCGCGGCAGGATCCGGATCTGAGCCGCCAGATGAAGCGCGCCATCAACTCCGTCGGCCTCAACGCCGGAGAAGGGCTCTCCGCGCGGGCGGGCAATCGCACCGCTCGCCTCGAGAGCGCCATGGCCAGCGGGCGCGAGGTCATCCTCGGCCTTCGCATCGTCGGGGGCCGCCGGATACCCCGACGCCGAGCGGCCGCCGGCTCCGCGCCGGCGGCCTACTCCGCGCGTGGTCCACTTCGCTCGAGCTCGCCCCCTCGCTCGCGCGTGCGCGACTCGGGAGGAAGGCTCTGCATCGCGCTCGCACCCCAGCCAAGGCTCCATCCCCGAGTCACCACCCAACGACGAGCGCGCATGCGCCCCGCCTTGATCTACGTGAGCAGCCGAAGCCGCAAACCCAACGGCGTGGTCGCCGGCATCAGCGAGCCTTCTCTGTGCGCCGTGTGACCCGCTCGACGTAATTTCTCGTCGCGTACTCGACCGCGACAATGACGATGTCCTTCTCGACCACCGTGTAGAAGACCATGTACGGGAAGCGTTGGAGCAACACGTAGCGCGCGCCCGAGATGTCCGGATGCTCCGGCCGAACGAGGGGCATCTCAGTGATGAGGGAGGTGGCGTCTTTGAACGCCGTCATCATCCGTGCGGCGAGCTGCTTGCAAGCGCGGGCGGTTTGACGTTGCGGTAGTAGCGGATCGCGTCGCGGAGGTCGTCGCGCGCTTCCGGCAGAACCTTCGTAGCCATCCGTCAGAAATCGAGCTCGGCCCGAAGACTCTGCTCGACTTCGTCGACCGTGAGCGTCGTGACGCCGCCGGCCTGCACGCGAGCGACACGCTCGGCAATGACCGCGCTGCGCTCGTCCACGGCGTCCGCACGGCGGGGGAGGCTCTGGATGGCCTCGATCAGCTCCGCGAGCTCGTCGGGCAGCAGCTCGGCCGCTTCCTCTACGATGTGCTGGACGCGCGGGCTTGGTTTGGCGGCCATTCGCGGATCATAGCGTTCTCCCATGATCCGAACCAGGTCGCTCGCTGAGCTCTGGCCACTCCAACAAGGTCGAGGACTCGCGGAAGAAGCCGTGCCGGTCTGGGTTATAAGGGCGGCATGGAGCTCACCCTTGGCGGCGTGTCGAAGACGTATCCCAATGGGGTGCGGGCGCTCGATGACGTGAACCTCACGATTCCGCGCGGAATGTTCGGGCTCCTCGGGCCGAACGGGGCGGGGAAGTCGACGTTGATGCGGAGCATCGCGACGCTCCAGCGCATCGACGCGGGGACGATGAAGTTCGGCGACATCGACATCGCCGCGGAGCCCGACAAGCTCCGCGAGGTCCTCGGCTACCTGCCGCAGGACTTCGGCGTGTACCCGAAGGTCAGCGCGATCGACATGCTCGATCACCTCGCGCAGCTGAAGGGCCTCCACGAGAGCGGCCCCCGCACCCAGCTCGTCCGCCAGCTCCTCCACAAAGTGAACCTCTGGCAACATCGCGACCGCCGCCTCGGTGGCTACTCCGGCGGCATGAAGCAGCGCTTCGGCATCGCGCAGGCGCTCCTCGGCGATCCGCGGCTCATCATCGTCGACGAGCCGACCGCGGGCCTCGACCCCGCCGAGCGCGCCCGCTTCCACGACCTCCTCTCCGAGATCAGCGAGGACGTCGTCGTGTTGCTCTCGACCCACATCGTCTCGGACGTCGCGGACCTCTGCCAGAACATGGCCATCCTCGCGCAAGGCAAGGTCGTCCTCCACGGCAAGCCCCTCGACGTCATCGCCGCCCTCGCGGGCCGGATCTGGAAGAAGCTCGTCACCGCGGAGGAGATCGCCGGCATCGCGCAGACGTTCCGCCTCATCGCGGTGCGCCGCATCGCGGGCCAGCGCCTCGTGCACGTCTACCACGAGGGGTCGCCCGGCCCCGGCTTCGAGGCGGCGGAGCCCGACCTCGAGGACGTCTACTTCAACGCGCTCCTGCCCGCCCCGACCTTGGCGGGCCCCAGCGCGCCCCCGCCCGCGGCAGGCCCGAGCGCGCCCCCGCCCGCGGCCCCTCCCGCGAGCCCGGAGACGGCGGCGTCGTGATCCTGCGCGCGCTCATTTCCTTCGAGCTGGTGCGCCGGCTCAAGATGCTCTCGACCTACGTCTACGGGCTCATCCTGTTCGCGTCGGGCTTCTTCCTGATGCTCGCGAGCGGCGGCGCGTTCAGCAGCGTCGCGGTGTCGAGCGGCAACGAGCGCGTCGCGGCGAACAGCCCGCAGCTCCTCTTCGGGAACACCGCGCTCATCGCGCTGCTCGGCATCTTCACCGTCGCCGCGATCTTCGGGCAGGCCGCGTACCAGGACTTCGGCCACGGGACCTGGATGATCATCTTCACGAAGAACGTGAAGAAGGGGCCCTACCTCCTCGGGCGGTTCCTCGGCGCGTTCGTCTTCAGCGCGCTCCTCTTCCTCGCGATCGGGCTCGGCCTCGGCACCGCCTCGATCGTGATCTGGAAGCTCCACCCCGAGAACCTCGGGCCGACGATGGTCACGGCCTACCTCTGGCCGTACGTCGTGCAGGTGTGGCCGATGCTGTTCTTCACCGGCGCGCTCTTCTTCGCGCTCGCGGCGGTGACGCGGCGGATGGCGCCGGTCTACGTCGGCGCGGTCGTCCTCGTGCTCGGCTACGTCGTCGCGACGACCGTGCTCGGCGACGTCGCGAACCAGACCCTCGCCGCGCTCCTCGATCCCTTCGGCTTCCTCGCCTTCGGTGTGACCACCCGGTACTGGACGCCGGTCGAGCAGAACCGCGATCTCGTCCCGCTCCTCTCGGTCTTCGGCCTGAACCGGCTCCTCTGGACGGGCGCGGGCGCGCTCCTCTTCGCGCTCGCGGTGCGTCGCTTCCGCACGACGGTGGAGGAGCTGGGCGGAAAGAAGTCGGACGACGCGCCGTCGGTCGCGGAGCTGGGGCCGATCGTGGTCGTGACGCCGTCGAAGTCCGCGTTCGGCTGGGTGCGCGCGTGCGCCTTCCTCACGCGCGCGTACGTGCGCGAGATCCTGCAGTCGGCCGTGTTCTGGTCGCTCGTCGTCGCGGGCGTGCTCCTCGGCACGACGGTGGTGTTCGTCGCGAAGGAGATCTTCGGGACCGCGACGCTTCCGGTGACGTACCAGGCGATCGAGCTCGCGAGCGGCGGCTTCAAGCTGTTCACCGTCATCATCGTCGTCTTCTACGCCGGCGAGCTCGTGTGGCGCGAGCGCGACGTCGGCGTCCAAGACGTCCTCGACGCGACCCGCGCGCCGGCCTGGGTCACCTATGTGGCGAAGGTGCTCGCGCTCTTCGCCGTCGCGCTCTCGGTGAAGGCGATCGTCGCCGTCGTCGCGCTCGTCTCGCAGCTCGCGCGCGGCTATTTCGATATCGAGTGGAGGCTCTATTTCATCGAGCTCGTCGTCATCGGATTCACGGGTACGGCGCTCACCTGCGTCCTCGCGCTGTTCGTCCAGGTGCTCGTGAATCACAAGTACGTCGGGCACGCCGTGATGGTGCTCTATTACGTGCTCGGCGCCGTGCTCGCGGCGGTGGGGGTGGAGGACCCGTTGTTCCGCTACGGCTCGGAGACGAGCACGACGTATTCGGACATGAACGGCTACGGCGCCGCGTTCCGCGCGTGGGGCTGGTTCCGCCTCTACTGGTGGGGATTCGCGCTCGTCCTCCTCGTCGCCGGATATGCCCTCTTCGCGCGCGGCCGCGACACGAAGCTGAAGGAGCGCGCCCGCGCCGGGAGGGCCCGCCTCCGCGCGGTGCCCGTCGCGCTGGGGGTAGTCGGGATCGCGGCCTGGCTCGGCGGCGGCGGCTTTCTCTATTACAACACCCACATCCTCAATCGGTTCGAGACGTCGAAGGACGGCGAGCGCGATCGCGTCGCGTACGAGAAGAAGTACAAGCCGGTCCAGGCGGAGCCGCAGCCGAGCATCGTCGGCTTCGACGGCACGATCGAGCTCTATCCCGAGGAGCGGCGCTGGGTCGCGAAGGCGACCTACCGGCTGAAGAACAAGGCGAGCGCGCCGATCACGAAGGTGATGATCAACGTCGAGGATCGGGCCGTGTTCCGCGAGCTCCGCGTCGGCGCGAGCGCGGCCCCGAGCGAGGACGACACGAAGCTCGGCGTGAAGACCTTCACCCTCGCGACGCCGCTCGAGCCGGGCGCGGAGACGGACCTCGCCTTCGAGATGGAGCGCGCGCCGAAGGGGATCCGCCACGGCGGCAGCTACACCGGCGCGGTCGGCAACGGCTCCTTCATCAACAACTTCGCGCTCCCGATCGTCGGCTACAACGAGCGCGTCGAGCTCGATCGCGACCGCGACCGCAAGAGCTACGACCTCCCCGCCAAGGAGCGCATGGCCCCGCGCGACGACGCGACGGAGCAGCAGCACAACTACATCCGGCAGGACTCCGACTTCATCTCGTTCGCGGTGACGGTCGGCACCACGTCCGACCAGATCGCGATCGCGCCCGGCTACCTCGAAAAGGAATGGACCGAGAACGGCCGCCGCTATTTCCGTTACGTGATGGATCAACCGATCCTGAACTTCTTCTCCGTCCTCTCCGCGCGCTACGCGGTGCAGAAGGACACCTGGAACGGCGTCAACCTCGAGATCTACTACCACCCCGCCCACACCGCCGATCTCGACCGCATGATGCTCGGGATGAAGGACGCCCTCGCGTACTGCAGCGAGTCGTTCGGCCCTTACCAGCACAAGCAAGCCCGCATCCTCGAGTTCCCGCGCTATCAGTCCTTCGCGCAGTCTTTCCCGAACACGATCCCGTATTCGGAGGCGGTCGGCTTCATCGCGCGCGTGCGAGACGACGATCCCGACGACGTCGATTATCCGTATTACGTCACCGCCCACGAGATTGCCCATCAGTGGTGGGCGCACCAGGTCGTCGGCGCGAACGTCCGCGGCGCGACGATGACTTCCGAGTCGATGGCGCAGTATTCGGCGCTGATGGTGATGCAGCGCAAGTACGGAAAGGAGAAGATGCGCCGCTTCCTCAAGTTCGAGCTCGACGGCTATCTCCGCGGCCGCTTCACGGAGCAGAAGAAGGAGCGCCCGCTCGCCCACAACGAAAACCAGATGTACATCCACTACCAAAAAGGCAGCCTCGCGATGTACGCGCTCTCGGACTACATCGGCGAAGACCGCGTGAACCGCGCGCTGCGCAAGGTCGTCGACGAGTGGCGCTTCAAGGGCCCGCCGTACCCGACCGCGAAGCACCTCGTCGACGCCTTCCGCGAGGAGACGCCGCCGGAGCTCGCGTACCTCATCGACGACCTCTTCGAGACGATCACGCTCTACGACAACCGCGCAAAGTCGGCGACGATGAAGCCCAACCCCTCCGGCGGCTGGGACGTCACGCTGAAGGTCATGGCGAAGAAGCTCCGCAGCGACGACAAGGGCGAGCAGCAGGAGATCGACTTCGAAGACAGCATCGACGTCGGCGCCCTCGACGAACGCGGCAACGCCCTCCACACCGAGAAGCAACGCATCAAGAAGGGCGAAAGCGAGCTCCACTTCACGGTCCCGCAAAAGCCAACCAAGGTCGGCATCGACCCCCTCTGCAAGCTCGTCGACCGCGACTCCAGCGACAACGTCACGACCGTGAGCGAATAGCTGCCTCGGCTTCTTCGCTCGGCGCGCTTCTTCGTCATCGCGGCTTCTTCGCCGCGATCTTCGGAAGCCCCACCCGCTCCGCGGCCCAGACCATGTCTGGGTTCGTGAAGCCCGCTTGCACGATCGCCTTCACGTAGTCGTCCGCCTTGCGCGTCTTCATCGCGCCGTACGCCATCGCCGCGATCTCGCGCGTCGGCATCGGGGCCGCGGTCGGCGGCGGGTCCTCCGTCGCGACGATCGCCTTCGCGTCGTCGGCCTTGCCGTGGATCGCCTGGGCGTAGGCGCGGAGCCACTTCGCGAGGGGGCCGCCGAGGTTCGAGTACGTCTTGAAGAGCGCGGCCGCGTCGGCGTCGCGCTTCAGCGCGATCAACGTGTACACGCGCTCCGCGAGCGCGCGCAGCGTCGGCGTGCCCGCCTCGAGGCCGATGCGGCTCAAGCGATCCGCGTCCTCGAGCTTGCCCTCGTAGCGCGCCAGCCGCGCGAGGCGCACCGCCCGCATCGCGCGGGGCTCGCCGCGCCACGCCTCCGCGATCTTCTTCGCCGTTTCGAGGTCGCCGCTCTCGAGCGCCCAGTCGATCGAGACGAGGTCGGCCCACGGCGCCTCGTCGCGCGCGGCCTCGAGCGCCTTCGCGGCGTCGGCGAACGTGTCGAGCTTGCCGGCGAGAAGCGCCTGTCCGCGGTGGAGCGGCCCGATGTACGGGTGCTTCCGCGCCTCGTCCGAGAGCGCGTCGAACGAGCGGCCGAGGCGCTCCGCGTCGAGCTTCTCGTACGACGCGGCCGCGCTGACGAGCGCGACCTCGGGCGAGCTCTGCGGCAGCTCCTCCGTCGCCTTGAGCGCCTCGTCGAAGCGCGCGGCGAAGAGCGCGACGCGCGCGGCGAGGATGCGCGCCGGCGCGTAGGCGGCGGAGAACGAGAGCGCGGTGACGGCGGCCTTGCGCGCGAGATCCTCGTCGCCGGTCATGAGCGCGATGCCGCCGAACCACGTCGCCATGCCCGGCGTGTCGGCGAGGTTGAGGCCCTTCTGGGTGGAGGACTTCGCCTCGTCCTGCATCCCCTTCGGCACCGCGAGGACCGCGCGCGCGGCGAACGGCACGCTCCGCAGCGCGAGCGGGAGCGCGTCGGCGTGCTCGATCACCTCGCGCGTCTCGGCCGGCGGCTCGCCGCGGGGATCGCGCGCCCACGCGAGCACGACGAGGGCCGCGCTCTCGAGGCGCTGCGGGTGGCGGATGCGGATCTCCTTCGCGAGCTCGGTCGCGCGCTTGACGTCGCCGTCGACCGCCATCGCGCGGTTCAAGAGGATCTGCGCGGTGAGCATGTCGGGCGCGAGCTTCACCGCCGCTGCGTAGCGCTCGAGCGCGCGCGGATCGCCGGCGCGCTCGAACGTCGCGCCCGCGACGAGGTGAAACCACGGATCGTCGCCGCTCCTCTCGTCCCACTTCGCGACGTTCGCGATCGCGCCCGCGGTGTCGCCCTGGAAGAGGAACGACGCGACGTGCGCGAACGCGTACCGCTTCTCCTCGATGCCGACCTCCTTCGCGCGCGCGGTCGCCTCCTCGAACGCGATGTCGCCGCCGCCCTTGAGGAGGCCGAGCGTGACGCGCTCGTGGAGCCACGTCAGCGCGGCGTGCGGCGAGCGCGAGTCGAGCTCGAACGCCTTCGCGATCGACTTCTCCGCCGGATCGAGGAGCTTCGCGTCGGCCTGCTCGAGGTCCTTGTCGACCTGGACGAGGAGCTGCTCGGCCTCTTGCCTGTCGCGCGCGCGCGCGTTCGTGACCATCACGAACGTGGTCGCGCCGCCGGCGAGGAGCGCGACCGCGAGCCCGACGAGGACGCCGATGCTCTTCTTCGAGCGGACGACCTCCGGCTTCGTCCACGGGAACACCTGCGGCACCGCGACGGCGTCGCGCTCGTAGACGCCGGCGAGCTCGAGCGCGTCGAGGACGTCGCGCGCCTCCGGGATCGCCGCGCCGCCGAGCTTGATCTCCGGCCGCGGGAGGCTCTCGAGCAGGATCGGATCCGACGGCGGCGGCTGGCGAAACGAAGGCGGCGGCTGCGGCCCCGACGGCGGCGCGGCGGGGATGCGCCCCGACGACGGCGGCGCGACGGGCATGCGCCCCGACGACGGCGCGGGCGGCGTGAACCCACCCTGCGTGCGCGCGACGGAGCGCGACGAGTCGGGCGGCGGCGCGAACGGGCCCGTCGAGTTGACGATCGCCTCGGGCTGGATGTCGAACTCGAGCGCGCGGGTCGGCGCCTTCAGCGCGATCTCGTCGTCCGGCGTCAGCACGCCGAGCTGCGAGCCGCGGCGGCTCGAGCGCGGCGCGGGGATGTCGACCGGCTCCGAGAGCACCGCGTCGATCTGCGCGCGGAGCTCCGTCTGCTTCCGGATCATCGTCTCGATCTCGCCGTCCGACTCCGGCGGGACGAGGCGGCGCGAGCCGAAGCTCGGGCCGGTCCGATCGTCGCGTCCGCCGCGCCCCATCGGCGACTGCGCGAAGAGGTCGGCGACGGCGCCTTCTCCCGCCGCGTGCTGGGTGGGGATGAGGGAGCGCGCCTGTTCGAGCATGACGGTCGCGTTCGTGCTCGACCCGAACATCACCGCCTTCTCGAGGACCTTCTCCGCGCGCTCCGCGTCGCCGCGACGGAGGAGCACCTCACCGAGCCAGCGATAGACCTCGCCCTCGCGCGGCTGGAGGCGGCCGGCGGCGAGGAGCGCGCTCTGCGCCTCGTCGAAGCGGCGCACCTCGAGGTACCGGCGCGCGGCGACGATGAGCTGCCCCACGTCGGCGTTGCGCAGCGCTTGGCCGTAATGCTCGTCGATCGACTCGTGACCCATCGAACCTGGCCGAAACAGCGTACTATGGCCGGGGCTGAAAAGGTGAGGTCGGGATGAGCGAAACAGAAGCCACGTTCCAGCATCAGGCGTCCTTCGAGGCGGGCGAGGTCACCGGCAACCTGCGTCACGGCAAGCTCGAAGCGATGTACGAAGAGCTGTTCGCTGACGTCATCGAGGACGGCATCATCACGCAGGAGGAGCGGAACCAGCTCGACAAGATGGCCGACAACCTCGGCCTCGATCGCGCGCGCCTCCGGAAGCTGGAGAGCGCGCTCCAGGCGGCGTACGAGTCGCGGCATCGCATCGTCATCAAGGACCTCTCGTTCACCGACGAGCCGCCGCCCGCGACGATCATGCCGCTCGAGCAGCCGACCGATCAGCGCACCCTCGCGCTCGAGCGGCGGATCAAGTTCCTCGAGGACCGGATCAAGGAGCTCGAGACGGAGCTCGCGGACGCGCGCGCGCACGTGGCGGTGGAGGTCGACCTCTCCGACGTCGAGCCTCCGACGAGCCAGCGCGGCCCGATCCCCGACGACGATCCCGCCGAGCTCGCGCGCCGCGTCCGCCACGACCCGCGCGACGTCGACACGCTGAAGGCCCTCTTCCGCGCCTACAAGAAGGCGGGCGACAGCGATCGCCAGTGGTGCGTGTCCCAGGTCCTCGCCTACCTCGACGCGGCGGAGGGCGAGGAGAAGGAGGTCTACGTCCGGCACCGCGAGGCGGCGCTCATCCGTCCGACCGCCGCCGTCACGCCGGACGCGTGGAAGCGCCTCCTCTTCCATCCCGAGGAGGAGCCGCTCGTCGGCGAGATCTTCTCCGTCGTCGTCTCGGCGGTCCTCCTCGGCCGCATCTCGGCGATGCGCCGCGACAAGCAGCTCATCAAGCTCGATCCCGCGAACAAGCAGGACCCGGCCACGACGACGGTGCAGGCGGTCCGCTGCTTCTCGTGGGCGGCGGCGATCCTGGGCATGCACTCGCCCGCGCTCTTCACCGACGTGGACTTCGAGGGCTTCGTCGAGATGGTGCCGGGCGTGCCTCCCGCGTCGCGCATCGGCGCGAAGGCGCTCTCGGGCCGCTCCGCCGCGGAGCTCGCGTTCCTCGCCGGCCGCCACCTCGCGAACTACCGCGAGGAGCACTTCGTGAAGATGCTCGTCCCCTCGGCGCGCGGCCTCGAGGACATCTTCCTCGCCGCGCTCTCGATCGGCAACCCGGGCCTCCCGCTCTCGGCGCAGGTGAAGCAGCTCGTCGTCCCGATCGCGAAGGCGATCGAGCCGATCCTCGAGCCGGCGCAGATCGATCGTCTCCGCGGCCACTTCCTCCGTTTCGTGGAGGAGGGCGGCCGCGCCAACCTCGCGCGCTGGGCGACCGCGAGCGACCGCACCCTCGCGCGCGCGGGCCTCCTCCTCGCGAACGACCTCCGCGCCGCGCACAACGTCTTCTCGCTCGAAGACAAGACGCACCTCGACGAACAGATGGACGACCTCATGAGCTTCGTGGTCTCGGACCGCTACGCGAAGCTCCGCAAGCAGATCGGCATCGCGATCCCCGAACAATGACCGGAACTCAAAAGACCCTCGCCTTCGTCGCCGCCGCCGCCGTCGTCGCCGTCATCCTGGGCATCGCCTTCGGCGGCAAAGACGATCCCAAGAAGACGCCCGACGCCGAGCCCACCTCGAGCGGCATCGTCGAGACGACCGCGGCGCCGCGCGCGCCGTCTCCGCCTCCACCCACCCCCGACCCGTCGGCGGCGCCGATCGCGAGCGGCCCTCCGGTGAACATGGCGACGCTGGCGCAGGAGGCGAAGCACGTCGCGAACGCCCGCGAGGCCCTCGCGAGCGGCGACGCGAAGAAGGCGCTCCACGAGATCGACCTCTACGAGGCCATCCCCGGCCGCAACGCGCTCACGCCGGAGGCGACGATGGTGAAGATCGAGGCCCTCTCGAAGGTCGGCCGCCGCACCGACGCCCTGGCCCTAGGCATGTCGACCCGCGACGACCCAAAGATGGCCTCCTACCAGGGCCGCGTCGAAGACATCCTCCAAGACGCAGGTCTCATCTCTCCGCCCCCGCCCCCGATGCCGGCACGCTAACTCCCAAACGTCTCTTCTCTTACTTAGGCCAGCACGAGTAGCCGGCCTTTCGCTACGTCGTCGGTCAGGGGCGCTGTGAGGCTCTGCCTTTCGCAACGCCTCGCGGCACCTACCAGCCATCCCTCCCCACCCCCGCGCGCCCCCACCCCAGACACGCACGCCGCTCACTTCAGGATGCCACTCCGCGGGGCACGCCGCTCCGCCGGGGCACGCCGCTCCGCCGGGGCACGCCGCTCCGCCGGGACACGCCGCTCCGCCGGGGACACGCCGCTCCGCCGGGGCACGCCGCTCACTTCAGGGATGCCACTCCGCGGGGGCACGCCGCTCGGCCGGGGGCGCCACTCCACCCGATACGCCGCTCCGCCAGGCGTACCCGGCATGCTCCGGCGGAGTGGCGTCTCCGAGCGGCGTGCCGCGGCGAAGCGGCGTCGCGACGTCGCTGCGGTCGCCTTGGTCCCATGAGGTGTTCACGCGGTTGGCCGCGAGAGCGGTGACACCGATTGGGCGATGAAGACTCGAGCCGTGTTCACAGGTTCTCCCAAACTTTCTCCCAAATATTTCGCGTTCGTGGGTCATGCGTCACGACCCACCGGCCGCCGCTTCCAGCCTTGTCCACAGGTTCTCCCAAGCATCCCGTTCCTTCGGTCCCGCGAACGGACAAGCCACGAACGCATAACGCCCCCATGCACTTGCAAGTGCCGTAAAAATAGCTATGCTAAACAAATGGCGAGGGCTCGGAAACGACAGCGAAGAGGGCAGCTTCCGCTGTTCGTCGAGAAGTTGCGCGTTGGTCGGGGCGGGCGGCCTCCGCGGCCGGAGCGGATCGGGTTCGTGAAGCACGTGACGCGAAAGCCGCATCATCGCGATCATCCGTTGCACGTCTCGATGAAGCGCGTCCCGGTTGGGCCGAGCTTCCGCGCGGAGCGCGTGCATGCGGCGATCGTCGACCAGATCGCCGCGTGCGTCGCGCGCGGTGTTCGCGTTGTGCATTACTCCGTGCAGCACGACCACTTGCATCTGCTCGTCGAGGCTCAAGACAAGAAGGAGGTCGCGCGTCGCCTGCAGCTCCTCTTCTCGCGCATCGCGTTTGCGGTGAATCGTGTCGCGCGCCGCCACGGCTCGCTCTTTCGTGATCGCCACCACCGTCGCGAGCTCACCTCGCCGACGGAGACGCGCAACGTCCTCGTGTATCTCTTCTTCAACACGCGGAAGCACGCGATCGAGCACGCGCGCGCCACGAACGCGACGTTCGAGCTCGACACGATGACCTCCGCGGCATGGTTCGACGGCTGGCACCCCATCGCACGGCCGCCGCCCGCCGCATTCGCCCGCGCTCGCGGCGCACGAGCATCACCTCCGACCGCGCCGCCGCAAACGTGGCTCGCAGCAGAAGGCTGGCTCCGCGGCGGCGGCCCGATCGGCTTCCACGAGCTCCCTTCCGTGCCTCGCCAGCTGCGCGCGTGAGAGCCTCGCTACAGCGCGTGAATTCGCCAGCTGCGCGCGTGAGAGCCTCGCTACGGCGTGCGTGAATTCGCTAGCTGCGCGCGCGGGTGAGCTCGCCAGCTGCGCGCGTGAGAGCCTCGCTACAGCGTGGGTGAATTCGCTAGCTGCGCGCGCGGGTGAGCTCGCCAGCTGCGCGCGTGAGAGCCTCCTATGGTGCGGGTGAGCCAGCTGCGCGAGTGAGAGCTTCGCTACGGCGTGGGCGAATTCGCCAGCTGCGCGCGTGAGAGCCTCGCTATGGCCGGGTGAGGGCCTCGCGTCGGTGAACTGCGTTGGCGTTTGGGCGGTGCGGGTTTCGCGTGCTCGGATACGGCGTGGGTGAATGCCTCGCTCGCGTCGGCGAGCTGCGTCGGCGTTCGGGCGGTGCGGGTTTCGCGTGGTCGCGTCGGTGTTCGGTGCTCGGATACGGCGTGGGAGGGGCTCGCTACCGCGCGGGTGAGGGCCCGCGTCGGCGTTGGCCGGTGCGGTTTGCGTGTTCGTGTTCGTGTCGTGTCGGTGTTCGGAGGGTGGGGCGCGAAGGGGCGGAGCGTCCGTTACGAAGCGTTCAGCTCGGCGTTGGAGGTCGCGGCGTCCGTTACTGCTTCGTGTACTTTCCTGATAGCGATGCGCTGCCGGCCTTCTTCGCCTGGAGGAGGGCGTCGATGTCCTTGGGGTCGGTGGCGCCTTCGACGGGGATGCTCGCGTCGGTGAACGCGAGGAGCGTGAGCTCGTAGGTGTGCGTCGGCGGGCCTGAGATGGGGCACATGTTGCCGTAGCCGAGCTCCTCGCCGAAGCTCCACTTCGCTTGCTTCGCGCCTCCGCCGGGCGGGTCCGGGCTCGCCGTCTTCGCGATCCCCTTCGGCAGCGACGTCGTCGACGCGGGGATGTCCCAGAGGACCCAGTGGTAGTTGTTGCCGCCGTTCTCGAACGTCTTGTCACGCATCACGATCGCGAAGCTCTTCGTGCCGGCGGGCGCGCCGCTCCACGCGAGCGGGATCGACTCGCCCGCTCCGTCGCACGAGTGCTCCTTCGGGATGTCGCCGCCCTCCTGGAACGCCGGGCTCGTGAGCGCGAACGTGCTCGACGACGCTTCTTCGCCGGCGTCGCTCCCGTCGCCGCCCGAGCTGCTGGAGCTGGCGTTGCCCGAGCTGCCGGAGCTGCTCGACGTGCTCGAGGAGCTCGAGGTACTCGACGTGCTCGAGCCGCTCGGCGCGTCGTCGTCACCGCACGCCGCCGAGAGCGTGGAGAGCGCCGCGATCGCCACCAACGATCCACAAACCCCATGGATGAAACGCATCCCGTGAGGATACACGCGAGCGGCGTGGGCGCGTCAGCCCGTGGCTTTGAGCCAGCCCGTCTTCTTCTTCGGGATCGCGCCGCAGTAGCCGCATTGCGGCGTCGTCTCGTGGAGCGGCGTGTGGCAGTGCCAGCACTTGCACGCCGGCGTCTTCGTCTCCACGCGCGAAGCGTAGCCGAGGTACGACGTGGAGTGCGGCGGCGGCGGCGTGCCTGCCGGGGCGGCGGCGCGGGCGAACCAGGCGGACGTCGTCGGGCTGCTCTCGGCCGGCACGACGCTCGCGACCGGCATGTGGCCGGAGGCCTGCGGGCGCGCGGAGAGCGCGAGGACGTGGAAGGCGTCCATGCTCGCGTCGAGCACGTCCTCGTCGTCGATCGTGATCGCCTCGTCGTCGACGAAGAGGCGGCGGCCGTCGATGAAGAGGCGATCGGGATCGATGTCGCGCCACTGGATCGAGCAGGCCGGCGCGCCGACGTTCTTCCAGCAGAGGCGGCGCGTGGTGACGATGAAGCCCTCTTCGCCGCTGCCGAGCATCGTCGCGTCGTAGAGCGCGAGGAGCTTCTCGGGGGAGGGGAGGTGCACGACGTGCGCGCGGCGCGCGGCGGCCTCCTTGCGCGCGGGGACGTCCGGCGCGACGAAGACGGTGCCGAGCACGCCGAGCTGGCGGCGGAGCAGCTCCACGATCGCCTTCTCCGTCATCGCGATGCGCGCCGCGTCCTCGCCCGCGTGGCTCGGGCGGTCGACCGGGAGCGTGCGCTCCGTGAGCGCCGCGAACTCCCCCGTGCTCGCGAGATGCTCGAGCCCGCACGTCGGGCAGCTCGTGGAGCCGTCGACGAACGGCGGCAGGACGACACCGCACTCTTCGCACGCCGTGATCTGGTCCGCTTCCATCACCGCTCTCCTACGTTCCTCGAACCCTGATTCTTCACCCGATGAGGGTGGATCGGGCGCCTCCCATGCGTCTCTTCGGTTCGTCGGCACATGGTGCGAGATGCGCGTACGTTCGCGATTTAATCCGAGAAATCGTTGGTCATGTAGAGCCGACCGGCTGAGTTGAAGAGCCCCACCCCTATCCGGCGGAGCTCCTTGCTCATCATGTTGTCGTAGTGGCCGCCGCCGGGGCCCTCCGCGAACATGAGCTCGAGCATCGCGTCGATCTGGCGCTGGCCGTTCTTCGTCGGGTTGGGATCGAGCACCGGGACGCCGTTCTCGTCGCCCTGGTTCTCGGCCGCGCGCGAGCCGAAGCCCGGCGCGCCCTTCGCGTGCGCCGCGAAGTGCGCGTGCGGGCGGTGATCGCTCGCGAGCTGCTGCGAGCCGCGGAGCGCGAGCTCGCTGATCTTCCGATCGTAGAGCAGCGGTGGGAGGCCCTTCCGCGCGCGGTACGCGTTCACGCGCTCGACGTTGTAGCGAACGAGCGGATCGGCGGGGTACGGATCGGCGGGGCGCGCGGGCGGCGGGGCCATCGGAACCGTGCGCTTCGTCGTCCGGATCGTCGTCTTCTTGATCGTGCCGTCGGGCAGCTTCTCGATCACGACCCGCTCCTCGACGTTCGCGCCGCCCCCAGAAGGCGCGTTCGGCCCGCCGCCGCCGCACGCCACGAGCACGAGCACGAGCACGAGAAGCAAGAGCACCCGCTTCATCTCGACCGCGCGATCTCGGCGAAGGACTTGTCGAGGTCCGCGCGTGTCAGCGTCGTCGCGGCGAGGTCGGCGTCGTCGAGGGCGCCGCACGCGAGGCCGCGGCGGAAGAAGGCGACGATCGCCTGCGCCGTCGCCGCGTCGTCGAAGTCCTGACCGACGCGCGACGCCTGCGTCGCCCGCGCCACGAACGCCGCGAGCCTCGCCGCGAGCGGCGCGCGCTCCTCGAGGAAGCTCGCGAACACCGCGCCCCAGCGCGCGGGGAGCTGCGCGGGATGGAGGTCCCAGCCCTGCCAGATCCCGAGCTTGATCGCGCTCCGCACGTTCGCGGCGTGGAGCCTCCACGCGCGATGGACCGCGGCGGTGTCGCCGCCGGTCGGCAGCGTCGTCGTCGCGCCGTCGGAGACGCCGACGTCGGGCAGCGCGAGCTTCAGCGTCATGCGCGCGAGCTCGTTGTACGGATGATCGAGCGACTGATCGCGTGCGCCGACGCCGAGCTCGGCGGTGAGGTCGTAGGCGCCGAGGTGGACCGCGACGACACGACCTCCTCCCGCGTCGACGAGCGCGCGTACGTCGCGCAGCGCGGCCGGCGTCTCGATCATCAGCTCGATCCCGACCTCGCGCCGGCCGAGCGCGTCGAGCAGCTCCACGAGCGCGTGCACCTCCTCGCCGCGCGTCACCTTCGGCAACGTCACGGTGAAGCCGGGCCGCGCCGGCGCCGCGTCGAGGAAGATCTCCAGCGTGCGGACCGCGCGCGCGAACGTCGCGGGCGAGAGCGACTTGACGCGAATGCCGATGACCGGGCCTGCTGCCGGCGCCGCCGCGAGCTCCGCCGCCGTGCGCGCGGCGTCCGCGTCTTCCTCCTCGTCGCTCCGCGGGCCGTAGCCGTCCTCGAAATCAATGCAGAGTGCATCGATCGCCGACGTCGCGAGCTTCGCGCGGACACGCGCGGCGACGCGCTCGGCGCTCTCCGGATCCGTCAGGCCGATCGCCTCGCCGAACGCGCGCGCGTCCTCGCCGTGACGGTCCATCGACTCGCGCGCCCGCGCCCCGAGCTTCTCGACGGTGCCGCGCGAGAAGAGGTGGGCGCCTCCGTAGAGGACATGGAGAGGGCGGGGCGGCGGCGATCCAGGGGCGGAGGCTCCGCGAAAGAGGCGCTCCGAGATCGCGGCGACGGTGGAGGCAGGAAGAGCCATACAGGCGACTAGTGTAGGCGCACTGCTTGCCTATATCTTTCTGTGTCGGCAAAGGAGCTCGGGATGATGCGGTTGCGCCTTGTCTGTTTCCTCGGTGTTACAGCGGTTTTCGCCCTGGGTCAGGGTTGTTCCAGGGCAACGGAGACCCCGCCCACCGACGAGGAGGAGCCGGGGGGAACGACCCTCGGTGACGACGACGACGAGAAGGACGACACCGACAAGAAACCGGAAGGGACCGGTGAGGCGCCCGTCACGACGCCGCCCCCGGTCGTCGACGACACGCCCCCGCCACCCCCGCCGAAGTCGTCGATGACCTTCTTCGTGACGAGCGTCCCCGCCGGCACCGGCGGTAACCTCGGTGGCATCACCGGCGCCGACGCGAAGTGCAAGGAGCTCGCGGCTGCCGCGCCGATCAAGGGCGACGATCACACATGGGCCGCGTACCTCAGCACCGCCAACGAAAACGCGAAGGACCGCATCGGTCCGGGGCCGTGGCAGAACCAGAAGGGCGTCGTGGTCGCGACGAACGTCGAGACGCTGCACACGCCGGAGGATGTGACGGGTCAGCTGGTCATCAAGAGCGACCTCCTCGTCGACGAGAAGGGCAACGCGATCCCGGCGGAGGGGCAGTGGATCCTCACCGGATCGCTCCTCGACGGGACGCGCCGCGGCAACGCCCACTGCAACAACTGGACGGCGAACCAGGGCAACCAGACCGGATTCGGAAGCGCGGCGCCGGAGACGAACCCGCAGATCGGCTCGGCCTGGAACTTCACCGGCAACGGCTCGCCGACCTCCAACTGCACCGTCCAGGGGCAGGCGGCGCGCAAGAGTCAGGGTCGCATCTACTGCTTCGCGAAGGACTGAGTCGGATCGTCGAGGCCGAGTGCCTCGACGTGCTTCGAGAGCTGCCGGACGCGTCGATCGATCTGATCTACGTCGATCCCCCGTTCAACACGGGCCGTGTCCAGCGGCGCGATCGGCTGAAGGCCGTCCGCGACGAGGAGGGGGACCGCACCGGGTTCGGCGGTCGGCGCTACCGCACCGAGCGCGTGGCCGACGACGCGAGGTACGTCGACGTCTTCGACGACTACCTCGCGTTCCTCGAGCCGCGCCTCCGCGAGGCGCACCGCGTCCTCAAGCCGACGGGGAGCCTCTACTTCCACATCGACTACCGCGAGGTGCACTACTGCAAGGTGCTCCTCGATCGGATCTTCGGGCGCGCCTCGTTCATCAACGAGATCATCTGGGCCTACGACTACGGCTCGCGCACCAACAAACGCTGGCCGGCGAAGCACGACAACATCCTGTTCTTCGCGAAGGACCCGGCGCGTTACCACTTCGACACCGCCGAGGTCGATCGCATCCCGTACATGGCGCCGGAGCTCGTCGGTGAGGAGAAGGCGGCGGCGGGGAAGCTCCCGACCGACACGTGGTGGCACACGATCGTGTCGCCGACGGGGAAAGAGAAGCTCGGCTACCCGACCCAGAAGCCGCTCGGCGTCCTTCGTCGCGTCGTGCGCGCGTCGGCGCCGAAGGGCGGCGTCGTCCTCGACTTCTTCGCCGGCACCGGCACCGCGGGCGCGGCCGCGCTCGAGCACGGCTGCACGTTCCTCCTCGTCGACGAGAACCCCGAGGCGATCGCGGTGATGGCGCGGCGCTTCGGGGGCGCGCCGAACGTCGAGATCACGCGGCGACGTCCAGCTCGAGCTCCTTGAAGAGCGGCGCGAGCTCCGGGCGCGCGCGGAGCGGACGGCAGAAGCGCGCGGTGAGCTCGAGGAGCTCGCCCTCGAGGCGCTCGGCCTCCTTGCCTTGCTCGTGGATCGCGCCTTCGAGCTTGGCCCGCTCCTCGTCGAGCTCCTGCTCGTGCGCGCCGAGCGCGCCGCGGAGCTCGCGGAGCTGGAAGTCGAGGTCGTTCGCGGTGCGCTCCGACGTCTCGACGTGCTCCTGCGTGCGGCGCGCCTCGGCCTGGAGCGCGATCCACTCGTCGACCGCGTCCGCGATGGCGCGGTAGGCCTGCGCGAGGTCGGCGGACGGCTCCATGAAGCCGCAGCGGCCTTCCCAGAAGAGCGCCTCCTTGTGCGCGGCCTCGAACCGTTCGCGCGCGGTCTTCGTCTCCTCCTCCGTGCGCTTCAGCGTCTCGCGCGCCGTGCGCACGTCCTCCTTCGCCTTCGACGCGTCGACGCCGAGCTGGTCCACCGCGAAGCCGAGCTGCGCGCGCTTGTCGCGGCCCTTCGCGTCGATGTGCTCGAGCTTCTCCTGCGACTTGAACGCCTCGAGGCGGCGCTCGACGATCTCGCGGACGAGGCCGTTCGCGCGCTCGAGGAGCTCGGTCAGCTCGCCCGGCGCCGACTCCTTCGCGCCGAACGCGAGCGAGAGCATCTGCTCGAGCACGAACACGCGGCGCGCCCACTGATCGGCCGGACCGGCCGCGAGCGTGACCGGCGCGACCGAGTGCGCCATCTCCTCGTCGGCGGAGGGCGGCGGCGCGGCCTCGCGCTCCTTGATGATCTCGAGGAGGTCCTGGTGCACGCGGTGCGCGTCGACGGGGCGGTCGGACGGCGACTTCGCGAGCATGCGCTGAACGAGCACGTCGAGCCGCTCGGGGACACGCGCGTTGAGCGAGCGCACCGGCGGCGGCGGCTCCTCCATGTGCTTCACGAAGAACGTCGCGACGTCGGGCGCGCTGAACGGCAGCTCTCCGGTGAGCATCTCGAAGAACACGACGCCGAGGGCGTAGATGTCGCTCGGGCCGCCGTCGCCCTTCCCGGTGATGCGCTCCGGGGCCATGTATTGCGGCGTCCCGAAGAGCTCGCCCTGGGTGGTGAGGCGCGAGTCCTGGCGCGACTTCGCGATCCCGAAGTCGAGCACCTTCACGAGGTCGGAGCCGTCTTCGCGCCGGACGAGGAAGATGTTCTCCGGCTTGATGTCGCGATGGATGATCTCGAGGTCGTGCGCGCGCGCGACGCCGCGGGCGATCTGGATCATCACGTGGATCGCGCGGTCGACCTCGAGCGGACCGCGCGCGATGACGGGCGCGAGCGACTCGCCCTGGAGCAGCTCCATCACCATGTAGGCGGTGCCGTCCTCGGTGTCGCCCTGGTCGAAGATCTCGATGATGTTCGGGTGGGTGAGGCGCTGCGCGGAGCGCGCCTCGCGCCGGAAGCGCTCGCGCACGACCGGATCGGTCGCGAGCATCGGGTTCATGATCTTCACCGCGACGAGCTTGTCGGTGAGCTTGTGCCGGGCGCGGTACACGGTCGCCATGCCGCCCTCGCCGACCACCTCCTCGATGACGTAGCGGCCGGCGAGCAGCGTGCCTAGGCGCGGGTCCGGCAGTGTGATCAGATCGGACCCCTCGACGAAGCAATACGTCGCCTCGTTCGGGTACCGCATCTTGCACTGCGGACACGTCTTCACGGCCGGTCAAGCATACGCGCCTCTTTCCCATTTGCCGCTGGATGACGGATACTTCGAGCGGCGTTTCCTCTCGGACATGCATTTCCCCGATCCTCCGAGCCCTTACGTCCCTCCGCCGCCCGGTCCTCCGGCGGTGCGATACGTTCCGCCTGCACGGCGGCCGCACCGATGGGGCCTCCGGATCGGCCTCGCGGCCGCGATGTTCGCGGCGCTGGGCGCGGGCGCCTTCGCCGCGAAGGGCCGCTGGTTCCCGGATGCGCGCGTGCTCCCCGGCGTGAAGATCGACGGCGTCACCTTGCCCGCCGGCGCCGATCCGAAGGCGTTCGCGGACGAGCGCGCGACGGCGCTCCTCGCGCGCAAGGTGTCGCTCCACCTCGGCGGCAAGTCGGTGCTCGAAGGCACGCTCGGAGAGCTCGGCGTCCGCGTCGACACCGCGCGCTCCGCGGCGTTCGCGGAGCGGGTGGGGAAGGACGGCGACGTGCTCGGCCGCGCGTACGCGGCGGACGAGGCCCGCGAGGGGCGCGTCGACGTGCCGCTCTTCGTCTCGCTCGATCGCGAGGCCGCGCTCTCGCGCCTCGTCGCGCTGAAGGAGGTCGAGGACACGCAGCCGGTCTCGGCGCGGCTCGACCTCGACAAGCACGAGACGATCGCGGAGCGCGACGGCCACTACATCGACGCGGACGAGACGCTCGCCGCGATCGAGGAGACCGCGCGCGCGGCCCGCGGCGCCGACGCGGTCGCGATCACGCTGCCGACGCGATCGTTCGTGCCGCGCGTCTCCTCCGCGTTCCTGAAGAGCCTCGAGATCTCCGCCGTCGTCGCGGAGTACGAGACGTTCTTCTCGCGCTCGGGCGATCAGTCGAGGCGCGGCAAGAACATCGACAACGCGGCGCAGAAGCTCGACGGCCTCGTCATCTCGCCCGGCGAGATGGTGAGCTTCAACGAGGTCATCGGCGAGCGCAGCGAGTCGAACGGCTTCGAGAAGAGCTGGGAGATCTTCAAGGGCGAGATGGTCGAGGGGATCGGCGGAGGCACGTGCCAGGTCGCGTCGACGTTCCACGCCGCGATCTTCTTCGGCGGCTTCGACGTGCTCGAGCGCCTGCCGCACTCGCGTCCGAGCGCGTACATCCCGATGGGCCTCGACTCCACCGTCGTGTATCCGGCGGTCGACCTCAAGGTCCGGAACCCGCATCCGTTTCCCGTCGTCGTCCACGCCAAGACGGTCGGCGGCAAGCTGCGCGTCGAGCTGCTCGGGAAGGAGAAGCCGGTGAAGGTCGGCTTCAGCCGCGAGGTCGACGAGACGATCCCATACAAGCGGAAGATCGAGGAGGACCCGACGCTCTCCGGCAAGAAGGTCGTCGTCAAGCAGCACGGCATCAAGGGTTACAAGATCAAGATCACGCGCACGTTCACGTACGCGAACGGGACGAAGCGGAAGACGGAGGAGAAGGACCAGTACCCGCCGACGACCGAGATCTACAAGGTCCCGGTCGGCTTCGACGTCGCGCAGCTCCCCTCGTTGCCGGAGGAGGACGAGGAGCTCGGCGGCAACCCGGCCCCGGCGCCGCCGGAGGCGAGCACGCCGACGGCGCCCGGCACCGATCCGACCGCGGCGGTGGATCCGGACATGACGAGCAAGCCGGAGAGCGAGATCGAGTTCGTCGACGCCCCCGGCGCGCACGCCCCGACCGCGCAGCAGCGCGACCCGTCGAAGACGCTCCACCTCCGTCGCTGATCATCGCCGGTGCTTGGACGGACGATCGAGCCAGCGCAGCAGGTTCTCGATGACGGCGGCCTGCGCGAGGCGCCGCTCTCGGCCGCGGGTCGCCTTCGCGGGATCGAGCATCTTGACCTCTCCCGCGGCGTCCACCGAAGCGATCGCCCAGCGCCAGCCGAACCGTTGGGCGTCGGCTTCCATGCGCTTCCAGTCGGCGTTCGCGAAGCGCAGCGGCGGCGCGGCGCGCTTCACCTGGAGGCCGAGCTGCTCGTGCCCGCGCAGCGCGAGCAGGTCGAACGCGCCGCGCGACGCACGCGACTGGTAGACGAGATCGAAGCCGAGATCGGACAGGTGCCGGGCCACGGCCTGCTCGGCCTCGTCGCCGACGATCGTCATCGGCACGACCGTGCCGCCGGGGCCGCGCCAGCGCACCCACGAGCCGAAGAGCGGATCGGCGAGGGAGTAACGTCCGTCGTCGGCGCGGACGATGGTGTCTCCCAGGCGCTCGAGGTAGCGAGCGGTCGAGGCCGTCGACGCGCCGATCGCCTTCGCCACGTCCGTCATTCGCGTGGGCCCGAGCTCCGCGACCGCCGCGAGCGTCGCGGCGGCGGTCGTCGCCTTGCCGACCGCGCGGGCGTATTCGTTCTCGAAGTACAGCGCGAGCCGGCCGGTGCGCGAGAAGACGAGCGCCTGAACCATCGCCTTGAGGCTCTCGTCGTCGTACGGAGGCGGCTCGGTCACGAGCGCTTCCCCCGCCATCTGCAGGTAGAAGGGGTGCGTGCCGATGACCTCGACGAGCCGCGCGGCGATCGCCTTGGGGATCGGACGGTCGGGCGGCGCCGCGTCGACGAGGAGCTTGATCGCGTCGGCGGGGTGAAAGGGGCCGAGCTCGAAGAGCGTGAAGTGCTGGAAGAACGGCGAGTGGCGCGCCGTCACGAGCTCGCGCAGCGTGCTCTCTGCCGAGCCCGAGATGACGTACGCGACGCGCTCGTGCCGCTGCCACGCCGCGCGCATCGCGACGAACGGTTCGAACCGGCTGAGCGAGCCGAGCTCCTGCACCTCGTCGATCGCGAGCACCAGCTTGCGGTCGAGGAGCGCGCAGAGCTCCTCCGGCAGATGCAGCCAGCGCCGCACGGCGTCGGGGGTGGCCGGCTCGTCCGGGAGCCGGTCCAGATCGGAATGGAGATCGGCGCTCGCGTTCCGGAGCGAGCCTGTCTTGTGAAGGAGCGCGCGGAACTCCGCCGGCGTGTGGAGCCGGCGGGCAAACGAGGCGCCCGCCTCCTCCGCGAGCAGCGCGTCCAGCGCCCGCGCGGCGAGCAGCCGAAACACGTCGAGATCGAGCGGGGCGCGCTCGAAGACGTCGAGCAGCGCCACGTGCACGCCGCTGGGCGACCGGCGCGAGGCCTCCAGCAGCAAGCTGGTCTTGCCGACCTTGCGCGGTCCGACGATGGCGAGCCAGCGCGGCGCACCCTGGCGCAGCGCCTCGAACGCGTCGAGGAGGCCGGCCAGCTCGGTCTGCCGATCATGGAACGCGGTCGCCGTCACCGGCGCATTCGAGCGGAACACACGCTCGACCTTACCCGATGTCGTCAGGTAGGCAAGGTTGCCTACTGGCAAAATTGCCTACTGGCAGAATTGCCTACTGGTCGCGCGGTCGGAGGGAAGTAGGCTCTACCCATGCGTCTCTCCGTCCTCGTCGCGGTGCTCGGCGCGTGCGCGCCGTTCGGTAGCGAGCCGCCGCCGGTCGAGGAGAAGGCGCCCGTCGACGCGGGGGTTCAGTCGATCGCGGACGCCGCGCCGCGGGACGCGTCGTTTTGCATGACGGCCGCGAGACACGTGGCGTGCGAGGACTTCGAGGGCGACCGTCACCCGGGATGGGAGAGCGTCCCGGAGGAGGGGGTCGTCGTCAGGCATCCGTCGGGGGATCCGGGACGAGGGAACGTCGGGAGGGTCTCGATCCACGGCAGGTCTGTGCTGCGCGACGTGTTCGACGTGTCTCCCAAGGACGCCTCCGCCTACACGCTCTCGTTCGAGCTCCGCGTCGTCGCCGCGCCGCAGGAGCCCGCGCATCGCAACGAGATCGCCGGGATCAACGTCGGCGGACGCAACACGCACCTCGACATCGAGCACTTCGGGGGGAAGCCGGCGCTGACCGTTCGGTTTCACGCTGCGCCGGGGGACCTCGGCCCGCCGCTCCACATCGCCGACGTCACGCCGGGCGTATGGCAACGGGTCACGATGCGCGTCATGATGCAAGGGGTCGCCTCTCTGAAGGCGGAGATCTCGATCGACGGCGCGCCGCCGAAGGGGCGCGAGAACGTCCCGTTCGAGCCGCGCGATCAGGAGCGCTACGCCGCGATTGGCATGCCGTGGGCGGAGGAGAGCCCGGGCACCGTGGAGTACTGGATCGACGACATCCTCGTCACCGCCGAGTGATCCGAGCGACTCGCGAGAGGCGCCGCATATTTGACGCCTCCGCGCACCGATGCACATGATCCGCGGATGAGGCCGTCGTTTGTCCTCCTGCCGCTCGTAGCCGCGCTCGTGGCGACGCCCGCGTTCGCCGCCCCCGAGCCGGCGGCGTCCGCCTCCGCGGCG